>CAZNMF010000438.1:0-15802 GCA_964573795.1 uncultured Solibacteraceae bacterium
CGTCATCAAGTCGATCTCGCGGACGCCCAAGGTGACGCACGAGGTCATCGAGATGGGCGAGCAGCTCAAGCGCGGCGAGCGGACCGTCCGCGAGCTGGTCGTCTTCAACGAAGAAGAGATCACCGACGAGAAGATCGCGGCGCGGCAGCGCGAGTTCCTGAAGCAGATCGACAAGGTCCGCGCGCAGCTCGAGGTCGTGACGAAGCTCGAGGACAAGTTCGGCGACGTGCCGAAGGCCGAGAAGAAGAAGTATCGCCGGGCACGCTGGAAGATCCTGCGCGCGCGCGTCGAGCTGTCGCGGCTGATCCGGAAGATCGAGTTCACCGAGATGGTCAAGCGCCGGCTGATCGACGGCATGAAGACGTCGGTCGAGGACATCCAGGCGCGGCAGCGCGAGATTCGCCTGATCGATCAGCGGCTCGAGCCGAAGGGCAAGAAGAAGCTCCGGGAAGAGGAGAAGAAGCTGCTCCTCAAGCACAAGGACGAGTACCGCAAGGAAATCCGCGAGATGGCGAAGAAGCTCGAGCAGCCGGTCGAGGAGCTGACGAGCACGCTGCGGACGATCCTCGAGGGCGAAGCGCAGGCCGAGCAGGCGAAGAAGGAGCTGGTCGAGGCCAACCTCCGCCTCGTGGTCTCGATCGCGAAGAAGTACACGAACCGCGGCCTGCAGTTCCTCGACCTGATTCAGGAAGGCAACATCGGCCTGATGAAGGCGGTCGACAAGTTCGAGTACCGCCGCGGGTACAAGTTCTCGACGTACGCGACGTGGTGGATCCGCCAGGCGATCACGCGCGCGATCGCCGACCAGGCGCGGACGATCCGCATCCCGGTGCACATGATCGAGACGATCAACAAGCTGATCCGCACGTCGCGCGCGCTCGTGCAGGAGCTCGGCCGCGAGCCGACCTCCGAGGAGATCGCGCAGCGGATGGACATCCCGGTGTCGAAGGTCCGCAAGGTCCTGAAGATCGCGCAGGAGCCGATCTCGCTCGAGACGCCGATCGGCGAGGAGGAAGATTCGCACCTCGGGGACTTCATCCCGGACACGAACGTCGTGTCGCCGTCGGAGGCCGTGATCAACCTGAATCTGAAGGAGCAGACCGACAACGTCCTGAAGACGCTGACGCCGCGCGAGGAGCGCGTCATCAAGATGCGCTTCGGCGTCGGCGAGGGCTCCGAGCACACGCTGGAGGAAGTTGGCCAGAGCTTCGCGGTGACGCGCGAACGGATCCGCCAAATCGAGGCCAAGGCGCTCCGCAAGCTGCGCCACCCGTCCCGGAGCCGGCGGCTGAAGCCGTTCCTGGAAGGACGATGAGACGGTCCGCCTGCGCCGGGCGCAGGCGAGCCGCTTCGGCGTGACGCCTTCACGCGGGCTTGCCCCGCCGAAGCTCGTGCCGGTCGACGTAAGCGGGAGTGACACGCGGGCTTGCCCCGCCGAAGCTCCCGTAGTGAAGGCAAGCGGGAGCGAAGGCGGGCCCCTAGCTCAGCGGTGAGAGCTGCCGGCTCATAACCGGTTGGTCCCAGGTTCGAATCCTGGGGGGCCCACCAACCTTCGCCAAACGCTCGCTACGCTCGCGGCTACGGTTGGCAGGCCGCGTCACAGCGAGCGTCTGCGAAGGTTGTCCACCGTAGCGCGCAGCGCGAAGGTGGACCGTCGGCGAGGCTCGCGTCGCCTCGGCCTCCGAAGTGCGTCGCACGCAGGAGGCTCGCGGCGAGCGCGCCGCGAAGGGTGTCGTGGTAACGTCTACCTCAATCACGTTCACGTGCTTCCTGTTCTCGAAACCCTGATCGCGCTCCAAACGCTCGACACCGCCGCCGAAACAGCGCGGCGGCGGCTGGCGGAATTGCCGGCCGCCGAACAGGCGATCGATCGCCGTCTGGCTGCGGCAACCGCGGCGGTCGACGCCGCCAAGACGGCGTTGACCGCCAATCAGCACGAACGGCGAGACCTCGAGAAACAGGTCGCGGCCGTCGACACGCGCCTGGCGCGGTTCGATGACCATCGCGCGGCCGTGAAGACGAACCAGGAGTACACGGCGCTGCTGCACGAGATCGCGACGGCCAAGGCGGAGAAAGACGCGCTCGAAGAGCAGATCCTCGGCCTGATGGAGGCCGGAGACGGCCTCCAGGCCGCACTGAAGGACGCCGAGCAGGCCGCGGCGCAGATGCGCGCGGAGGGGGACGAGGCGCGCCGCGCGCTGGCCGCCGAGCGACGCGATCTGGATGCCGAGATCGCGCGGCTGAACGGCGAAAAGCAGCAGATGTCGGCCGGCGTCGACAAAGCCGTCCTCGCGCGCTACGAGCAGCTGCTGAAACAGCGCAAGATGCTCGCCGTGGCCGAAATGCAGGGCGACCTCTGCGCCGCGTGTCACGTGCGCCTGCGACCCGCGATCACCCAGCAGGTTCGACGCGGCACGGACCTCGTGGCGTGCGATAGTTGTCAGCGCATTCTGTTCGCCAAACCGGCGCCAGCCGCCGATACGACGACGACCGCAGCGCCGGCGTAGGTATCCATGTCTGATCGCAAGTACCGGCAGCGCGGCTATCAACAAGACGACTCGCGCGACCGCGGGGCGCGCCCGCCGGCCGGGCCGCGGCGCCCGCCCGAGCCGTACGACCCACGCATCCCCCGCGATCCGCGGACGCCCAACCTGCCGGGATTTCGCGAAGTCGTACGCTGCGCCCGCTGCGGCGCGCTCGGGTCCGCGGCGATCGGGCCCGACAGCGAGTGCCGATCCTGCGGCGCGGCGCTGCACGCGTGCGCGCAGTGCGAGTCGTTCGACCCGGGCGCCGTCTTCGAATGCCGCCAGAAGATCCCCGCGCGCGTGAGCCCGAAGGACGCGCGCAACTCGTGCACGCTGTTCTCCGCGCGCGTCCAAGTCGAGCGCGAGACTGGCTCCACCCCCGCCACCGCCTCCTCCTCCTCGTCTGGCGCGCGCAAGGCGTTCGACGACTTGTTCAAGTTCTAGCGCCGGACGCGGCGTCGAAGGAGCCGTCACGTGACCGCGGACCGGCGACTGACCTCCGACCGGTTTCCCCGCGCATCGGCCTACCATCCCGACTGGGTGCTCGCCGGCGTCAGCGGCGCGGCCAATCCGCTCTGGATGACCGAGTGGCTGATCGAGGCGCTCGATCTCAGGCCAGGCATGCGCGTGCTGGATCTCGGCTGCGGCCGCGCGCTGTCGTCGATCTTCCTGCACCACGAGCTCGGCGTGCAGGTGTGGGCCACGGACCTGTGGTTCAGCGCGTCCGAAAACCGGCAGCGGATTGACGATGCCGGGGCTGGCAGTGGCGTGTTCGCGATTCGGGCGGACGCGCGCTCGCTGCCGTTCGCCGACGCGTTCTTCGACGCGATCGTCTCGATCGACTCGTTCTTCTACTACGGCACCGACGATCACTATCTGGCGTATCTCGCGCGGTTCGTGAAGCCGGGCGGCGCGATCGGGATCGCGGGCGCCGCGCTGATGGCCGAGCTCGACGGCATCGTCCCGGCGCACCTGGAGCGCTGGTGGACGCCGGACCTGTGGTGCCTGCACTCGGCCGGCTGGTGGCAGCGTCATTGGGAGCAAACGGGGCTCGTGACGGTCGAAACGGCCGATACGCTGCCGGACGGCTGGCGGCTGTGGCGTGAGTGGGTCGAGCTCGTCGCGCCGGAGAACCGCCTCGAGCTCGACGCGCTGAGCGCCGACGCGGGTCGTCATCTTGGCTACGCGCGTGTGGTCGGCCGGCGGCGGATGGATGCGCGGATTCCGGAACCGATCACGACCGTCGCCACGCGCTACACGAAAGCGCCACTACGCCGGAGCGAGGCGTGAACCGACGCGCGGCGCGCCGGAGGCCGCGAGCCGGATCGCCGCGACCATGCGTCCGGCCTCCGCGCGTTCCTTCCGGAAGGAATAGCACACGGACAGGTTGTCGGCCGTGCAGAGTCTCGCCGCGCTGATGCTGGCGCGCGGCACACCGGCGGCCGCCAACTGATCGATCGCCGCCGTCCACAGATCGAGCCTCCAGCGGTCCGGCCCATCCGCCTCGAACCACGGGCCAGCGCCCGGCTGCGAGGCGTCGAAGGCGGCCTTGACGGGTCGATCGACCTGATAGCAGCAAGGACCGATGCTCGGACCAATGGCCGCGACCAGGTCGGCCGGCGCCGCGCCGACCGCGGCGATCGTCTCGATGGTGGCACCGCAGACGCCGGCGGCCATTCCGCGCCAGCCGGCATGGATCGCCGCTACGACGCGGCGTCCGCGATCGGCGATCAGCACGGGCACGCAGTCGGCGACGCGGACGGCCACGGCGCGGGTAGGGTCCGTCGAGACAATCGCGTCGGCGTCGGGCGGCGTGCCAATCGTCTCCCCCGGCCGCACGACAACGAGGGCGCGGCCGTGGACCTGGCGGACGCGCACGACGTCGGCCGCCAAGACGCCCAGAGTTTCCGCCAGCGCCGCGTAGTCGGGATCGTCGAGCGGACGCGAGAACCGCAGGTCGCGCGTGGTAAACACGTGTGATGCAAGCGGCGACAGCACGTCGCAGGCGAGGGCTCGGCCCGTCGCCGACGCCATCCACGTGAAGCCCGCGGCAACTGGAGTGATCGGTTTCGGCACGCGATCATCCTAGCCCGCGAACTGCAGTTTCCATTCTCACCGGCGCGGATGCCTCGGCGCTCGGCGCCAATCCGCGAAGCGCTTCGTTCGCCGATAGTTGCGGACGAGCGTCGCGTGTGGCTTCGCGCTTGCTCTCCTTCCGTGCGCGCCGGCACGGCGCGGAGGAGACGCGATATGACGGTCAAGTTCTTTCCAAACGACAAAGGGGTCCCGGCCGGGAAGCTCGCCGACGCGGAGCTGTTGTTCTCCGGAGGTCCACTGGACG
This sequence comes from uncultured Solibacteraceae bacterium, assembly GCA_964573795.1. Taxonomy (GTDB): domain Bacteria; phylum Acidobacteriota; class Vicinamibacteria; order Vicinamibacterales; family SCN-69-37; genus CAZNMF01. The sequence continues at coordinate 4,867 of CAZNMF010000438.1, forward strand.
GCTTGAAGCTGATGGGCTTCGGGATCTGGGAGCGAAGGAACGGCGGCCGGAACGTGACGTTCCCGGCTCGACAGTACATCGTGAACGGCGAACGACGCAGCTTCGCGCTCCTCCGCCCTGCCGTCGACACGTCATCGCAGGAACGGCTGCGCGATCTGATCCTCGACGCCTACAAGGAGCACGAGGCCGCGCTGGCCGAGGCGGTGTAGGGGGCTTGCGGCTTGGGGCTCGGGGGGCCCGCGGCTTGGGGCTTACTTGTCCGCCGTAGCCGTGGCGAAGGCGGACGAAGCGACGCTATCGATCCGGCGCGAGGACTTCAATCGGATCGGCGGCGCTGCGGCGTTTCGGCGGCAGCGTCCATTCGGCGCGGCGGCTCTTCTCGAGCTCGTCGCGGAAGAACGTCGCCTTGAAGCCGCCGTCGATGATCTGCCACGGCAGGAACGCGTCGGCCGTGCGGTCGCGATAGAGGTACGCCGACGCGTCGATGCCCGCTTCGGCAACGGCCGCGCGCCAGTTGCCGCCGTTGCGCTCGGCGATCTCGATCACGTCGGCGACGCGTCGATCGCCAAGGGACAGGAGGCCCTGATAGAACGAATGGCGCTCCGACTTGATGTTGAAGTAGACGTTGTCCAGGTCCGCCACGAGCGCGCGCAGTTGCTCGATTTTCGCGTCGATCTCGGCCGCCGGCGTCATCGGCAGCCACTGGTAGGTGGTGCCGGGCTTCGGGACGAGCGGGTTGACGGAGGCGACGAGGCGCCCGACCGTGCCGCGCGCGGCCGCGTGCTCCAGCATCCGCGCGCGCATCTCGCGGACGAGGTCCCGAATCGCTTCGAGGTCGGCCGTCTCTTCCGACGGCAGGCCGATCATGAAGTACAGCTTCAGGTTCTCGATGCCGTGCCGGAAGATCAGGTCGGTCTTGTCGAGGATCTGATCGTTGGTGACGGTCTTGTTGATCACGCGCCTGAGCCGATCCGAGCCGGTTTCCGGCGCGATGGTGATCGACCGCTCGCCGCTCCGTTTCAGGAGCGAGACGATCGGATCGGTGAGATCGTCGAGACGCAGCGACGCGGGACTGATGCCGTAGCCCATCGCGATCAGACGTTCGAGGATCAGCTCGATGTCCGGATGGTCGCAGAGCGCGATGGAGACCAGGCCGACGCGGGTCGCGTATGGACGCGCAGCTTCGGCGATGTCCAGGATGCGCTGCGTCGAGAACGGTCTGACGGGCAGGTAGTTGTAGCCCGCCCAACAGAACCGGCAGAGATTCGCGCAGCCGCGCACGACCTCGATCAGCAGGCGCGATCCGAACTCCGTGTCTGGCGTGAAGATGCTCGTGGCGGGCGGATCCAGCCGATCCGCGGCCTTCACGGCCGCCTTTCTGACGACCGCCGGCGCGTGGCTGTCGGGACGCGGCGTGATCGCCGCGACGCGCCCGGGGCCGTCGTACGTCACGTCGTAGAGGCTCGGCACGTAGCAGCCACCGACGGCTGCCAGGCGCTCGAGCAGCGTCTCTCGATCGCGAAGCCCGATCTCGGCGATCGCGTCGACGATCCCGGGCACGAGCAGCTCGGCCTCGCCGGCGGCAATCAGATCGGCGAAGGGCGCGAGCGGTTCCGGATTCACGAACGTGACGGCGCCGCCCACGATGATCAGCGGATCGCGCCAGTGACGGTTGGCAGCGCGCGGTGCGAGGCCCGCGAGCCGGAGCATCGCCACCACGTTCGTGTAGTCCCATTCGAACGACACCGAGAACGCGAACACGTCGAAGTCGCGCACCGGCGTGCCCGATTCCAGCGTGACGAGGGACGGCCCTCGTCCGGACATCGCCGCCAGCTCCTGCTTGGCCGGCAGGAACACGCGCTCGCAGACCACGCGCTGGTCCGCGTTGAACCGCTGATAGACGGTCTGGAGGCCGAGATTCGACATCCCGACGAAGTACGTGTTCGGAAACGCGAGGGCCACGCGCAGACGTCCGCCGTGGGCGCGCCGCACCGCGCCGACTTCACGCGCCAGGATGTCCTGCCGGCTCGCGCGCGGATCGGCGCCCCCGCGTCTGGGTGCAGTGCTCATCTGACGAGAAAGGCTGGGTTTTTGGCTCACGATGGCGTGCCGGTCGTGCGTGTGGCGCGCGTTCGCCGGCGACGCCGGCGAACGGTCTGGCTCTGGCAATTGTACCTGCAAGCCGCGGCGATGGTCCGGCCGCCGCCGTGAGGACCTTGGGGCGCCGGGGGCATGGCGGTTGAGATACGCTGTGCCGCACACCGCCAAGCCCATATGCGTCATGCGCTCGGAGTGCTAACTGTCGTTGTCAAAATGCTCGTGACGTGGAGCTTATCGCTCGCGCTCGGGCTCGCGGTGAATGTTGGTTTCGGGACGCTCATGTACGGACGCCTTCCTCGTCGTGGCGACGTTGTGGCCATGGTCGTCTGGACGTCGCTGGCGTTCCTCTTCGTTTTTCCGGTGTTCCTGATGTCACTGGAGCGGCTCTCCAGCGCGCCTGACGGTCCTCGTGCGCTGGCTCGGGCGTCCGCGACGTGTGCGGTCGGCGGAGTCGCAGCGATGGGATTCCTGTTCGTGCGATTTCCTTCGTCCCACTGGAGCATCGAGATGTTGCTGTTCGCGATACAGGGTGTCGTCGCGGGCGCCTGTCTGCCGGTGATCTACAAGCTGCTCGATCGCACATGAAGCCATCTGCATCCGGGATCCGGGCGGCTCGTGGTCTACTGTGCGGATGCGAATTCGGGTCTTCGAGAATGCCGCGGCGCTGAGTCGCGACGCGGCGTCTGACGCGGCGCGCTTGTTGCGCGAGACGATTGCCGCACGTGGCGACGCACGGCTGATCGCGGCGACAGGCACGTCACAGATCGCGTTTCTCGAAACGCTCTGCGCCGAGCCGTCGATTGCGTGGGACCGCGTCGAGCTCTTCCATCTGGACGAGTATCTCGACCTGCCACCGAATCATCCCGCGAGCTTCGTGCGGTTCCTTCGCGAGCGGCTGATCGATCGCGCCGGCATCCGTCGTGTGCACATGCTCGACACCGCGGCCGGTGACGGCGATCCGGGCGAGCTGATCCGTCAGGTCAGCGCCGAGCTGGCCAAGGCACCGATCGACTTGGCCTTCGTGGGCATCGGCGAGAACGCGCACCTCGCCTTCAACGATCCGCCGGCGGATCTCGAGACGACGACGTCGTTCCTCGTCGTCGAGCTCGACGAGGCGTGTCGGCGTCAACAGGTTGGCGAGGGGTGGTTTCGCGACGTCGCGGACGTACCGACGCGCGCGATCACGATGTCCGTGCACCAGATCCTGCAGGCGCGCGAGATCCTGTGCCTGGCATCGGGCGCGCGAAAACGACAGGCGGTCGCTGACAGTTTCGGCGACGCAGACGTCAACGCCATGGTGCCCGCGTCCGCGCTACAACGCCATGCGCGGACGATCGTCTATCTCGATCGCGACGCCGCTGCAGGTCTGACGCCAGACCAAGTGTCGCGTTGGACGTAAAGGTTCGCTTTTCGAAGTTCGACGTTCGCAGTTCGAAGTTCGAAGTTTCCCCGCTAGCCTTCCTGCCGCCGCAGGAACGTCGGCATGTCGAGCGCCGACTCGCCGTCCTCGGCCGCCGGCGTCGCGGCTTGCCGATACGCGGCGCCGACGAGATCCACGCCGCGGCGGCGCGCGACGACGGGCGTGCCGCCGTTGACGGCGACGCGCTCCTCGACGGGCGTGCGCGCGGAGACGGCCGCGTACTGCGACAAGTCGACGGGCGTCGTCTTCGTCGCTTGTGCCGCCGGCGACGTCTCGACCGTCGCGTGGTCGAAGCCCGTCGCGATCACCGTAATCTTGACGCGGCCCTCCATCGTCGGGTCGACGACCGCGCCGAAGATGATGTTGGCGTCCTCGTGCGCGGCGCTGTAGACGATGTCGGAGGCCTCGCTGACTTCGGCCAGCGTCAAGTCCGGGCCTCCGGTGACGTTGATGATCACGCCGCGCGCGCCTTCGACGTTCGCGTCCTCGAGCAACGGGCTCGAGACGGCGGCCGTGGCCGCCAGCCGCGCACGTCCTTCGCCGCTCGCGATGCCCGTGCCCATGATCGCCAGGCCCATGCGCGACATGATCGTCTTCACGTCCGCGAAGTCGAGGTTGATCAAGCCGGGTACCAGGATCAGATCCGAGATCCCCTGGATCGCCTGTCGCAGCACGTCGTCGGCCGTCTCGAACGCGGCGGCCATGCTCGTCGACTTGTCCACGGTCGTGAGCAGGCGCTCGTTCGGAATGGTGATCATCGAGTCGACCGATTCCTTCAGCTCGCGCAGGCCGAGCTCGGCCTGGGTCTGGCGTTTGCGGCCTTCGAAGCGAAACGGCTTGGTCACGACGGCGACGGTCAGCGCGCCCATCTGATTCGCCAGGCTCGCGATGACCGGTGCGGCGCCCGTGCCCGTGCCGCCGCCCAGGCCCGTCGTCACGAACACGAGGTCGGCGCCGGTGAGCGCCTCGAGGATCTTGTCCGTGTCCTCGAGCGCCGCGGCGCGGCCGACACCCGGATCGGCGCCGGCGCCAAGGCCCTTCGTCAAGTGCGATCCGATCTGCAGCTTCACCGGCGCGGCGTTGTTCAGCAGCGCCTGCTGATCGGTGTTCGCGACGATGAACTCGACGTCGCCGAGGCCGGCGTTGACCATGCGGTTGACGGCGTTGCCGCCGCCGCCGCCCACGCCGATGACCTTGATGCGCGCGCCGGCTTTCAGGTTCTCTTCGAGCGTCATTCGCAGCCGGGCGTCGGTAACGTTGATCAGAGGGCGAGCATCCATGATGGAGCGATCCTTTCGGGCGAAGACATCAGTACCAGACTTTCGTCCGGACGTACAGCGCAAACTCAGAAGAACTCTTTGAACAAAGTCCCGAACTGGCCGATCAGCCGGCCCAGCACGCTCGGGCCGACCGGCACCGGCTCGGCCTGCATCCGCCGGTGCGCGTTGGTGACGATGCCGACCGGCGCCGCGAACGCCGGACTGTTGACGTGATCGGCGAGGCCGCCGACGCCCTCGGGCGCCGCGCGCCGCACCGGCATCGCGAAGATCTGCTCCGCGATTTCCGTCATCCCCTCGAGCAGCGCGCCTCCGCCAGTCAGCACCATGCCGGAGTTCAGCGACTTCTCGTAGCCCGCGCGCCGGATCTCGTCCCAGAGCAGGTGGCAGATCTCCTCCGCGCGCGGCTGCAGGATCTCCGACAGCACGCGCCGCGGCATCACGCGCGCGCGGCGGCCGGCGATGCTGACGACCTCCATCGTGTCGTCCTCGGCGACGAGCGACGTCAGCGCGCAGCCGGACCGGCGCTTGAGCTTCTCGGCGTCGGGGATCGGCATCCGCAGACCGACGGCGATGTCGTTCGTGAAGTGGTCGCCGCCGATCGCCAGCACGCCCGTGTGCCACAGGCTGCCACGCTCGAAGATCGCGAAGTCCGTCGTGCCCCCGCCGATGTCGACGAGGCACACGCCGAGGTTGCGCTCGTCATCGGTGAGCACGGCTTCGCTCGCCGCCAGCTGCTCGAGCACGGTGTCGACGACTTCGACCCCTGCGCGGTTGACGCACGCGATCATGTTCTGCATCGACGAGGCGCTGCCCGTGACGACGTGTACGTTGACCTCGAGGCGGCTGCCCGTCATGCCCACCGGCGACGGCACGCCGTCGACATCGTCGACCACGAAGTCCTGCGGCAGGACGTGCAGGATCTCGCGTCCGCCCGGCAGCGCGACGGCCCGCGCCGCGTCGATCGCGCGCTTGACGTCCTCACGCGTGATCTCGCGGTTGCGGCCGGCGACCGCCACCACGCCGCGGCTGTTGAACGCCTTCACGTGCGCGCCGGAGAGCGCGAGGTGGACCGTGTCGATCTCGACGCCGGCGGTCAGCTCGGCTTCGTCCAGCGCGCGCTTGATCGCCTCGGCGGCCGAGTCGACGTTGTTGACGATGCCGCGCCGGATGCCCTTCGACTCGGCCATGCCGATGCCAATGATGTCCAGTGCGCCGTCGTCCATCACCTCGCCGACGATGACCGTCACGGCGGCGGTCCCTACGTCGAGCCCCACCAGATAGCGTTCTCTCCGCGCCATACCCATCCTCGCTTCGCTCGGCCGCCCGCGACGGCCTCAGTGCTTCGCCGCGACCGTCTTCGCCGGCCCGCGCAAGTACACCCGCTCGTCGAATCGCAGATCGACGTAGTCGATGTCGCGAAACCGCTCGATCAGCCGCGGCCTCAAGTCGATGTAGTTCTGGAGACGCTCGACGAATCGCGCGTCACCGAGGTGCAGCCACGCGGGGTCGTCGTCGAACAGGACGACCGCATCGCGCGCGTCGGACACGTCGATCTGCGACACGCGTTTGCGCAAGTCCGGGCGCGCGTCCAGCGCGGTCAGCAGATCGTCGGCAAGTCTCGCGCGGTCCGCCGCCACGGCAGCCGTCCCGGTCTTCGACGCGACGAGCAGGCCGTCGACGACGGGCAGATCGAACTGGACGTACGCGGGCCCGTAGTCGTCGATGATCACGCCGTTGTCGTCGACGAGAAACAGATGATCGCCCTGGCGCGCAACGGCCATCGGCACGCGCTCGACGACCGTGATGTCGAGCGTGGCCGGCAGCACGCGCGACAGACGCACGTCGGCCACCCACGGCGAATCCAGCAGACGCTGGCGATACGCCGGCAGGTCGGCCTGCAGCAGGTTCTCGCGATGGATGCCGTCGAGCATCGACTCGACGTCGCCGGCGGACAGATGCACGTTGCCGCGCACGACCAGACGCCGGATCCGCAGGAGCTCGCTGTGCAACACGAGTGTCCCGAGCCACGCGAAGACACCGGCCACGACGAGCGCGACGGCCCCCCAGCGCAGCAAACGCATGGCCGTGCGGCTGTAGCGCCGGCGGCGGCCGCCGGCTCCGTCGGCGCGATGAAAGCGCCGGTCGGCCGGCACCGCGACGCCCGGCGTCGGCAGCCCGCGACGCGCGACCTGGCCGCGACTCATGCGCGCGCCTCCCGTCGAGACAGCGCGTCGAGAATGCGCGGCGCAGCCGAGGCGATCGATCCGGCGCCGAGCGTGATCACGACATCGCCCGGCCGCGCATCGGATGCGACGATCTCCGGGACCGCGTCGAGGCTGCCTGCGATCACGAGCCGCTTCACGTGCGGCTCGACGGCACGCGCGAGCGTGTCGACGGTGACCCCATCGATCGGCTGCTCGCCGGCGGCATAGATGTCGGTGAGCACGACGACGTCCGCATCGCTCAGCGCCGGCCCGAACGCATCGAGCAGGTCGCGCGTGCGGCTGAAGCGATGCGGCTGAAAGACGACGACCACGCGGGCCGGCCGTCCGTCACGCGCTGCGCGGAGCACCGCCGCGATCTCAGTCGGATGGTGGCCGTAGTCGTCGACGACCGTGATGCCGCCGACGGTGCCGCGCACCTGATAGCGGCGCTCGGCGCCGCGGAAGTCCGCGAGCGCCGACTGGATCCTGTCGAACGGCACGCCGATCTCGATGCCGGCGGCCGCGGCGGCAAGCGCATTCTGCAGGTTGTGCCGGCCAGGCACGCTCAGCGCGATCCGGCCGCTTCCGGCACCGTCCGGCACGCCGCGAATCCGATAGACGACGTCACACGAGGCCGACCGACCGTCGCTGACCGGTGCGATCCCCCGCACGTCCGCGTCGTCGCTGAAGCCGTACGTGATCGTGCGCCGGCTGAGCGAGGGCAACAGCGCGCGGACCGCCTCGTCGTCGACGCACGCGACGACGGCACCGTAGAACGGCACGCGATCGGCGAAGTCGCGAAACGCATCGACGAGACGATCGAACGATCCGTACGTGTCCATGTGCTCGCGATCGATGTTCGTGATGACGGCGAGCGCCGGCGACAGCTTCAGGAACGACCGGTCGCTTTCGTCGGCCTCGACGACCATGTACTGACCGCGCCCGAGCTTCGCGTTGCTGCCGAACGCGCTGAGCCGCCCGCCGATCACCGCGGTGGGATCGAGTCCCGCGTGCTCCAGCATCAGCGCGATCATCGACGTCGTCGTCGTCTTGCCGTGCGCGCCGGCGACGGCGATGCCGACGCGCAGGCGCATCAGCTCGGCGAGCATCTCGGCGCGCGGAATCACCGGCACGTGACGCGCGCGCGCGGCGACGATCTCCGGGTTGTCCGGCGCGATCGCCGACGACACGACGACGACGTCCGCGTCGGCGACGTGGCGGCCGTCGTGGCCGACGTCGATGCGCACGCCGAGCGAGGCGAGCCGATCCGTGATGTCGGATCGCCGCGCATCGGACCCGCTGACGCGGTAGCCGAGGTTCACGACGAGCTCCGCGATGCCACTCATGCCGATTCCACCGATCCCCACGAAGTGCAGATGGCGCGTGCGCCCGAGCCACATCACGCCGCGATCTCCAACAGCCGCTCGACGATGCGCGCCGCCGCGTCCGGGCGCGCCAGCCGCCGCATCGCGGCGCCCATCGCGTCGAGCCGCGCGCGATCCGCCACGAGCGGCGCGACGACGTCGGCCAGCCGCGCCCCCGAAAGCTCGCGCTCGTCGACGATCACCGCCGCCCCGGCGTCCGCGAGCACGCGCGCGTTGCGGCGCTGGTGATCGTCGGTCGCCGCGCCGAACGGCACGAGGACGGCCGGCCGGCCCGCTGCCGCCAGCTCCGCCAGCGTCGTCGCGCCCGCGCGGCAAATCACCAGGTCGGCGTCGATCACTTCCCGGACCACGGGATCCAGAAAGGACTCCGTCCGCGCGGCGACGCCGGCACGCGCGTACCCTTCCCGCACGGCGGCCAGATCGCGCTCGCCGGTCTGATGGACGAGCTCGAGACCAGGACACCGCCGCGCCAGCTCGGCCGCCGCCTCCACAGCGGCCACGTTGACGACGTGCGCGCCCTGGGAGCCGCCAAGAATCAGCACCCGTGTCCCGGCATCCGGCCGGGACGTGCGAACCGCCGTGAAGAACTCGGAACGAACCGGATTACCGGCAACGAACCCCCTCGTGCCGAAGAACCGCCGCGTCTCGTCGTACGTGACCGCGGCCGCGCGTACGACTCGGGCGAGCCAGCGGTTCGTCAACCCAGGTACCGCGTTCTGCTCGATCACCATCGTCGGAATGCCACGCAGCGCCGCGAGCAGCACGACCGGCCCCGAGCTGTAGCCGCCAACGCCCAGCACCACGTCCGGCGATCGTCGCGACAGCGCGCGCCACGCGTCGAGCGCCGACGGCACCAGCAGCGCCGCACCACGCAATCGCGCGCGGAGCGATTTGCCCTTCAGCCCGGCGCTGCGAATCACGTCCAGCTCGAAGCCCTCGCGCGGCACCACGCGCGCCTCGAGGCCGCGTGACGTGCCCGCGAACGAGACCTGCGCGTCCGGACGCTGCCGCAGCAGCTCGCGCGCCACGGCAATCCCCGGATAGAGATGCCCGCCCGTTCCGCCGCCGGCGATCACGATCGACAGGCGCCGTCGAGACGCCGAGGCTCCCTGCGTCATGCCTCGTCCTCATGCCTCCTGCCCGCCGAGCGTCCAGTCCGTGCGCTTCATCGACGCCGCGATCGTCGGCGACGCCTGCTGCGAGATGTTGAGCAGGACGCCCATCGCGACCATGTTGATGAGCAGCGACGACCCGCCGTTGCTCACGAACGGCAACGGCAACCCCTTCGTCGGCGCGAGACCGGTGACGACGGTGATGTTGAGCATCGCCTGAACGGCAATCATCATCGTGATGCCGACGGCGAGCAGCGACCCGAAGCGATCGGGCGCGAGCAGCGCGACGCGCAAGCCGCGCCACGCGAGCAGCGCGAAGACGCCGAGGACGATCGTCGTGCCGATCAGACCGAGCTCCTCGCCGATGATCGAGAAGATGAAGTCCGTGTGCGCTTCCGGCAGATAGAAGAGCTTCTGCATGCTGCCGCCGAGCCCGCGGCCGATCAGCCCGCCCGATCCGAGCGCGATGAGCGACTGATAGAGCTGGAACCCGTCGCTCAGCTTCGTGCCTTCGGGATCGAGGAACGCCAGGACGCGCTTGAAGCGATACGCCTTCAGGACGACGAGCGCGATTGCACCCGGCGCAATCAGGAAGAACGCCGTGAGCAGATGCCGATAGCGCAGGCCGCTGGCGTAGAGCATGGCGATCGCGATCAGCACGATGGACACGGCCGTGCCGAAATCCGGCTCGAGCAGCACGAGGCCGGCGAACCCGAACGTGACGATCGCGATCGGCGCGACGGCGTACGCGAGATCGGCGATGCGGTGCATGCGCCGTTCGAGAATCGCCGCCGCGAACACGATGACCGAGAGCTTCGCGAGCTCCGACGGCTGCAGCGAGAACAGCCGGAACGACAGCCAGCGCTGCGTGCCGTTGATCCGCGGCCCGAGGAACACGGCGAGCAGCAGCACGACCGTCACGCCGAGCAGCGACCAGATCACGGCCGGCCGGCGGTAGTCGTGATAGTCGACGTGCATCGTGCCGAACATCAGCACGAACCCGAGCGCGGCCCACACGACCTGCTTCGCGAGGAAGTAGTACGACGTCTGGAACTTGTTCGCCGCCTGCACGGACGAGGCGCTGTAGACCATCACGATGCTGGCGCCGACGAGCAGCGTCGTGAGCAGGAACAGCGTCTTGTCCGATTTCAGCGTGCGTGCCATCGTCCGGCGACCTCGACTTCCGTCCGCTCGTCGGAGGGGCGGACCTTCAGGTCCGCCCGGTGCGGCCGAACCTGAAGGTTCGGCCCTCCGAGGGAATGCGTCGCGCGTGCTCTAAAGCTCCGCGCGATCACGTCCGAAACTGATGGGCGATGTCACCCTGACGTCGCCCGGGCCGCTCGCGCGGCCGTGAGTGAGCGGTCAACAGTCATCAGCCGGACCTGGACCAGGACACCCGCCTCACAGGCCAGAAGGGCCTGTGTTCCCAGCGGCA
>CAZNMF010000439.1:0-5656 GCA_964573795.1 uncultured Solibacteraceae bacterium
CTTGCGATCGCGGAGATCGGCGATCGCGTCGAGCAGCCGTACATGGTTCTTGTGCGGCCACGTAATCGCCGGATACAGCAGGAACGGTGCGTGCAGCCCGTAGCGCGTGACGACTTCATCCCGCAGGGCGGCGTCGGGCTCGCGCGTCCACTGGCTCGGCGACCCTTCGGGGATGACATGGACCTTCGCCGGCGCGATGCCGTACTGCGCCATCACGTCGTCTTTGATCCATTGCGACCCGACGATCACCGCCTGCGACAGGCGGCAGCCGGCGGGATAGAGGATCTCGCGGTCGACGAGCTGATCGATCGAGAAGAACTGCGGATAGTGCAGATGCTGCAGGTCGTGCGGGTTGAACACGGTCGGCATCGCGCAGAGCTCGAAATACTGATACGGAAAATGCAGCACGTCGCCGCCGAGGCTCTCGAAGTAGCCGGACGACACGGGAATGTCGGGCCATCGCTTCGGCGGCAGCACGCGGTACAGCAGGCGGTTGGTCGTGCGCCGCTTCCACGACGGCCGCGGCTTCGCCGGCATCCGCACGATGGTTTGGCGATCCCGGATCACGCCCGACCAGTACTCCGCTTCGGCGTCCGTGCGGACGACGAGCTGGTACTCGTCGCAGCCGTCGAGGTCGCCGAACGCCCGCACGAGCGCGGCGAGCGCGCGGGCCACGCCGCCCGCGGTGTCCGGCGTGATCCGCGCATCGATGACGACCCGCATGGGCGCCGGGCGAACCTGGTCCATCGGCGTTCGCACCTACCGCGACTGTCGCGACGCCCGCGGATAGAGCGTGTCCTCGACGAGATGGCAAATCACGTGCTCGATCGCGATGTGGCTTTCCTGCACGTGCTGCGTCGACGCCCCCGGCACGCAGATCGTCACGTCCGCGAGCGCGCGCAGCGGCTCGCCGTCGCCGCCGACGAGCGCCACGACGGACAGCCCCTGCGCCCGCGCGCGTTCGGCGGCCCTGACGACGTTCATCGAGCGGCCGCTCGTGCTGATCCCGACGAGTACATCGCCCGAGCGACCGAGGGCTTCGATCTGACGCGCAAAGATGTCTTCGAAATTCACGTCGTTGGCGAACGCCGTGAGAAACGACGTGTCCGTGGTGAGCGCGATGGCCGGAATGGCCGGCCGAATCGAATCACGCGTCAGCCGGCTGACGAACTCGGTCGCCACGTGCTGGCAGTCCGCGGCGCTGCCGCCGTTGCCGCACAGCAGGATCTTGCCGCCACGCGCGACGCTCGCCGCGAGCAGCGCCGCCGCCGCAGCGATGGACTCGGCGCACGTAGCGGCCGCGGCCACGGTATTGTCCGCGCTGGCCCGCAGATAGTCGTGAACGACCTTCAGCGTGGCCGCACGATCGACCTCCTGCGCGCGCGCGCCATCCATGCCGAGCCCCACGGTATCACGCCGCAGGAGGTTCGAAAACACGGCGTGCAACGCCGTGCAGCGCTGACGTCGCGCCGCGACGTGCGACCGCAGGGACGAGGCTCACGCGCCTCCGATCACGTGGATCGGATCGGCGTCGCGCCGAACAGGAGTGCGTCCATGCGATGCAGGTCGGCGATGCTCGCGCGTGTCTCGAGCACGTGGACGGCGTGCCGCGCGCGCGCACGGAATGGCAGGAACCAATAGCGCTCGTCGAAGGGACGATTGTCGTCGACCACGCCGTCGTTGTCGCTGTGATGGACGCATCGCGCGTACGGCAAGGTGCGCGCCACCGCCTCTGCGCGATCGAAGCCGAGCGTCGACGCGGTCACCTTCCAGTGCGCCGTATCGCAGAGCAGGCCCAAGCGCGGGTCATTCACGTCGTTGATCAAGCGAAGGGCTTCGTCCGGATCGGCGCATAACAAGGCATGGCTGCCGTCGGCGCGCCGATTGACCGGCACGACGACGTGGTTCTCGATGAGCAGCCCGACGGGCAGATGAAACGTCCGCGCGAGGACGTCGCGGATCGCCTCGACGAACCGCGCCCAGGCGTGCTCGCGGCCGTCGCGGCTCTCCGGCAGCCGGCGTCCGCCGAGCTGGCCCGGATCCACGTCGGCACAGAAGCCCGCGTGCGCGGAGAAGAACGGCGCCCCGGCCGCATGGCTGAGCTCGAGCCCCTGCACGCAGTGCTCGATCGACCGGCGTCTCGAGTCGGCATCGGCGCTCGCCAGATTGACCACGAACGGTTCGGCCGGCGCAGGAAAGTAGCCGTGCGCGAGCCGCGCGACGCCGGCCTCGCGGAACGTGCGGACCGCGTCCGGATCGTACGGCAGGCCGCTGCTGAACTCGAGCGCGAACTGCTCGCGCCTCGCCGCGTCGATCATCGACGCGACGGGCATGTCGCCGAACGCGACCGAGCTGACGACGACGCGCGCCGGGGGCGTGAGATCGCGCTCGAAGAACGTGATGCCGTCTCTGGCCGAAGCCTTCGCGAATCCCGTGCGCTCGTACAGCCGGATCGCGCGCGCGTTCCCATTGTCCACGGACAACCGGACACGCGTGACGCCGCACGCGCGTGCGGCATCGAGCAGCAGCGTCATCATCGCGCGGCCATAGCCTCGTCCCTGGGCCCGCTCCTGGACGGCGACCCCCAGCCAGACGACGCCGTCTTCACGATCGAGGTGTCCGTACGCGACGGCGCGCCCCTCGTCGATCAGCAACCATGTGCACAAATGTCGGCCGATGACGTCGAGAGGCCGCTTGGTAAAATACCGGAACGTCTCGTCGATGCGGCCGGCCTCGTCGAGGAACGCGCGCAGCTGCTCCACGCCATCGCGGCCGGAGAGACGATGCGGTATCGGCATGAGCTTCATCGGGCGCCGGCAGTCTTCCTGTGTGAAGCGCAGTCCAGCGCGTCCATTATGATTCCGACCCGCATGCGAGAGCGCATCCCCTCCCGGCTCCGGCGCGCGACGCATGATTCGCTGGCGTTACTGCGCACGCTCGGCCGATCGAGCCGTCGTCTGGTCCAGGTCTTCACCCTGCGACGGTCGCAGACCAGCGACTACGCGCGATGGAGCGACGCCGACAATCTTCATGCGTGGTGGCACGAGCGAACGGTCAAGCTCGCGGCGTTGGTCCCACCAGGTAGCGCGGTCATCGAGTTCGGCGCGGGGCGCCGGCAGCTCGAAGCCCTGCTCGATCGGCCGACGCGGTACATGCCGTCCGATCTCGTCGATCGCGGGCCTGGCACGGTGATCTGCGATCTCAACGCGCGCCCGCTGCCCGCGCTCGCCGACTTCAACGTGAACGTCGCCGTGTTCAGCGGCGTGTTCGAATACGTCGTCGACGTTCCGGCCGTCGTCGAATGGCTGGGCGGATCGGTCGCGCACGTCGTGACGTCCTATGCGCCGGTGGCCGACGGCGCCGATCCGATCGCACGCACGCGCGCGCACGTCGAGCGTCTCGAGAATGGCTACATGAACCACTACACGCGCGAGCAGTTCGTGGACGTCTTCGCGGCCCACGGCTTCACGCCCGACGCGACCGACGTGTGGGAGTCGCAGGATCTCTTCCGATTCACGAAACGCCGTGCATAGACGGGCCTGAGGCCCGTCCGCAATGCCGGATATCCGGCCATAATAGGCTGCCTGGCCGTCGACTTCCCGACGAGGGCCGATGCCGCCGTCGGCCGGCGGGTCATCGAGCCGGAAGGCATCGTGGCATGTCTTGTGCAGCCGCCCTTCCGCCCTTCGCGCGGATTCGGCTACCCGGCCGGCACCGGGCCGGACGATCGGGCCGGAGAGGCACATGATCATCAGCAGAACCCCGTATCGGCTGTCGTTCTTCGGTGGTGGCACGGATTACCCGGCCTGGTACCGCCAGCATGGCGGCGAGGTCCTGGGCGTCACGATCGACAAGTACTCCTACATCACCTGCCGGCATCTGCCACCCTTCTTCGAACACCGGTTCTGCGTCATGTACTCGAAGACCGAGTACTGCCAGGCCGTCGAAGAGATCAGCCATCCGGCCGTCAAAGGCGTACTGCAGTTCCTGCGCCTCGACCGCGGCCTGGAGATTCACCACGACGGCGACCTGCCCGCGCGCAGCGGCATGGGCTCGAGCTCCGCGTTCACGGTCGGCCTGCTCCACGCGCTGTACGCGCTGACTGGACGTCTCGCGAGCAAGCGGCAACTGGCGCTCGAGAGCGTCCACATCGAGCAGGACCTCTTGAAGGAAACCGTCGGCTCGCAGGATCAGGTGCTCGCGGCGTATGGCGGCCTTAACCACGTCGAGTTCCTGTCGAGCGGCGACATCTCGGTGCGGCCGGTCACGATCTCCGCCGATCGGCTCCGCGAGCTCAATGCGCACCTGATGCTGTTCTACACGGGCATCAAGCGGACGGCGTCGAACGTCGCGGACTCGTACGTCAACGATCTCCAGACGCGCAGCCGGCAGCTTCGCCTGTTGAAAGATCTCGTCCGCGAGAGCCTGACGATCCTTTCGGAGGGACGCGACGTCACGGCGTTCGGGCACCTGCTGCACGAAGCATGGCAGGCCAAGCGAAGCTTGAGCGCGCGCGTCTCCAACGGCGACGTGGACGACATCTACGCCGCCGCGACCAAGGCGGGCGCCATCGGCGGCAAGCTGGCCGGCGCGGGCGGTGGAGGATTTCTGCTGCTGTTCGTCGAGCCGGACAGGCAGGCGGACGTGATGCAGGCGCTCGACTCGTTGATTCACGTCCCGTTCCGGTTCGAGTTCTCGGGCAGCCAGATCCTGTTCGCAGACAACGAGCAGGACTACAGCAAGGAAGAAGCGGCGCGGGCGACGCGGCGCATTCGCGGGTTCCGCGAGCTCGATCAGCTCGTGCCCGGCGTCAAGGACTAGGCGCGCGTCCGCGCGATCTTCAGAAGGAGTGCAGAGTGCAGATTCTGGTGACTGGTGGTGCGGGGTACATCGGCTCGGTGCTGGTGCCGATGCTGCTCGAGGACGGACATACGGTGACGGTCCTCGACAACTTCATGTACGAACAGGCGTCGCTGCTCGACTGCTGCCACGCCGCCAACCTCCGCATCGTCAGAGGCGACGTGCGCGATCGGCGCGTCGTCGACGAGCTGCTGCGGCACGCGGACGTCGTGCTGCCGCTCGCCTGTCTGACCGGCGCGCCCATCTGCGCGCGCGATCCGTGGACCGCGCAGGCGGTCAACGCGGATGCGATCAAGGCCATCGCGGAACGGCTGTCGCCGTCGCAGCGCATGATCTTCCCGTCCACCAACAGCGGCTACGGCGTCGGCGAATCGGGCATCCATTGCGACGAGGACACGCCGTTGCGCCCCGTGTCGCTCTACGGACGGCTCAAGGTCGAGCTCGAATCGTATCTGCTCGACAGCGGGCGCTTCGCGACGTTCCGGTTCGCGACGCTGTTCGGCATCAGCCCGCGCATGCGCCTCGATCTTCTCGTGAACGACTTCACGTACCGCGCGGTCACCGATCGCTCCGTCGTGCTGTTCGAGGCGCACTTCAAGCGGAACTATCTGCACGTCCGCGACGCCGCCCGCGCGTTCGTCCACGTGCTGGCGCACTACGACGCGATGAAGGGCCGTCCGTACAACGTCGGCCTGAGCGACGCGAACCTGAGCAAGCAGGAGCTCTGCGAGCTGATCCAGCGGCACGTGCCGGGCTTCCACGTGATCACATCCGAAGTGGGCGAAGACCCGGACAA
>CAZNMF010000440.1:0-17258 GCA_964573795.1 uncultured Solibacteraceae bacterium
AGGCCGCGAGCGCAAGCTGCGAATCCGCAGTTACGTTGGTTGCCCACCGGTTTAACGAGCGAGATGGACGAGCTCGGCACGCATCCCACAGTCCCTTGCCCCCGTCGAAGCCAGGTCGCCCCCACAGAGTTGACTGCTTCACTCATTGTGACAGGCGAAGATGGCGCGAACAAGCCTGACGTGCCGTGCACGACGATGCCATGGCGTGCATGGCGCGGCGATTTCGATCGCACGGCCGGGCTGAGGCGGCATGCCGGATCGGCCGACATCTCTATCGAAGCGCGGCGGCTCGCCGGATCGAGACTCGACGGACGCCGCCGATTTCACAGAGAGCCGGCCGTCGGGCCGGCCGCCTCGTCATGGTGAGTTAGATCCTCGATGTCCTTCGTGGTCCGTACCGATCGTCTGACGAAAGATTTTCCCGTGGGCTTCTGGCGGCCGCGGCCGCACCGGGGGCTCGACGGGCTGTCGCTCGAGATTCCCGCGGGCGGCGTCTTCGGCCTGCTCGGGCCGAACGGCGCGGGCAAGAGCACGACGCTGAAGCTGCTGATGGACCTGCTGCGGCCCACGTCGGGCCACGCGGAGATCCTCGGCCGGCCGGTTGGCGACGCGCACGCGCGCCAGCGGTTGGGATTTCTGCCGGAGCATCCGACGTTCTACGACCATCTCTCCGCCGAGGAGCTGCTGATCTACTTCGCCGGCCTGTTCGGGTACACGGGCGCCGATCGCCGTGCCCGCGCGGCACGCGTGCTCGATCGCGTCGGCCTGGGCGCCGACGATCGGCGACGCCCGATCCGCCAGTACTCGAAGGGCATGGTCCAGCGCGTCGGCCTCGCGCAGGCGCTCGTCAACGATCCCGAGCTGATCGTGCTCGACGAGCCGATGTCCGGCCTCGATCCGATCGGCCGCCGCGAGGTGCGCGAGATCATCCTCGAGCTGCGCGACGAAGGCCGGACGGTGCTGTTCAGCTCGCACATCCTGTCCGACGCGGAGCTGCTGTGCAACGCCGTCGGCATTCTCAACCGCGGACGTTTCGTCGCGTCTGGACGTCTGAGCGATCTCACGGCCGGCGAGGCGCACGGTTGGGAAGTCGTGATGACGATGACGGACGCGTCGCTGTCCGATCGCGTGTCGTCGCGCGTCGTGCGCACGCGGCGCATCGACGAAGGCCGCTACAGCTTCGAGCTCGGCGCCGCGGCGCGACCGGAGCCGTTCATCGCGGAGCTCACGGCCGCGGGCGCGACGCTCGTGTCCGTCTCGCCGATCCGGACGACGCTGGAGGACGTGTTCGTGAAGGCGCTCGGCCAGGGAGACGCGGCGTGAGCGCGCGCCGCATCGCCCTCGTCGCGCGGCACGTGTTCAAGGAGAGCGTGCGCGACCGCGTCCTCTACGCGATCGGCGCGTTCGCACTGGTGCTGGTCGCGGCGTCGATTCTGATCGCGCAGATCAGCGCGGGCCAGGACGTGAAGATCATCAAGGATCTCGGCCTCGCCACAATCGAGCTGGCCGGCATCGTGATGAGCGTGTTCGTCGGCATCGGCCTCGTGTCGCGCGAGATCGATCGCCGCAGCGTCTTCGCCCTGCTCTCGAAACCACTTCCGCGCTGGGAGTTCGTCGTCGGCAAATACGCCGGGCTGGTGCTGACGATCTTCGTGAACGTCGTCGCGATGACGGCCGCGCTGTATCTGATGCTCGGCTATCTCCATTGGAGCGCCGCGCCGGCGGTCCGGCTGGCGTGGGACGCGCCGGCGATGGATCCGCGCCTGCTGATGGCCGTGGCACTGATCTTCGCCGAGCTCGCGCTGCTGACCGCCGTCGCGCTGCTGTTCTCGACGTTCTCGTCGAGCGCGCTGTTGTCGCTGGTCTTCACGCTCGGCCTGTTCGTGGCGGGCACGTTCAGCGAGGACTTGCGGCATTTCGGCGACATCATGGACGTGTCGCCGTTCGTTGGACACCTCGTCGGTGCGGTCGGCTGGATCGTGCCGGCGTTCTCCGCGTTCGACGTGAAAGCCCAGGTCGTCCATGCGCTGCCGGTCGGCGCGGCGTTCGTCATCGATACGCTCGCGTACGCCGTGCTCTACATCGCGGCGGTGCTCGTCGCCGCCGTGTTCCTGTTCTCGCGGCGGGAGTTCCGATGACGCGCGCCGGACAGACGATCGCCGCAGTGGCTGTCGCGGTTGCCGGCCTTGCGGCGGCCGCCGGCGTGCTGCACGCGCGCGACGCACGCCATCCGCTGCCCGTTTCCGAGCAGCGGCTGATGTACCTGCGATCGGGCCGGACGGCCGATCGCGTGTTCCTGTCGTTCGATGCGATCGCGTCCGACGTCTACTGGATCCGCACGATCCAGCACTACGGCCGCGATCTGTTGTCCACGCGGACGAGGGGGCGATTCGAGCTGCTGGATCCGCTGCTCGATCTGACGACGACGCTCGATCCGCACTTCAACATCGCGTACCGCTTCGGCGCGATCTTCCTGGCGGAGACGCCGCCCAAGGGCCCGGGCCGGCCGGATCAGGCGATCGCGCTGCTCGAGAAGGGCCTGGCGCACAATCCGGACCGCTGGCAGTACCTGCACGACATCGGGTTCGTGCACTACTGGTTCACGAACGACTACGACAAGGCCGCCGCGGCGTTCGAGCGCGCGGCGGCGATGCCGGGCGCGCCCGAATGGCTGCGGCCGGTGGCCGCGATGACGCGCGCGCAGGGTGGCGATCGCGCCGGCGCACGACGGCTGCTGACCGAGCTGCTCTCGGCCGATCAGGCCTACGTGCGCCATACGGCCGAGCGCGGGCTGCAGCAGCTGCAGGCGCTGGACGCCATCGATCAGCTGCAGGCGATCGTCGAGCGCTATCACGACGCGACAGGCGCGTATCCGCGCGACTGGCGTGAGCTCATCGCCTCACGCCTGCTGCGCGGCCTTCCGCTCGATCCCACGCAGACGGCGTTCGTGTACAACGCGACGACGCATCGCGTCACGATCTCGGAGGCGTCGAGTCTGTGGCCGCTGCCGAGGTTCCTGCAGCGCGCACCGATGACCCGATGACCCGATGGCCAGATGACCCGATGTCCATAGTCTTCTTCATCTACCTGGCGGCCTTCGGTCTGATGATCGGCAGCTTCCTGAACGTGTGCATCGGGCGGCTGCCGGCGGGCGAGTCGATCGTCTCGCCGCCTTCGCGCTGCCCCCATTGCCATACGCCAATCCGCTGGCGCGACAACATCCCCGTGCTGAGCTATCTGCTGCTCGGCGGCCGGTGCCGCGCGTGTAAGGCGTCGATCAGCGCCCGGTATCCGGCGATCGAGGCTGCCACGGCCGTCGCATTCGTGGTGCAGGGGATCTGGTTTCACGACGATCCGATCCTGCTCGCGCAGCGCCTGCTGTTCACGGCGATTCTGGTCGTCCTCTTCGGCACCGATCTCGAAACCCAGCGTCTTCCCAACGTCGTCACCTACCCCGGCATCGTGATCGGCCTGATCTTCAGCGTGTGGGTGCCGCCGGGGCTCGTCGCGTGCGCGATTGGCGCCGCGGCCGGTGCGCTCGTGCTGTGGCTGATTCGCTGGACCTGGAAGCGCGTGACCGGCGTGGTCGGCATGGGGCTCGGCGATGTGAAGATGATGGCGCTCATCGGCGCGTTTCTCGGATGGCGCCAGATTCTGGTGGTGCTGTTCCTGTCGAGCTTCACGGGCGCGATCATCGGGATAGGGCTGGCGATCGTCCGCGGCAAGTCGATGAAGACGCGCCTGCCATTCGGCACGTTCCTCGCCGTCGCCGCCTACATTGCCTCGCTCGTCGGCGAAAGACTCGTGACGTGGTACGTGGGCCTGTACTGACGAGAGCCGGCGCATCTCCCTATCTCGCTAACGCACTATCGCACTATCGCGCTATCTGGCATCGGGCTGTCTCGCTATCTGCCTGTCCGGTGATCTGGTCATCGGGACATTTCGCTTTTTTCAATCGCACTTCGCAGTTTCCGCAATCCTCTGAAGGCTGACGGCCGTTGCCGACGCGCGTGCCGTTGGCGCGACTGACGAAATTCGGCCGAAATCCCGGCTCACCAACCGTCGACGCTCCACTCGATCGCCCATCTCGTCACCTTGGCCCGCGGGTTGCAATTGTGGGGGGCGGGAACTTCAAACTTCAAACTTCGAACTTTGAACTTCGAACTTCGAAATGAGGTGTCGATGCGTGTCTGGAGCGAGGCGGACTCCGCCGTGGGCTTCACGTTGATCGAAGTGCTGATCGCCTTGGCATTGCTGGCTGGCGCGGCGTTGGCGCTGGCGACGGTCGTCTTGCGCGCGTCGCGCGAAGCGGCCGCGGCTCGACGTCAGACGATCGAAACGACGATGGCGGTGGAGCGGATGGAGCAGCTGCGAGGGCTGATGTGGGGATGGGATGGGGCGTCGCCGCCGGCGCGGGTGAGCGACATCACCACGAACCTTGCGACCGCTGCGCCTTCAGCGGGCGGGCGCGGCCTGGCGACATCGCCGCCGGACTCACTCGACGTCAACGAGGACGGTTACGTCGACTTCGCGGACGTCCGCGGCAAATGGGTGGGCGCCGGAACGACGGTGCCTCCGGAGGCGGTGTTTGCGCGGCGATGGCGCGTGTCGTTCGTGCCGTCGGTTGCCGATGCGCTGGTCTTCGAGGTCAAGGTCGAGCCGGTTGGCGGCGGCCGTTCAGGCGTCGGTCCAGCGGACTCCGTGCGGCTCGTGACGGTCAAGGGCCGGAAAGCAGGGTGATCGCATGGCCGAGGCACGATCACAGTCACATCCCGCCACCGCCGGCGACTCAGGATTCACGCTGCTGGAAGAGTTGATCGCGATGACGTTGACGTCGCTCGTCGTGGTCGTCGCGCTTTGGCTGGCGTCGACCGACGTCGTGATCGCCCGTGCGGCGCCGGAGGCTGCCGACGTGCAGGAGCGCGCGCGCGTGGCAATGGCGTTGCTCGAGTCCGACATTGCGTCTGCAGGCGGCGGGATCGCGCATGGGCCGCTGTCCGGCTCGCTCGCGCGCCTGCTCCCGGCGCTCGTGCCGCGGCGGATGGGGCTGACTGGCGCCGACCCGCCCTCCATTGCCCGTACCGACGCGATGACGATGATCGTGCCTGCGGAAATTGGGTGGACGGCAGAAACGACAATGCCGGTGGACGGCACGGCGCCGGTGGTCACCGTGGCCACCGGGCCGCCGTGTCCGATCGGGCCGCCATTTTGCGGCATTCCGGCAGGGACGGTCGTGCTGATCGTCGACGGCACCGGCCGGCACGCGCTGTATGTCGTCACCGATGTCGCCGGCTCGTCAGCGAATCTGCGTGCGCTTCAGACGTCGGCGCCCGCGTTCGACGCTGGTGCGATCGTCGTGCCGGTCGAGTCGCGCACGTACTATTTCGATCGCGCGAATCGGCTGCTCCGGCGCTACGACGAGGACGCGTCCGACACGCCTGTCGTCGACGATGTGGTGGACGTGCGATTCGAGTATCTGGGCGATCCGTCGCCGCCGCTGCGGCCGAAGCCGCCGGCGGGCCAATCCAACTGTCTTTACGATGCTGACGGGCACGTCATCGCATCGTCGTCGTCACTGGCTCCGCAGGGTGGCTCGCTTGCGCCGCTGCCGTTGGACATGTTCACCGACGGCCCCTGGTGCGGCGATGGCGACCGTCAGTTCGACGTCGACCTGATGCGCATCCGGTCGGTGCGTCTGCACGTGCGGGTGCAGGCGGCGCTCGATCGATTTCGGGCGGCGGGGCCGCCGGGCGTGGACTTTCGTGTGCCCGGCACGGGACGGACCACCGGCGGCCTCGTCCCCGATCTCGAGCTGACGGCCGAGATCGCCCCGAGAAGTCTCAATCTTGGTCGCTAGCGGAGACGCACATGTCGAGCGAGGAGGTGATGTCAGACGAGGGGATTGCCGTCGTGCTGGCGTTGGTCGTGGTGCTGCTGCTCGCCGCGCTCGCATTGGCGACGGCAACAGCGACGGATGTGGAGCGGATGAGCGCGGCGAGCGAGCCGAACCGGCTTGCCGCGGCATATGCCGCCGATGCGGCGCTCGAGCGGGCGATTCAGGATCTGCAGGCGCCGCCGGACTGGACGACGGCGCTGAATGGAAGCGTGACGTCAACGCTGCGTGAGAGCGGCGCGACGATGTGGGGACAGGCGATCGACCTCACGGCGATGACGTCGGAGCTGCAGGCGGAGACCGACGCGGCTGACGCGCGCGGCGCGGACACGACGCGCTGGCGGTTGTTTCTCTCCGGGTCGCTGGCGGCGATGGTGCCGGCCCGCCCGCGCGAGGTGCTGCCCTATCTCGTCGCGTGGGTTGGCGACGACCGGGCCGAGAGCGACGGCAATCCGCTGGTCGACGGCAATCGCACGATTCGCGTCCATGCCCTAGCTCTTGGCCCTCGCGACGTGCGCGTCGAGCGGGAAGCGGTGCTGCGGCGGGACGAGGACGGAGGAGCGGGGAGGGTGGTGGGATGGAAATGACTGGCGTATCTCGCTATCTCACTATCGTGCTATCTCACTATCGCACTATCTGGTATCGGACTATCGATCTATCTGCGGATTATTGGACTATCGCGCCAGCTACGCCGTGCTCAGGGAACTCGAGCTCCGCCTGTTCTCATCTCCTCATCCCAATCGCCTTCATCGCCTGGCTCAGCTCGCGGGTGTGGACGTCGGACACGATGTCCGTGCCGCCGATGCCGTCGGCGAGGACGAAGTGGAGCCGGCCGTTGACCACCTTCTTGTCGTGGGCGATGACGTCGAGCGCGTCGCTGATGCGGAGGTCCGTCACCGGCGGCAGGGCGCCCATCTCGCGGATCAGATCGGCGAGCCGCGCTTCGTCCGTCTCGGTCATCGTGCCGCGCATGACGGACAGGCGCGCGGCGGCGAGCATGCCGTGACCGATCGCTTCGCCGTGGCGGAAGCGCCGATACCGCGTGATCGACTCGAGCGCGTGGCCGATCGTGTGGCCGAAGTTCAGCGCACGGCGCGGGCCGGACTCGCGCTCGTCGCGCGTCACGACGTCCGCCTTGATCCGGCAGCACTCGGCGACGACGGGCGTGACGACGGTCGGGTCGTGGGCGAAGATCTTCGCGAGATTCGTCCGGACGCGATCGAAGAGCGGCCGTGACGCGATGACGCCGTACTTCACGACCTCGTAGAGCCCCGCGCGGAACTCGCGTCGCGGCAGCGTGCGCAGCAGATCGGGATCGCAGGCCACGAGCGCGGGCGGGTGGAACGCGCCGACGAGGTTCTTGCCCGCCGGCAGATTCACGCCCACTTTGCCGCCGATCGCGCTGTCCACCTGCGCCAGCAGAGTCGTCGGCACCTGCACGAGGCGGATGCCGCGCAGGTAGGTGGCCGCGGCGAAGCCTGCGACGTCGCCCACGACACCGCCGCCGACCGCGATGACGGCGGCGGAGCGGTCGAGCTCGCGCCGTAGACAGTGATCGTAGAGGCCGGCAACGGTCGCCAGCGTCTTCGCGCGCTCGCCGTCGCCGATGAGCGCGGGCTTGTCGCCCTTGCTCAGGATGGACTTCAAGCGACGGCCGTGCAGGCGCCACACGGGCGCGCAGCTGACGACGAGCCGCTGTCTGGTCACGCCACGTTCGGCGAGCAGCGCGGGCAGCGTCTGGATGAGGCCTGAGCCGATCGCGACCGAGTAGCTCGTGCGCTCGGCGGTGACGTCGATGCGAATGGGAGTCATGCGGATGCGTGGGACCGGTCGATCATCCGGGGTAGGATAACAGGCGATCGTGACCGCACGCGTCTCCGCCGACTATCTCATCATCGGCAGCGGCATCGCCGGCCTTCGCGCGGCCGTCGAGCTCGCGCCGTACGGCCGCGTGCTCATCCTGACGAAGTCCGATCCCGGCGCCGGCAGCACGGGCTACGCGCAAGGCGGCATCGCCGCAGCGGTCGGCGCCGACGACACGCCGGAGCTGCACTTCGCCGACACCATCGCCGCCGGCGACGGCCTCTGCGACGAGGACGCGGTCCGCGTGCTCGTCAACGAGGGGCCGAGCGACGTGCGCGAGCTGATCGACTGGGGCGCGGCGTTCGATCGCGAGCCCGACGGCACGCTCGATCTCACGCGCGAGGCCGCACACGCGGTGCGGCGCGTGCTGCACGCGCGCGACGCGACCGGCCGCGAGATCTCGCGCGTGCTCGCGTCGCACCTCGCCGGCCGCACGTCGGTCACCATCATCGACCATGCCACGGCCGTACAGGCGATCGTCGAGGACGACCGCGTCGCGGGCGTGCGGTTCCTCGACGCGACGGGCGTGCTGAACGAAGCGCGCGCGAACGCGACGCTGCTCGCGACGGGCGGCGCCGGGCAGGTCTATCGCGAGACCACCAATCCGGCGGTGGCGACCGGCGACGGCGTCGTGCTCGCGTATCTGGCGGGCGCGCGCGTCGCCGATCTCGAGTTCGTCCAGTTCCATCCGACCGCGCTCGCCGTGCCCGGCGCGCCGCGCTATCTGCTGTCGGAAGCGCTGCGCGGCGAAGGCGCGCGGCTGATCAACGCGCAGGGCGAGCGGTTCGTCTCGCGCTACGATCCGGCCGGCGATCTCGCGCCCCGCGATCGCGTCGCCCGCGCCATCGTCCTCGAGTCGGAGCGGACGGGGGCGCCCGTGTATCTGACGCTGGCGCACCTGCCGCAGGAGACCGTGCGCGAGCGGTTCCCGGCGATCGCGGAGCTGTGCCGCCGCGCGGGACTCGATCTCGCGACGGATCGATTGCCCGTCGGCCCTGCCGCGCACTACCTGATGGGCGGCGTCGTCACGGATCTCGACGGACGGAGCTCGATTCGCGGGCTGTACGCGGCCGGTGAAGTCGCGCGTACCGGCGTCCACGGCGCGAATCGTCTGGCGAGCAACTCGCTGCTCGAAGGGCTGGTGTTCGGCGGGCGGGCGGGCCGCGCGATGCGCGTGTGGAACGGCCGCGACTGGCCGGTCGAGCCGACGCCCGTCTTCGCCGATCCCCCGCCGACCGGCGCGCCGTTGTCGGTGCCCACGACCGAAGCCGCCATCCGCGACTTGATGTGGCGGCGCGCGGGCGTCTTTCGCGATCGCGACGGGCTCGCGGACGCCTTGGGGACGCTTGGCGAGGCCGCGGACGTCGTCAGTCGCCAACGCGATGCGGGCGCCTCGCTCGACGTGTCCACCTGGCGCGTCGTCAGCCTGCTCACGATGGGGACGCTCATCGTGCGGGCCGCGCTGGGCCGGGAAGAGAGCCGCGGCGCGCACTCGCGCACCGACTTCCCGGAGCGCGACGATCTACACTGGAAACGGCGCTGCGACGACTACCGCGGCGCGCGCTGACCCTCGTCCGTATCCTCGTGACTGCACCCGGAGCCCTGCTTGGCCGACCAGAAGAAAGACTCATTCGTCACTGAAATCACGCCCCGTTCCGAAGATTTCTCGCGCTGGTATCTCGACGTCGTCCGCCGCGCGGAGCTGGCGGACTACACCGAGGTCAAAGGCTGCATGGCGATCCGGCCGTACGGCTACGCCATCTGGGAGCTGATCCAGCAGGCCTTCGACTCGCGCTTCAAGGCGACGGGCCACGTCAACGCGTACTTCCCGCTGTTCATTCCCTCGAGCCTGCTGATGAAAGAGAAGGAGCACGTCGAGGGATTCGCGCCGCAGGTGGCGTGGGTCACGAAGGGCGGCGACGAAGAGCTGGCCGAGCCGCTCGTCGTGCGGCCGACGTCGGAAGTGATCATCGGCACGCTCTACGCGAAGTGGATCAAGTCCTGGCGCGATCTGCCCGTCCTCATCAACCAGTGGGCGAACGTCGTCCGCTGGGAGAAAGTCACGCGGCCGTTTCTGCGGACGACGGAGTTCCTCTGGCAGGAAGGGCACACGGCGCATGAAACCGCGGAGGAAGCGCAGGACGAGACGATGAAGATCCTGGCGCTCTACAAGGAGTGCGTCGAGTCCGTGCTCGCGATGCCGGTCATCGACGGCGTCAAAAGCGAGAGCGAGAAGTTCGCCGGCGCGTCGCGCACCTATTCGATCGAAGCGCTGATGGGCGACGGCCGGGCGCTGCAGGCGGGCACGTCGCACAACCTCGGGCAGAACTTCGCGAAGGCGTTCGGCATCCAGTTCCAGGGGCGCGACAAGACGCTGCAGCACGCGTGGACGACGTCGTGGGGCGTGTCGACGCGGCTGATCGGCGGCGTGATCATGACGCACGGCGACGACAGCGGCCTGGTGCTGCCGCCGCGCGTCGCGCCGCACCAGGTCGTCATCGTCCCGATTCCGCGCGGCAACTGGAAGGAGACCGTGCTGCCGAAGGCGGAGGCCATTCGCGACGAGCTGGTCGCGTGCGGCGTGCGCGTGACGCTCGACGCGAGCGAAGAGAACTCACCGGGCTGGAAGTTCGCCGAGTGGGAGCTGCGCGGTGTGCCGCTGCGGCTCGAGATCGGTCCGAAGGACATCGAGAAGGGGCAGGTGTTCTCCGCGCGGCGCGATACGCGCGAGAAGGCCGCGATTCCGATGGCGGAGCTCGCGTCGCGCGTGCCGGCGCTGCTCGACGAGATTCAGGCGAACCTGCTCGCCCGTGCCCGCGCGTTCCGCGACGAGCACACGAGCGAAGCGAAGGACTGGGCCGAGTTCCAGGCGCAGATGGAAGGACGTCCGGGCTTCGTGATCGCCGCGTGGTGCGGATCGGCCGAGTGCGAAGCGCAGATCAAAGCCGAGACGCAGGCCACGCTCCGCAACATCCCGCTCGGCTCGCCGCGCATCGACGGCCAGTGCGTCAAGTGCGGCCAGCCCGCGTCCATCAAAGCCTGGTTCGCGAAGGCCTACTGACGCGGACGCGGACGGAAGAATCAAGAAAAGTTAGAAGTTAAAAGCCAAAAAGCCAGAAGTCGAGGAACCCGTCCTCGGCTTCTGGCTTTGTTTTCGAGCTCAGAACTTCTGGCTTCTGGCTTCGAACTTCTAACTTTGTCGCGTCACTGCAGGCGCACGACGAGCGCGGCGCGGCGGTTCAGGCGGCGCGTCTCCTCGCGCGAGTTGTCGTACTTCGGCTGTTCTTCACCGAAGCTGACCGTGTTCAGCCGATCGGCCGCGACACCGCGGCTGACGAGGTAGTCGCGCACGGCTTTGGCGCGACGCTCGCCGAGCGCGAGGTTGTACTCGGCCGTCCCGATGTTGCAGGTGTGGCCCTCGATCGTCAGGCGCAATCCAGGATTGGCGCGCATCGCGGTGATCGCGTCGTCGAGAATGCTGAGCGCGTCCGGCCGCAGGTTGAAGCGGTCGAACTCGAAGTGCACGTCCTCGAACGTGTAGCTGCGCGGCTGCACGACCTGAATCGTGACGCTGTCGCTCGCCGTGCCGCCCTTGCCGTCGTTGACGCCGACCGTCACCGGCACCGGACCCGGCTGACCCGGCGCGGTCCAGGCCGATTGACGCGTGGTCGGGCTCGCGATCGTGCCTGCGGCGCTCGTCCATCGGTACGTCAGCGGATCGCCGTCCGGATCCTGCGCGTCGGCCGAAACCGTCGACGTCTTGTTCACCTCGACCGTGCACGGATCGCAGGAGGCGCGAACCGTTGGCGGGCGGTTGGCCGGAGCCGTCGGAGCCGGCGGCGCGGCGGCTTCGGTTGGCGGCGCCGTTGGCGCCGCGGCCGACGGAGCTGTGGGCGCCGAGGGCGCCGGTGTCGCGCTGGCGGTCGACGCGGCGCTGCGGTTACGCGCGCCCGGATGGAAGCCGATCCGAATCTGCAGGCCCTTGTCGTCCTTCGGCGTGTCCGGGAACGTCTCGCCGGCGCACCCGAGGCCCGGCGCGCAGTCCGCGTCGCTGCGGCTCTTCATGTGCACGTTCCAGCTCGCCGCGCCGCCGATGAAGAAGCCGTTCGGCGCCTGCCACGTCAGGCCGACCGAGGCGATCGTCGGGCTGCGCACGATCGTCGACACCGGCACGATCGAGCCGTCCTCGCCCGTCAATCCCGTGGGCGCGGTGATCGTGTTGTCGAAGTACTTCTCGCCGAACAGCTCGGCGGTGATCCGCAAGCCCAGGTTGTAGCGCTGCGGAAACGCCGCGCCGACGCCCCACCGCAGGCCGTTCGTCAGGTCGTAGCCGTCCGGGCTGCTGCGGACAATCACGCCGCCGTAGCCGGAAATTTCCGCGACCGGGTTGTAGGTGGAGACGATGCCGTCGACCTGGAAATCCGCTTTGCCGGTCGAGACGCCGCCGTCCTTGTCGCCCGTCGGCAGCTTGACCATCGCGCGGATGGCCGGCGCGACGCGTGACGACGTGTTGGCGAGCAGGTTCACCTTGCCGCCGACCCACAGGTCGCCGAGCTTGTTGCCGGTCCACTGGTTGCGGACGAACGGATAGTCGACGACGAGCCCGCCGCCGGTGCCGGCTTCATCGCCGCCAGGCGTGCTCGCGAAGAAAAGCGGCCGCGTGTCGCGGTCGATGCGGGTGACGAGCGCCCAACTGCCGAAGATCTCGGCGCGGCCGCCCAGGCCGTAGGCCACGGTCGCCGGGAACGTCGAGATGTCCGAAAATCCCTGACCGTCGTCGACGTTCGTGCGATAGAAAGAAACAGACCATTGTTTGGCGGGAAGCACCTCGCCGGTCGGCACGAACCAGATCCCGGTGGTGCCGGAAGTGGTCGTCGTCGCCGGACGAAGGCGATCGGACTCGGCGGAGGCACCGGTAGACGGCTGGGGAGACGTCTGCGGGGCTTGCGCGAAGACCGTCGGTGCGAATGTCAGGGCGGCTCCCAGAACGCCCAGGCCAACCAGTCGTCGTGTCATGGAGGATGTCCTATCTGTGATTGAGGATCGAACGATCACGTGGCGCACTGGATGCAACTTTTAATCCGCCGGCGCGCCTTTCAGGTCATCGTAGTACTCGATGTGACGCAAGTCAACGCGAACACACGACTTGCAGCCCCGTGTTCGCCGCATTTTCACCGGGACGCCCCCGGGAACGGGTATACTGAAGGCTGCCACTGAGCATGTAAGGAACGCACCATGGGTCCCATAGGATTTCCCGAGCTCGTCATCATCTTCGTCGTCGCGTTGATCGTGTTCGGGCCGCGCAAGCTGCCGGAACTGGGACGTTCGCTCGGCAAGGGCCTGGCGGAGTTCAAGCGCGCGTCCAACGAGCTGCAGCGCACGCTCGACGAAGAGATCCGGAACGAAGAGCAGCAGAAGCCGGCGGCGCCGGCTTCGCAGCCGCCGGCCATCACGGCCGCCGCGCAGGAGATTCGATCCGACACGGTGGCGCGCGGCGAGCAGGTGAGCTGACGCCGGCGCGATCGGCCTGATCGACGACGACCTCGTCCATGACTTCCGAATCGACTGACGCCGCCGACTTCATGGCGGCGGAGGAGGGCGAGGCCCTCGACGATCGCTCGAGGATGAGCTTCCTCGAGCACCTCGACGAGCTGCGCCGGCGGATCCTCTATTCGCTGTACGTGCTCTGCGCGTGCTGTGCGGTCAGCTTCTACTTCTGGGAGCGCCTCTACCAGTACTACATCGGCTATTTCGGGTCGTTTGGCGGCCACCTGGTCTTCACGCAGCCGATGGCCGGCTTCATGTTCAGCCTGAAGCTCTCCGCGCTCGCCGGCCTGTTCGTGGCGGCGCCGTTCATCTTCTCGCAGGCGTGGCTGTTCGTCGCGCCCGGGCTCTACGCGCGCGAAAAGCGCGTGGTCGTGCCGTTCGTGCTGTTCGCCTCGATCTTCTTCTTCGGCGGCTCGTACTTCGCGCACCGCGTGGCGTTTCCGTCGATGTGGAAGTTCTTCGCGAGCTATGAAGTCGTGCCGGTGCCGTCGGCGGCGGCCGGCGCAGGCGCGGGCGCGGCGGCCAGTCTGCCCGGCGACGGCCCCGGCCTCTCGTATCTGCCGGACCTCGACGTCACGTTCTCGTTCTACGTGAAGACGCTGCTCGGCATGGGCCTGATCTTCCAGATGCCGATGGTGGTCTTCTTCCTCTCGCGCTTCGGGATCGTGACCGCGAAGTTCATGCTGAAACAGTTCCGCTATGCGGTGCTGGTCATCGTCGTCGTGGCGGCCGTCATCACGCCGAGCGGCGATCCGGTGAACCTGACGATCTTCTCCGCGCCGATGATTGCGTTGTACATTCTGAGCATCGGCGTCGCATGGGTGTTCGGCAAGAAACGCCCGGCGCGCGCCGCGGCCGAATAGGACGTCCGTTATGAGCCGACTTCGTGTTCCCGCCGCCGTCCTCGTCACCTGCACGTCGGTCGCGGCCGGCGCCTTTCTCGGCGTGCTCGCCGCGCAGTCGCCGGCGGCCGACAGCCGGCAGGCCGACGAGGCGCGGTACCGCGTCTACGCCGCGGCGCTCGCGGCGATCGAGAACGACTACGTCGAGCCGATCGACGGCTTGTGCCTGGAGCCGAAGGTCTGCGGCAGCGAGGCGCTGATCTACGAGTCGATCAGCGGCATGCTGCGGACGCTCGACCCGCACTCGAGCTTCTTCACGCCGCGCGACTTCGCGCAGATGCGCGATCGCCAGGAGGGCCGCTACTTCGGCATCGGCATCAGCATCCTGTCGATCGACGGGGACGTGACGGTGACGTCGCTCTTCGAGGGGTCGCCCGCCTATCGCGCGGGCATCCGCCGCGGCGACATCATCGCAAAGGTCGGCGACGAGGACGCGAAGGGCTGGCAGACCGACGAGGTCGTCAAGCGCGTCAAGGGGCCGAAGGGCACGACGGTCGACATCACGATTCGCCGGCCGGGCCTCGACGCGCTGATCCCGCTCACGGTCGCGCGCGACGAGATCAAGATGCCGACCGTGCGCGCGGCGTTCATGCTGACGCCGGGCATCGGCTACGTGCGCCTGCAGGATTTCTCGGAGACGAGCGACACGGAGCTGGGCGAAGCGCTCGCGCGCCTGAAGAGCTCGGGCATGCAGCGCGTCGTGCTCGATCTGCGCGACAACCCCGGCGGCCCGCTCGATCAGGCGATCCTTGTCGCGAATCGTTTTCTCAAGCGCGGGCAGATGATCGTTTCGACGCGCGGCCGCATTCCGAACTCCGACGAGGACTATCGCGCGACGCGGCAGGGCGGCTATCCCGACGTGCCGTTGATCGTGCTCGTCAACCGCGGCAGCGCCAGCGCGTCGGAGATCGTCACCGGTGCGATGCAGGATCACGATCGCGGGCTGGTCGTCGGTGAGACGACGTTCGGCAAAGCGCTGGTGCAGTCGGTCTATCCGATCGCCAACGGCGCGGGGCTCGCGCTGACGACCGGCCACTACTACACGCCCAGCGGCCGGATGATCCAGCGGCCGTGGGACAGCACGTTCGACGACTACCGCAACTACGCAGCGCGCGAACAGACCGGCACGCGCGAGCACAAGGCGTCCGAGCTCACGCTGACCGACGCGGGCCGCAAGGTCTACGGCGGAGGCGGCGTCGAGCCCGATCATTTCGTCGTCGGACCCGTCGAAGGCTTCAACCCGACGCGGTTCTCGCGATCGCTCAGCACGGCGTTCATCAATTTCGCGGAGCGCTTCACGAAGGAAGGCGACACGCGCCCCGGCGCGCGCTCGAACGCCACGCATCACGTCGAGCCCGGCTGGACGCTGACCGACGCCATGGTCGACGAGTTCCGGCAGTTCCTCGTCGATCAGCACGTCAAGATCGACGAGGCCGCGTTCAAGACGGACCTGGCCTTCATCAAGTCGCGCATCCACTACGAGGTCGACGTCGATCTATTCGGCGTCGAGGAGGCACGCCGGGTCGCGTCGGCGACCGACCCGCAGCTCCAGGCGGCGCTGGGCTACTTCGACGAAGCGGCCCACCTGCTCGAGCTCAACACGTCCGCCACGGCCGGCCGCGCCGTGAAGGCACCCCCCGCGAATACGCAGGCCGTCCGATAGTCAGGCACTACATCTGGTAGCGGCCTTTTCCCTTGCCCCGCTAAATGGGGCCTTGTTAGACTTCGGCCGGATTCAGTCTGCGGGCTGCGGACCGCGGTCTGCTGGCCCGTTTCACAACAGATGTAGGGCCGGGTCTGTAGACCCGGCGTGCCGCCGAGCATGCGGACGCGCCGTCCATCCGAATTCGAGAACCATCGTCCATGCGATTGTCCAAACTGCAGATTGCGGGCTTCAAAAGCTTTCCGGACCGCGCCGACCTCGGCTTCGACCAGGGCGTGACCGCCATCGTCGGGCCCAACGGCTGCGGCAAGAGCAACGTCGTCGACGCGATTACGTGGGTGCTCGGCGAGCAGAGCGCCAAGAGCCTGCGTGGCGAGCGGATGGAGGACGTGATCTTCAATGGCAGCGATGCGCGCAAGCCCACCGCCGCGGCCGAGGTGAAGCTGAAGTTCACGCAGGTCGTGCAGGCGGCGATGCAGGCGCCGGTCCAGATGCCGGCCGAGCCCGATCCGCTGCTCGATCAGCAGCCGATCATCGCGCGCGACGTCGAGATCGGACGCCGGCTGTACCGATCGGGCGAGAGCGAATATCTGATCGACGGCGAGGTCTGCCGGCTGCGGGACATCCACGATCTGCTGATGGACTCGGGGCTCGGCGTCAAGGCGTACGCCGTCATCGAGCAGGGCAAGATCGGGCAGATCCTGTCGTCGCGCCCGGCCGAGCGGCGCACGCTGATCGAGGAAGCGGCCGGCGTGACGAAGTACAAGTCGCGCCGCCGCGCCGCCGAGCTGAAGCTCGAGGCGGCGCAGCAGAACCTCACGCGCGTCGACGACATCATCTTCGAGGTCGAGAAGCAGCGGGGCGCACTGAAGCGGCAGGCGGCGCGGGCGCGGCGCTACAAACGGCTGCGCGAAGAGCTGCGCAAGTGGGAACAGGTGCACTTCGCGCGGCGGTACGACGCGCTCGGCGCCGAGATTGCGGCGGCGGACGCGCGCTGGCACGCGGCGCGCGAGCGTGAGGTCGCCGCGGCGGCCGAGGTCGCTTCGCTCGAGTCGGCGCTCGAGGCGCTGCGCCTCGGGCTGACGGAGGCCGAGGCGGCGTCGGCGTCGGCGCGCGAGCGTGCGCACGCCACGGAGCTGGAGATCGGCCGGCGCCAGCAGCAGATCGCGTTCGAGTCGCAGCAGATCGACGAGCTCGCGCGGCAGGCCGAGACGCTCGCGACAGAAGTCGCCGACCTCGCGGGCCGCCAGGAACCGGCGGCCCGCGCGATCGACGCGCAGCGCGAGAGCGCGGCGCGCGCGCGCGCCGCGCTCGACGAGGCGGCGCATCTGGTCAACGAGCGCGAGCTCGCGTACTCGCGCGCGCTCGCGGCCGCGCAGGCCGTCGAGCA
>CAZNMF010000441.1:0-2619 GCA_964573795.1 uncultured Solibacteraceae bacterium
CCGGCGCCATCACGCACGCCGCGATCATCGCCATGATCGCGACGAAGCCCTCGAGCAGCATGCCGCCGTACCCGATCGGCCAGGCGTGCCATTCGCGCGCGAGCATCTTGGGCGTCGTGCCGGAGGCGATCAGCGCGTGGAAGCCGGAGATCGATCCGCACGCGATCGTGATGAACGCGAACGGGAAGATCTTGCCTTTGAAGATCGGGCCGTGGCCGTCGATGAACTGCGTGAGCGCCGGCATCTGCAGCGTCGGATGGACGATCAGGATGCCGACGGCGAGCAGCAGCACGACGCCGAGCTTGATGAACGTGCTGAGGTAGTCGCGCGGCGCGAGCAGCAGCCACACCGGCAGCGCGCTCGCGAGAAAGCCGTAGACGATCACCATGATCGCCAGCGTCATGCCGCCGAACGTGAGCCACGGCGCGAGCGCCGGGGACTGGGACACGGCCTGGCCGCCGAAGATGCTCGCGATGAGCAGCACGAAGCCGATGAGCGAGCACTCGAGCACCTTGCCCGGCCGCCAGAAGCGCAGATAAATCCCCATCAGCACCGCGATCGGCATCGTCGCGGCGATCGTGAACGTCGCCCACGGGCTGTCCCGCAGCGCGTTGACGACGACGAGGGCGACGACGGCGAGGAGGATCACCATGATCAGCAGCACGGTGATGAGCGCCGTGAAGCCGCCGATCGTGCCGATCTCTTCCTTCGCCATCTGCCCGAGCGACTTGCCGTCGCGCCGCATCGACGCGAACAGGATGACGAAATCCTGCACGCATCCGGCGACCACGGCGCCGCCGATGATCCACAGCGTGCCCGGCAGATAGCCGAACTGCGCGGCCAGCGTCGGGCCGACGAGCGGTCCCGGGCCGGCGATCGCGGCGAAGTGGTGGCCGAAGACGATCCACTTGTTCGTCGGCTCGAAGTCGTGGCCGTTGCGCAGCCGCTCGGCCGGGGTCGCGCGCATATCGTCGAGCGTCATCACCCGCGCGGCAATCCATTTGGCGTAGAAGCGGAAGCCGATGAGATACGTGCCGGCCGCGGCGACGACGATCCACAGGCTGTTGACGGGCTCGCCGTGCGTCGTCGCGAGCGCGCCGAGCGCGTAGGCCGCGAGCACGGCCACGCCGGCCCACAGAAGATGTTTGGCGAAGCGCATAGTTATGGAAGCGTCATTGTAGGCGAACGGATCCGAATCGGAGGACCGAACCTTCAGGTTCGGCCGGCGGTCTGAGCGGGCGGACCTGAAGGTCCGCCCCTCCGTAAGATTGACCAGATCGCGAATCCGACGGCCGGACACGCCGCGACGATCGCAAATGCGAGGCCGTAGCGGTGCAGATCGAGCAGGCGGCCGAACGACGGCATCACGAGCGCGACGAGGGCGGACCACGCAGCCGAGCCGAGGCCCGAGAGCAGCGCCGACGACGCGCTCGAGTACACGCGCGTCGCAAACGCGACCGCGAGCATGATGAAGCCGCCTGCCGCGAACGTCGCGAGGAAGAGCAGCGCGAGCGTCGCAGCGGCGCCGGACACGAACGGCGTCAGCGCCAGCGGCGTACTGAGCAGCGTCGCGACGAGCATCAGCCACCAGCGCCGCATCGATCCGCCGGACTCGCGGGCGAGCGTGCGATCGATCACGAATCCCCAGAAGAAGTAGCCGATCTCCCAGCCGACCGGCGGAATCCACAAGATGGATCCGATCTGCACTTGAGACAGACCGACGGCCTGGTGCAGGTAGATCGACGCGCCGTAGAGGATGAACGCGAGCGGCAGCGCGCCGAGCGCGTACAGAAACATGTAGGCCCAGATGTCGCGATCGCCCGCGCGCGGCCGCGGCCGGTCGTCGTTCGCCGCCGTGCGCGCGCCGCTGTCCGCGCCGGCGTGCTGCAGCGCCGGCGTGCGGCTGAGCGCGCGCCACAGCACGAGCCACGCGGCGCCGAGCACGCCCGTGAACCAGAACGCCGCGCGCCAGCCCCACAGCGCGGCGACCGGCGTGATGACGATGGGCGTGACGATGGCGCCGAGCGAGCCGCCGCTGTAGGCGATGGCGATGCCGCGCGACTGGCTCGCCGGCGGCAGCGTCTGCACGACCGCGCGCAGGCCGCCGGGAAACGCCGCGCCTTCGCCGAAGCCGAGCGCCGCGCGCGCCATCGCGAGCCCGGCGAGCCCGCGCACGAAGACGTGCGACACCGACGCGATCGTCCACGTCAGGACCGACGCCGTCATCCCGCGTCGCAGCCCGTAGCGATCCAGCGCCCAGCCCCATGCCGGATTGCCGATCATGTAGGCGACCGAGAACGCGGAAATCGCGTAGCCGTACTGTTCCGCCGACAAATGCAGATCCGCCAGCAGCGTCGGCGCCAGCAGCGCGAGCGTGTTGCGGTCGATATAGCTCACGAGCGAGACGAGCAGCATCGACGCCGCGGGAATCCAGCGCCGCAGCCCGGCGGACGCGGGCGCGGCCGGGGCGATCTCGGCGGCCATGGGCCGCCATCCTCTCACACGTCGCGCGCAGCGGCCCGCCACGACACGCGGTGTCCGTTCCTTGGTAGACTCGCAGAGCACCACGCGTCGGACCGCGGTCCGGACCCTGTGCAAGTTCAGCCGACGAACCGCGTC
>CAZNMF010000442.1:0-20208 GCA_964573795.1 uncultured Solibacteraceae bacterium
TGTCTCGATGTACTTGGGCCGATCGGCGGTGTCGCCGAGCGCATCGCGCAGACGACGGACGGCGCTGTTCACGCCGTGATCGAAATCGACGAACGTGTCGGCGGGCCAGAGCCGTGCCCGCAGCTCGTCGCGCGTGACGACATCGCCGGCGCGATCGAGCAAGGCGCGCAGGATCTGGAGCGGCTGGTCGTGGACGCGGACGCGCCGGCCGCCTTTCCGCAGCTCGTTGGTTCGCAGGTCGAGCTCGAACGGGCCGAAACGAACGCGGTGGGCGGGAGCCATGGGTGTCGGCGGACGACGCGTGATTATGCCGTAGCCACGCGCCAATCGCCACGTGTCGAGACGCCGGCGCCGGCACGTGACGGCCGACGTCGCACGGTCGAGCGGTGACGGGTCACCGCGTAAGCCAGGCGACCCGGCGCCGTTGCCGTCGCGCGCTCGTAACGCTCTTGATCGGCGTGGCGTAATTAGCTAATGTGCTAATTATGCAAGAAGGTACATCATCGAGCCGCGCAGTCCGGGCGCTTGCCGACGAGACACGACGCGCGTGGAGACTGGTGCGTCGATGGGCTGGCGTCGTGGCCAAGACGATCGCCATCGTCGTGGCGATCGCGCTGCTCTCAGCCGCCACGTACGAACAGATCGGAGCCTGGCGTGACAGTCTGGTATTGCAGCAGATTGGGCGATCGGTCGACATCGGCGGTCGAACCTTGAACATCGACTGCGCCGGCGAAGGCAGTCCGACCGTGATCTTCGTCAGCGGCCGCACGGCGCCTGGCTACGTGTGGACGCCAACTCAGCGCGGCGTATCTGCCTTTGCGCGTGCCTGCTGGTACGACCGTGCCGACATCGGTTGGAGCGATCCCGGCCCCGATCCCGCGTGGGCTGATACGGCCGCTCGGGATCTGCATCTCCTATTGCAGAACGCAGGCGTCAGGCCGCCGTTTGTACTTGTGGGTCATTCGTTTGGCGGGCACATCATTCGTCTGTATCACAGCGTCTATCCTGGCGAGGCCGCCGGGATGGTCTTCGTGGACGCTGCGCTCGAAGAGGCCGGCACGATTCAAGGCATGCCTCATCGCGAACGACCTCCGATTTCGCGTTCGATCATCCTTGGTGCGGCCACCGTCCTAGGGCGGCTTGGAATGATGCGATTCCTGGCGTCGGATGCGGGCCCATCGCCGAAGCATTGGAGCGCCGCAGAGTGGGACATCCTGACGCGCCTCCGGCGACAACGAAACATCGCGCTTGCTGATGCGAAAGTCGGTCCCGGCCGGGCCTCTGATGACCTCGTGCGCGCAACGGGCGGGCTCGAGGAGATGCCTCTCGTCGTGCTGACCCAGGGCAACCAGTCCGATCCCGGTTCAGCCTCAGCGGCCGTGTTGCGAGGGTGGATCGACCTTCAGCGGCGATTTGCGGAACGTTCACGCCGCGGACGCCAGGTGGTGGTGCCCGACAGTGGACACGGCATGCCAGAAGAAGCTCCAGACGCGATCATCACGGCCGTCCGTGAAATCGTGACGACGGTTCGCGACGAACGTCATCAGTAGGCGCCATTGCCGTGGCGACCGTTCCCATGCGCGAACCGTGAACGTGTTACCCGTAATAGTGTGGCGTCCCCATCGGGAATCGAACCCGAGTCTCGGCCTTGAAAGGGCCGCGTCCTGACCGCTGGACGATGGGGACGGATGATCGCGACCGCTACAACCGAACCAAGATATCAGAAGTCCGTCGCGCGGCCAGACCCATCGAACGACGACGGGAGTTGACTTCCGCAACCGCATCGGGCACACTCCGCCATCGATAGACGATAGGAGCAGAGCGATGCGGGCTTTCTTTCGACGCCTTCGGGCTCGCGTGCGTCATCGCCACCACGCCGACGACCTGCGGCGCGAGGTCGACGTCCATCGCGCCATGGCCGAGGACGATCTGCGCGCCAGCGGCGACACGCCGGATACCGCACACGCACGAGCCGCGCGGCAACTCGGCAACACCGTCGCCGCACGCGAGGCGGCGCGCGGTGTCTGGATCGCGCCATGGCTCGAGAGCGTATGGCAGGACGTTCGCTACGGCGCGAGAGTCCTGCGCCAGCACCCGGGATTCGCCGCAACGACGCTCGCGACGCTGACGCTCGGCGTGGGCATCAACCTGACGCTGTTCGCGGTCGTGAACGCCCTGCTGCTGCGGCCGTGGCCGCTGCCCGACGCGCATCGCCTCGTCCTCGGCTATCACCGCATCGATACCCGCCTCGTGGGCGTGTCCGCGCCAGAGTTGACGTTCCTGCGGGAGCACGCCACATCTGTGGACATGGCCGGCACGCGCGAAGTCCTCGGACCCGTCGTCGACGGCAGCGCGACGCACAACGTCATGGGACGGCTCGTCAGCGGCAACTACTTCCGCGTCCTCGACGTCCCGCTCGCCGCCGGACGCGGGTTGCAGCCGGAGGACGACGTCCCGGGCCGCGCGACGGTCGTGGTGCTCGGCCACGATCTCTGGGCGACGTCTTTCTCCAGCGATCCACGCGTCGTCGGCCGCACGATCCGATTCCTGGACGTGCCCGTCACCGTCGTCGGCGTCGCCGGTCCAGGCGTCCGGGAATCGGCGCTTTCCAGGCCGCCGGACATCTGGGTGCCGCTCGCGTCGATGGCGACGCTCTTTCCCGACGTGCCCTTCGCGCGCGAATTTCTGTCGAGCGCGACGTCCTGTTGCGTCGATCTCGTCGGCCGCCTGAGGCCGGGCGTCGCCCGCGCTCGCGCCGAGGCCGAGGTGTCGGCGCTCGATCGGCGATTCCGGCAGGACGACGAGCGAGACAGCCTCGGCATGCGCCTGACGGGCACGGACCTGGCCTCCAATCCCGAGGTGGCCGAACTGCTGCCCGTGTTCGCGCTGCTCGTCGCCGCGGCGCTGCTCGTGCTGTTGCTCGCGTGCGCGAACGTCGGCAACGTCCAGCTCGCGCGCGCGGCGGCACGACGACGGGAGATCACGATTCGTCTCGCGATTGGCGCCGCGCGCCGCCGCATCGTCCGGCAGCTCCTGACGGAGGGGCTCGTGTTGGCCGTGGCGGCGACGGCGCTCTGCCTCGGCGCATCGGCGATCGCCGCGCGCGCCGCGATGGCACGCCTGGATGCGTCGGTGGCGCGGATGCTCGATTTCTCGATCGACGGCCGCATGCTGCTGTTCGCGACCGGTGTGGCCATCGTCGCGTGCGTCGTGACCAGCGTGGCCCCGGCCGTGAGAGGGACGGCGCATCTCGTCGCCGGACGATCGGTCGAGCGCACGAGCGTTCGTCTGCGCTCGACATTTCTCGCCGCACAGATCGCGATCAGCGTCGTGCTGCTGAGCGCGGCCGCATTGCTCGGCCGAGGCATCGTCAAGGCCGCATCGCAGGACGTCGGATTCAGACTGGGCACGCTGATGGCGCTCGACGTCGAGCGACCTCCGCAACACGGGCGCGCCAACGACGGGGTCCTGCGCGAGGTCATCGCGGCGATCGGAAGCCGCCCGATCGCGGCGGCGGAGCTGACGCCGCTCGACAACTCCCGCATGTATACAGGCGTGCGACGAGCGGGCGCGCCGCGCGAAGCCGATCTCGAGGTCCGCTTTCACGCCGTGTCGTCGAACTACTTCACGGTGCTGGGCATTCCCTTGCGCGCCGGGCGGACGTTTCGCGACGGCGCCACGAACGAGGTCGTGCTGAACGAGACGCTCGCGCGCCGGCTCTGGCCAGACGGCGATGCCGTCGGCGGTCATCTCGCCGGGCCGGACGGATCCGTCGGCCGCGAGATCGTGGGCGTCGTGGCCGACGCGCACATCGACGATCTCGGCGACGTTGGGCCGACGCTCTTCCAGCCGGCGAGAACGCTGAAATATCTGCTGTTCAACGCGGGCGACGTCCCATCCGAGGCCGTTCGCGCCATCGCGATCGCCGTCGACAAAGACGCCACGACGACCGTGCGCGCGATCGCGGACAACGTCGGACCATCGCTGAGAGGCGCGAAACTGGGCGTGCGCATCGCGGGCGGTGTGGGTGTGTTGGCGCTGGCCATCGCCGCGGTCGGCATCGCCGGCGTCTTTTCGATTGCGGTCACCGAGCGCACGCAGGAGGTGGGGATTCGCCTTGCGTTGGGAGCGAGCCGCCGCCGTGTGCGTGCGCTATTGCTCAGGCAGATTCGCGGGCCGCTCGTCGTCGGCGGCGCGATTGGATTGCTGCTCGCGGCGCTGGGCAGCCAGGTCCTGCGCGGCTACTTGCACGGACTCAGCCCGCTCGATCCCGTCTCCTACGCGGCTGTGATCGTCGTCGTCGTGCTGACGGCGTGGACGTCGACGGTCGTGCCGATGCGCCGGGCGCTGCGGATCGATCCCGCGACGACGCTGCGACACGAGTGATGCCGGCGCTGGTCCCTACCAGCGCCGCACGCGTCCCGTGTCGACGTGGACGAAGTCGGACGCCGGGTAGTAGCCGACGCCGCCGCGGCGCAGGTCGAGCGCGGCGCGATGCAGCGCGTCGAGCGGCACGCCGGCGACGCGGATGTCGATCGCCTGTCCCTTCATGTGCAGACTGCCGGCCGCGACGCCCTCGCTGTGGCGACGCAGCATCTCGTTCGTGGCAGGGGAGCGATAGCCCGAGATCACTTGAAACGGCTGCGTGCTGCCCGTGATGCCGGCCAGCTCGTGGAGCAGATCGAGCAGGGACGGATCGATGACGTGGACCTCGCTCGTCCGGAAATCGCGCAGGAAGTGATTCACCGTCGCGAGCGCGTCCGACACGTACGTCCCGCCGCTGAAATATTCCACGGCGAGCCGCTCGCCCGTGTGCGTGTGCGTGAACCGCAGCGCGCGACTGGCGGCGCCGGCCGCGTAGAGGCATCGCGGGGCCGCGAGCAGCGGCACGGTCGCGGACAGCGCAGTCAGGAACGTCCGGCGAGTGATGTCACTCATGGCGAAAAGACCTCTCG
Source organism: uncultured Solibacteraceae bacterium (assembly GCA_964573795.1). Taxonomy (GTDB): domain Bacteria; phylum Acidobacteriota; class Vicinamibacteria; order Vicinamibacterales; family SCN-69-37; genus CAZNMF01. Next base: position 4,956 of record CAZNMF010000442.1, read on the forward strand.
ACGTCGGCAGACGCGGCTTGTGAGACGATCGATCCGCAGGAGCGCGAAGCACGCGTGGATCGAGATCCCATTGTCGCGGGCGCGGCGAAACGCTGTCAACGCGGAAAGCGGCGTGCGGCGGCCGGCGCGATCGGCCTGACCGTCCTTGCCGGCATCGTCGCGTGCGCCGCCCCCTCCAACACGTCAGGGCCCGCGCCACAGGCGTCGCCGGCCGTGGCCGCACCGCAGATCGTCCTCGCCGACGTCGCGGCCGCCATCCCTGACGTCGTGAGCAGCGGCGGGACGCCGATGCCGGCGACGCTCACGTCCGTCGAGCGCCAGCAGCTCGCGGCGTTCTACGCCGACGCGAACGACGCGCCGCAGTGGATCGACGCGTCTGCCCGGCCGAGTGACGAGGCGCGAGCGGCGCTGCGCGTGCTGAGCGGGGCGTCGGTCGACGCGCTCGATCCGGCCGACTACGCGGCGGACGCGCTGGCCACGCAGGCCGATGCGCTCGGCGCGGCCACACCGGCGACCGACCTCGCCGCCTTCGACGTCGGGCTCAGCGCGAGTCTTCTTCGCTATTTGCGTCATCTGCACACCGGACGCGTCGATCCTCGCGCGATTGGGTTCCGCATGACGACCCCGGCCGACGGACCGGACGTCGTCGCTGCGCTGCGATCGGCGCTGGCGAGTCATCGTGTCGCCGACGCCGCGGCCGAGCTGGCGCCACCGCTCGTGCTGTATCGCAGTCTGCGCAGCGCGCTCGCGCGCTATCGGGCGCTCGCGGCCTCAACGCCCGATCCGGTCTTCACCGCATCGGCCGTCGTCAAGCCGGGCGACGAGTACGTCGATGCGCCCGTGCTGCGCCGTCATCTGATCGCGCTCGGCGATCTGCCACCCGCCGCGCCGGCGCCCGCGACGCCGAACACGTATGACGAAGCGCTCGTCGACGGCGTGAAGCACTTTCAAATGCGGCACGGCCTCGAGCCCGACGGCGTGATCGGCCGCACGACGCACGCGGCGCTGCGCGTGCCGCTCGCGCAGCGCGTTCGGCAAATCGAGCTGGCGCTGGAACGGCTGCGCTGGCTGCCGCACTTGAGCCCGGACGGGTTCATCGGCGTCAACGTCCCGATGTTCCACCTCTGGGTCTGGGATGCGATTCCGCCGAACGGCGCGCCGGCCTTCGGCATGAACGTGATCGTCGGCCGCGCGCTCAACACGCAAACGCCAGTTTTCGTCGAGGAGATGCGGTACGTGATCTTCCGTCCGTACTGGAACGTCCCCGCCTCGATCACTCGCGGCGAGATGCTGCCGGCCTTTCGACGCGATCCCAGCTATTTCGCGCGCCATGATCTGGAAATCGTCGACGGGCCCGGCGACGACGCGCGGCCGGTGGCGGTGAGTGATGCGAGCATCGCACTGCTGCAGCAGGGACGGCTGCGCGTGCGACAGCGGCCGGGGCCGAGCAACTCGCTCGGACTCGTGAAGTTCGTGTTTCCGAACGACGAGAACGTCTACCTGCACGGGACGCCGGCGCCCGAGCTGTTCAAACGCACGCGGCGGGATTTCAGCCACGGTTGCGTGCGCGTCGAGGATCCCGTCGCGCTTGCGCAGTGGGTCTTGAAAGGGCGGCCCGAGTGGGCGCGCGATCGCATCGTCGCCGCGATGCAGGCCCCGCGGCCGCAGCGTGTGGATCTGCCGAAGCCGCTGCAGGTGATCCTGTTCTACGTCACCGCGGTCGTGATGCCGGAAGACGGCACCGTCCATTTCGCCGACGACATCTACGGCCACGACGCGAAGCTGGATCGGGCGCTGATGTCGCAGGCAGTCGTGCGATGAGCGTCGGCGTGTAGCTTTTGATGGAGGGGCGGACCTTCAGGTCCGCCCGCTGTGGCCGAACTTGAAGGTTCGGCCCTCCGAAAGGCACTTGCGACTCATTCCAGTCGCAGCGCGATCAACGGATCGACGCGCGCGGCGCGGCGCGCGGGCCATAGCGCGGCGGCGAGGCCCGCGACAAGCAGGACGATGGCAGCCGCGGTGTAGATGCGGACGTCGTGCGGCTCGATACGAAAGAGGAAGTCTTTGACGAGCGTCGAGAGCAGCCAGGCGCCGGCGAGGCCGATCGCGAGGCCGGCCGTGAGCTGCCGCAGGGCGCGCGCGAGCACCGATCGCAGAATCGCCGACGGCGGCGCGCCGAGCGCCATGCGGATGCCGATCTCCGGCGTGCGCTGCGTGACGAGATACGCCATCACACCGTAGAGCCCGACCGCAGCGATCGCGAGCCCGAGCACGCCGAAGAGCCCGAGCAGCAGCATGTTCACACGCCGCTGCGCCGTGAGCTGGCGCACGTAGTCGCCGAGCATCTCGACGTCCGGCAGCGCGAGATCGGGAAACCGCGATCGGATGGCCGTCTTGATCGGCGGCAGGACGTCGGCGATCGACCGCGACGTGCGGAGCACGAGCGTCGCCGCGATCGTCGGGCTCTGCGCGATCGGCACGAACCCCTCGCGCCGCCAGTTCGTCTCCGGGCCATCGTGGCGAATGTTGCCGACGATGCCGACGACGCGACGCGTGCCCTGGAAGCTCACGATCTGGCCGATGGGATCGACATCCGGAAAATAGACGCGCGTGGCTTCTTCGTTGAGAATGACGACGGGCTCGGCGCCCTGGCGATCGGCGTCGGTGAAGAGGCGGCCGCGTCGCAGCGGCACGCGCAGCACGCGAAAGTAGTCGGGCGAGATCTGATTTCGATCGATGTCCTCGAGACGATGGGGCAGCGTCCGTCCGGGGATCGAGAAGTCCGCCGTTCGCAGATCGCCTCGGAAGGGCAGCCCGTCGGCGACGACCGCCGCGGCCTCGATGCCGGGAGCGCCCTGCACGTCCTTCAAGATCGACAGCAGCAGTCCGCCATTCTCTCGCTGCGCCTGCGCGGCGTTCCACGATCCGACGAGCGGCCGCACGCGAACCGTCAGCACGTCGCGCGTGTCGGCGCCGAGGTCGATGCGACTGACGCGCGCGAAGCTCGCAAGGAACAGGCCGGCGCCGACGAGCAGCATGACCGCGAGCGCGATCTCGGTGACGACGAACGCGGAGCGCAGACGCTGCTGCTCGACGCCGGTGGTATGGCCGCGCGCGCGATCGCGGAGCGACGGCGAGATGCCGCGGGCGAGATGCCAAATTGGCGCGAGCCCGACGGCAAGGCCCGTCACCAGCGCCGTGGCGGTCGTCATCGCGAGCACGCGGCCGTTGACGGCAATCGCGGCGACGCGCGGCACATCGGCGGGAAGCGCGGCGCGAAGGATCTCGACGCCGAGCCGCGCCGCGAGCACGCCGATCGCGGCACCTGCCAGCGACAAGACGAGACTTTCGACGAGCAACGCGCGGCCGAGATCCCAGCGCGACGCGCCGAGCGCCGATCGAATGCCGAGCTCATGGCTCCGCGTCGTCGCGCGCACGAGCATCAGCGTCGCCATGTTGACGCAGGCGATCAGCAGCACGCAGACGACGACGCCGAGCAGCAACAGCATCCAGGTACGTGCCGGACCGGTGACGAACGCGTGCAGCGACTGCACGCGAATGGGCCGATACCAGCTCGGCACGTCCTGCTTCAGGCGCGCTGCGATCTGATCCATCTGCGCTTGCGCCGAGTCAACGGTGACGCCATCGCGCAGTCGTCCGATGACTTGCAGGTAGTAGCCGTAGCTATGCCCGCGGACGCGATCGCTGTCGGGGATGACGAGCGGCGTCCAGACGTCAGTGGCCTCGCGCGCGCCGACGGGATAAGCGAATCCAGGCGGCATCACGCCGACGATCTCGAACGCACCGAGTTGTCCTGGAAGCTGACGGCCGATGACATCCGGCGCGCCGCCGAATCGTCGCTGCCAGAGGCGATAGCTGATCACCGCGACCCGCGCATAGCCGTCACGTTCGTTGTCGATCGTGAACGGCCGGCCGAGCAGCGGCGGCGTCCTCAACGTCTCGAAGAAGTTGGCCGTGACGGTCTGCCCGACGAGCGTTTCCGGCTCGGCGGTGCCGTCGCCTTTCAGCGTGATGCCTCCGTATCCGACCGCCGCCAGCGACTCGAAGACGCGCTGCTGCGCGACCCAATCGATGAAGTTCTGCGGCGCGACGTTGCCGATGGTTGCACCTTCCATCTCGCTGACCGCGACGAGACGATCGGCGCTCGGAAACGGCAGCGCACGAAGGACGACCGCGTCCACCACGGAAAAGATCGTCGTTGTCGCGCCGATGCCCAGCGTCAGGACGACGAGCGCGATCGCGGTGAACGTGGGCGCGTGGCGCAGACCGCGGACGGCCAATCGCAGATCGCGACCGAGCGCCTCGAGCCACTGGAAGCGCCGCTCGTCGCGACACGCCTCCGCGACGTCGTCGCCGCCGAACACGAGCCGCGCGCGGCGCCGTGCGTCGTGCGGATCGGCGCCGTCGCGAATGTAGTCGGCGGCCAGCCGCTCCACGTGATCGCGAAGCTCCGCCTGCAATTCGGCATCGAGCCGGCGGCGACGGAACGGCCGTCGCCACGTCACGACGCGTCTCCGCTCGGATCGAGCAGGACCAGGCCGATGGCCTCGGTCAGCCGCGACCAGCTCGCCGTTTCCGTTTTGAGCTGCGCGCGGCCCTTCGGCGTCAGGCGGTAGAACTTGGCGTCTCGGCCCGTATCGGACGGCTTCCATTCGGCGACGAGCAGGCCGCGCCGCTCGAGCCGGTGGAGAGCGGGGTAGAGGGACCCTTGCTGGACCTGGAGCACGTCGCGCGAGACCTGCTGCAGCCGCTGCGCGATCGCGTAGCCGTGGATGGGACCGAGCGCCGCGACGCGCAGGATCAGCAGGTCGAGCGTGCCTTGCGGAATGTCGGATTTGACGGATGGGGTCATCGTCTCATGCCTCGAGCTTCGACACGTTACGACGAACACATGTCGAAGATCAAGGCGTGAGGGCGCACGTTGTGGTTCGCGTGTCTGGAGGCCGCCGGGTTCGCCGTCGTCCGTCGCCCGCAGCCCGTCGTAGGGGCGGCCTCCCCCCCGTGGCCGCCCCGCCCGATCTATTTCGCGCTCGGGCTGTCGTCGGCCTTCAGATCGCCGATCGCGTACTGGATGCCGGCGAGCAGGTGCTCGAGCATCGGCGTCATCGCGTAGATGGCCTCGTCGTGGCCGTGCGCCTCGTAGAACACGCGGCCCTGGCCCTCGCGGCGGATGTAGCTCAGCGCGTAGTCGCCGTCCGTGCGCGCCGTGGCCGCGGGCTCCTGCGCCTTGTCGGCCGCGCTCATCTTGGCGTAATCGATGCTCGTCAGCACGTGCACGTTCTTCCGCGAGAACGAGTCCTGCGCGAACGTGTCCGTCTCGTCGTGGATCACGAGCTCGCGGCCGTGGAACATCGCGGTGAGCGGGCTCGACGGATCGTCGATCTTCACCGTGATCTCCTGCGGGTACAGCCAGTGGAACTTGAAGAAGCCCCCGATCAGCCGGTTGAAGTCCGGCCACGTGCCCATCGGCTGCGGGCCGGTGCCGCGCGCGGTGGCGGGAGCCGGCGCAGGCGCCGGCGCGGCCGGCACGCCGAGCGCCGCCGCGAACTTCATGCTGAACGCGACCTTGTCCACGCGGCCGGCGCGCGACGCGTCGATGACGTCGAACCAGCGATCGGCGACGGCCGTCATCTCCGCGGCCGAGATGCGATCGTCATGATTGCCATCGGCCTGCTTCGTGATTGGCCCGGCGAGCAGCGCATCGAGCCCGAACGCACCACCTCCGCCGCCGGCGGGCGCCGGCGCCTGCGCGCTCACGTCATTGGGGCACGGCGAATGATAGGAATCCGTCGCCGCGTGGATGGCTGCCAGTCCTTTGCCGCCGCGCACGAACGCGAGCAGCGCCGCGCGCCGCGCATTGGTCGCAGCGGGATCGCCCGGCTCGTCCAGGAAGCATCCCGTCGTGCTGGCGAGGAAGATCGCGTCGTACTGCCGCAGATTGGCGGCCGTGATGTCGGCCGCCGAATACGTGATCGTCGTCGTCCACGCGCCGGTTTTGTTCCCGAGCGCCTCGACCGTCTTCGCCGCGAGCGGGATCGACGAGTGGACGAACCCGGCGGCCTTGCCGAGGACCAGCACCTTGCGCGGCCGCGCGGGAGTCGCGGGCGCGCGTGCCGGCAGCGCGGCCATCATCGCGCGCAGCGACGCGGGCGTCGGCGTCTCGTTCTGCGGTCCCGGCGGCGCCATCAACTGGCCGAGAATCGCGGCGTTGATCGCGGAGCCCAACTGTGCGGCCGTGATCGAACCCGTGTCCGTCCCGCCCGCGCGGCGGTACAACTGCTCGAGCGACGCCCTCAACTCCGGCCGCGTCACCGCGCCGTCGCCGTCGCTGTCGGCGGCCGTGAAGAACGCCGGCGCGATGGCGCGCAGGAGCATGTCCGGGCTGAGCTCGCCCTGCCGGGCGGAAAGGCCGACGACGGCACCGGCGGCAATGGCGATCGCACACGCGCCGGTTGTGAATACGGACGTTCGATGTCGAGTCATGCGCGGTTCTCCTGACGCGCGCTTCCGCGCACGGATGGGCCCGTGTCGATGCGTGATCGGTTGTATGGCGCGCCGATCTTATCGCGAACCGGCCCACGCGGCCTCGCGCGGGCCGGCCGCGTCGACCGTCGCGCGCACCTTCGGCAGCGCCTCCGGATAGCGCTCCTGGAGGAACACGATGAGCCCTTCGCGAACTTCGCAGCGCAGCTCCCACGCGAGCGAGGCGTCGGCGGCGCTCATCAGCGCGCGCACCTCCAACGTCCGCGCGTCCGCGTCCGTCACCTGCAGCACGTTGACCTTGCGGTCCCAACGCGGCGAGGCCTCGAGCAGGCGCGTGAGCTCGGCGCGCAGCGCATCGAGCGGCACCGTATAGTCGACGCGCAGGAAGACCGTGCCGAGCAGATCGGCCGAGACGCGCGTCCAGTTCTGGAACGGATGCTCGATGAAGTACGTGATCGGCAGCACGAGACGCCGCAGGTCCCAGATCCGCACGACGACGTACGTCAGCGTGATCTCCTCGATACGGCCCCACTCGTTCTCGACGATTACCACGTCGTCGACGCGAATCGGCTGCGTCAGCGCGATCTGAAAGCCGGCGAGCAGGGTCGCGATGCTGCGCTGCGCGGCGAGGCCGACGATGATCCCGGCCACGCCCGCCGACGCGAGGATGCTCGCGCCGAACTGCCGCGCGGTGTCGAAGACCATCAGCATCGACGCGCCCGCGAAGATTGTGATGATCGTCAACGCGACCTTCTTGAGCACCATGACCTGCGTGTGCACGGCGCGCGCTTGCAGGTTGTCCTGCACGTCCAGGCGATAGCGCGACAGGATGAACGCCGCCGCGGCATCGACGGTCTGATAGAGGATGAACGCGACGACGCCGATGAACAGCAGGCTGGCGGTCTGCGCGAGCATCGACGCGAGCAGCGGCGCCGGCGCGAGCGCGGGCGCGCCGATGAGCAGCGCGAGCACCGGCAGGGCCGTGCGCGCCGCTTTGCCCGCGAGCGGCAGCATCAGATCGTCCCAGGTCGACGCGGTGCGCGCCGCGATCGACGTCAGAAACGCGTCGACCAGCCGTCCGACGCGCGCGAGCAGCCACACGAGGGCCGCGATGACGACGAGGCCGTCGATCCAGTCGAGCGCGAGGTGCGCCGTCGGCACGAACGCGCGGCCCGCCGCGTCCTGCAGCATCACCCGCGCCGCGATCACGAGGCCCTGAATCCAGAGCAGCAGCGCGACGGGGGCGGACAGCTCGCGGACCGCGCGCCACACCCACCGGCGCGCGATGGCGGTGGCGGCGCTGGCGCGCGCCGTGGCGTCGGCCGCGCGCATGCGCCGGTGAATCCAGAATCGCAGGCCCACGTGGATCAGCGCGACGAGGGCGACGATGACGGCGGCGACGGCGAGAATCGGACCGGAAAAAACGGACAACAGCTCGCGCACGAGTCGATCTCCAGAAGACGCGCGGCCGCGCGGCGATCGGCCGGCCGCTTGGATTGTTGGGTGACGAGAGAGAGAGACGGCCGGGAAGACGCGCTAGAAGACGCCGCGGCCGAGATTGCGGAAGGCGAGACGATCGCAGGCGGAACGCGCGGACGCGTGTGGCCCGGAGTCGTCGCGGCGTACGAACATGCTCGTACCGTAGCGGCGCGGTCGACGCGTTGTCAAACTGCGCCCGCGTGTCCGCCGGCACGGGCGTGGTACCGTTGAGCGCCATGAGCGACGCGATTCCCGGCTTCCGGCCGGTGCCGCGCACCGGCGTCATCTACGTCACCACCGAAGCGGTCGCCCGCGGGTTCGATCCGCACGATCCCGAGTGGTGCAATCTCGGCCAGGGCCAGCCCGAGACGGGCGAGCTGCCCGGCGCGCCGGCGCGCACGCACGCGGTCGAGATCGCCGTCGACGATCAGGAATACGCGCCGGTCGTCGGACTGTACGAGCTGCGCGCGGCGGTCGCCGATCTCTACAACCGGCTCTATCGCCGCGGCATGAAATCGCAGTACACCGCCGAGAACGTCTGCATCTCCGGCGGCGGGCGCGCGGCGTTGACGCGCGCGGCCGCGAGCCTCGGGCACATCAATCTCGGCCACTTCCTGCCGGACTACACCGCGTACGAAGAGCTGCTCGACATCTTCAAGGCGTTCACGGCCATCCCGATCCTGCTCGAGGGCGAGCACGGGTACGCGTTCTCGCCAGACGATTTGCGGCGCGAGATTCTGGGGCGCGGGCTGTCGGCGCTGCTGCTGTCGAACCCGTGCAATCCGACGGGGAAGCTGATCGACGGCGACGAGCTCGATCGCTGGGTCGCGACCGCGCGCGAGCTCGACTGCACGCTGCTCATCGACGAGTTCTACTCGCACTACATCTATCGCAGCCGGCCAGGCGCGCTGCCCGTGGCGTCGGCCGCGCGCTACGTCGAAGACGTCGATCGCGATCCCGTCGTGCTGTTCGACGGCCTGACGAAGAACTGGCGGTATCCCGGATGGCGCGTGACGTGGGCCGTGGGCCCGCGCACGGTCATCGACACGCTGGCCTCGGCCGGCTCGTTTCTCGACGGCGGCGGATCGAAGCCGTTGCAGCGCGCGGCGATCCGCCTGCTCGATCACGACTACGTCGTCCAGGAGACGCGCGCGATCCAGGAGACGTTTCGCGCGAAGCGCGACGTGATGATCTCCGGCCTCGAGCGCATCGGCGTGCGGCTCGATCGCGTGCCCGACGGGACGTTCTACGCGTGGGGCAATATCGGCTACCTGCCGCCGCCGCTGAACGACGGCATGCGGTTCTTTCGCGCGGCGCTGGAGCGAAAGGTCATCACGGTGCCCGGCGAGTTCTTCGACGTGAACCCCGGCAAGCGGCGGAAGGGGCACGGATCCCGGTTCCAGAGCTACGTGCGGTTCTCGTTCGGCCCGCCGGCCTCGTCGGTCGGGACGGCGCTGGGGCGCCTCGCGGATATGGTGCGGGAGGCATGAGGCCCGCCCGTACAGTTTTTCCCGGGACGTACCGATACGTCCGGCATGAAGCACATCATTTCGGACATCGCCGACGTGCCTCCTGTGCCTCCGATCCTCGACCGCCGCCGCAATCCCGACCGCCGGGCCGTCTGGCGCGGTGGGCGCCGCGACAGCGATTGGATCAACCGTCCGCCGGATGCGCTGGCCAAGCTGGAATCGAGACAGAACCGCGCCAGCGCCTTCAAGCGGGCGGTGTTTTCAGTGATGCATCTCTGGTAGCGCGGGCGAGAGACGCGCCTTTCGGAGGGGCGGACCTTCAGGTCCGCCCGCGTGGCCGAACCTGAAGGTTCGGCCCTCCGAAAGAAAGATCGCCGCCCGTGTCAGTGTCTCGTCGCGGTTGCGCCCTGGCGAAGGTCCGTCGACCATCGCAGGGCTTCCGCGTACGCAGCGGGCAGGACCGACGGGTTGACGCCGGCGCCGCGTGAGAGCTCGAAGCACTGGTCCCAGCTGCCTTGCTCGTATGCGACCGTGCAGTCGAGCAGGCTGCGCCGCGGGTTCTCCTGGCCGAGCAGCGCGTCGCGCACGCGCTCGGGCAGCGGCAGCGTCTGCAGCAGCGCGGGCATGGGCTGATCGAGAATCGCGTCCATCAGCGAGCACATCCCGACCAGGAAGCCTTCCGCAGCCGCGTCGTCGTCGCCGGTGCTCGCGCCGAGCAGCTCGCAGCACCGCGCGCGAATCGTCGCCATCGTCAGCAGCTCCGCATGCGCGTTCTGGCTCAGCCCCGCCAGCGCCCACAGCGACGCCCAGCGCCGCACGGTGTCGCGGCCGAGCAGCACTAGCGCTTCGCGAATCGACTGCACCGTCGTCCGCAGCGCAAACGCTGCAGAGTTGACCGTCCGCAAGATCAAAAAGCACAACGCGGGATCGTGTTTGACGAGCTCCTCGAGCTGATGGACCGACAGGTTCGGATTGTTGAGCGCGTGGAGCAGACGCAGGCTCGCGACGTGCTGCGCGGGCACCGGACGGCTCTGCTTGATGATCGGCTTGCCGAGGAAGAAGCCCTGGAAGAGATCGTAGCCGCCGACCACCGCTTCCTTGAACTTCTCGGCGGTCTCGATTTTTTTCGCGATGAGCGTGGGGCCTTCGCCGGGCGCGAGGTTGGGCAGCCGCGCCGCGGACTCGCCGGCGCGCAGGAAGTCGATCTTGAGATAGTGCACGAGCGGCACGAGCTCGGCCGTCCACGCGGTCATGGTGAAATCGTCGATCGCCAGCGTGTAGCCGTCCTTGCGAAGCTGGCGGCAGGCGTCCAGCACTTCCGAGTCGGCTTCGATGTCCGCGCCGAGCTCGAGCACGACCTTGTCGCGCGGCAGGACCGCGGGCACGCCCTCGAGCAGCAACCGGCGGCTGACGTTGACGAACGCCTTGCGGCCGCTCGTCAGCGTCTCGAAGCCGATGGCGAACAGGCCGTCGATGACCTTCGCGGTTGCGTAGTCGTCGTGCACGCCGGCCTTCGAGTCGACTTCCGCGTTTTGCCGGTACAAGAGCTCGTAGCCGAACACGCGGCCGCTCTTGTCGAGGATGGGCTGCCGGGCGACGAAAATCCGTGCAGGGGCGTCTTTCGATGACGGCGTCGGGCTCATGCGGGCTCCAGCGGTCCGAGAAACCTGACCATCCCGACAAATCGGCTGGAGGGGCGGAATGTTTAGGGCACTGCCTGAAAAGCTCTTGTCAACTTCGAACTTCGAAGTTCGAACTTCGAAATCAAAGAGACCAAGGTGCGGGCGTTGTGGCGCGTCGTTTTTTCGAAGTTCGTAGTTCGAAGTTCAAAGTTCGACGCCCCCGAGCGCCAAGCCGGAGATGCGGAACGGTTCACATCTCCAGGTTGGCGCCCGATAGCCGTCGACCTACGGCGTCAGCGACGACACGTACGCAATCAGATCGACGACGTCGCCGTCCGTGAGATTCGCGACGACGGGCAGCATCAGCTCGGTCATCGAGCCGTGACGCGTGCCGAGCTTGATGTCGTAGATCTGCCGTGCGAGGTAGCTCGGCGATCGGCCCGCGATGTTCGGGACCGGGCCGAGGCCCTTGAGGCCGACGCCATGGCACGTGACGCATGCCGTCGTCTTGCCGTTGCCGCCGGTCGTCGCCAGCGCTTCGCCGCGCTTGATGCTGCCGGTCGGCGCGTACGCGACGAAGCCCGAGCGCGGGTTGCGCATCTGCGTCTGCGCGACGTCTTCGGGCATCTCGATGATGCGCGTCCCGATCGGCTCCGTGCCGCCGTCGGCGGCGGGGAAGTAGATCTCGCCCTGCACGCGCGTCTTCGGCACCGTGTCGGATTCGACGACGCGGATGTACTTCGGGACTTTGATCGACGAGAAGTACTTCGCGACTTCCTTGATCTCGTCCTCGCTCAGCGTCTTCGCGATGTTGATCATCTCCAGCGTGTTCGCCTTGCGCGGATCGGAGCTGTGGCGAAGCCCGTCCTGGAAATCGTGGATCTGCTGGACGATGTACGCCTCGGGCAGCCCCTGGAGCGGGGCGTTCTCCGGGCGGCCGCGTCCGTTCGGCAGATGGCACAGCCCGCACGCGCGGGCTTCGCCCGGCTTGCCGTGCGCGACGACTTCCGGCATCGCCGGATGATCCTCGGGGAACCAGTCCGCGGGGCCGTAGCTGTTGTTGATCTGCTGCTGGGTGAATTCGAATTTGGATCCCTCGGCCTGGCGCAACTGCGGCGGCGGCGCGTTGGGATTGCGTGGCGCGTTCGACTGGACCGGCGGCGTGCGCGGCGCGGGCGCCTGCGGGGGAATCTCTCCCGGTGGCAACTGCGGTTGCGCGTACGGCCAGGCGGCCGGCATCTCGCGCGTCTGGGCGGCGCGCAATCCGCCGGCAGTCAACAGACACGCGACCGCGCACGAAAGAAGCGACTTCACGTTCACGAGACGACCTCCGGAGACACTATCGTGACAATCAGAACGTGACGAGCCTACACGCGGCGGCGATGCGGAGCAAGACGGGCGCGCGCGTGACACTCGGACGCAGTACGCGCCGACGTTCGCATATCATGCTGCGTCGGCGCATTCGGGCGCCCAGATCGAGATCGAGCGAGGCGTGATGACAGCAGAGCGGCACGTGTACGTCGGGACGGATGGCGGCGCGACGACGTCGAAGGTGGGCGCGGTGTGGGGGGACGGCACGGTCGTCTCCACGCGACTCCTGCAAAAGCCGACCGGATCGGCCGACGGCACGCACGCCGTCGTCGAGGGCTGGGTCGCCTCCATCACCGAGTACCTCGCGCAGAACCAGTTGACGTGGGATCAGGTCGAAGGCGTCGGCCTGTCGATTCCCGGTCCGTTCCAGCGCTACGGCGTCTTCGACAAGTCGCCGAATCTGCCGGAGAGCTTCGCCGGCTTCGACGTGCACACGGCGTACAGCAACGCGCTGGCCGCGCGCGCCGGACGCGCGATTCCACTCGTCGTCGGCAACGACGGCAACTTCGGCGGCGTCGCCGAGGCGCGGCACGTGCGCGGCAACAGCCAGGCGACGGTGCTGATGCTCGCGCCCGGATCGGGCCTCGGCTGCGCGTACATCGATCGACACGGTCTGCCGCTCGACGGCGACACGCTGGCCGGCATGGAAGCGGCGCACATGCCCGCGCCGCTGCACCTGCTCGGCGCGAAGCCGTACCGCTGCGGCTGCGGCCGCGACTGGGGCTGCGTCGAGGTCTACACGACGCTGTCGGGGCTGCCGTATCTGCTCGCGGAGCGGCTCGAGCGTCATCCCGAGCACGAGCTGGCGAGCTCGCCGCTCGACATGAGACATCGCGCCTTCGCGCTACGCGGCCTGGCGCAGAAGGGCGACGTGCTCGCGAACGAGATTTTCGATTTCCAGGCGCGCGCGCTCGGCCTGCACGTCGCGTCGCTCGCCATGGCGCTCGACACCGAGTTCGTCGTCATCGGCGGCGGCCTGATGGATCCGGAGTCGACGACGGAAGCGTTTCGCGAGCGGTATCTGCGGACGATCCGTCAAGCCGCGCTGCCGTACCTGTGGCCCGCGCAACGCGCGCGCGTGACGATCGTCCCGGCCGCGCTCGGCGATCTGTCGCAGTCGATCGGCGCGGCGCTCGCGGCGCTGTATCAGAGTCGGGCGTAAGGAAATTCACATGGAGGCGTGGAGCGCGTGGAGGGCGTGGCTGGTCGGAGGCCGCGAAGCGGCCGGCGAAAGCGCGCGTCAGACAATGACAAGCGGCGGCACCGCGGCCTCTGTTCGCTTGTCATTGTCTGACGCGCGCCTTCGCCTGGCGCCCGGCAAGGCCGGGCGCCGACCAGCCACGCCTCTCCATGTCCTCCATGTCTCCATGTGAACATCTAATCGATCGCGCTCACCGCCGAGCGTCGAGCAGTCTCCCCACAATCTCTTTCCATTCATCGTCGAGACTGCCGTCGAAGGGCGTGACGCCCGCGCGGCGATACCAGTAGTGCGCGTTGGCCTCGTCGCCTTCCTTGCGATGGAGATACGCGTGGACGTGCGCGCCGGTCGCGTCGTGGATGTCCTGCGCGACGCGATGGGCTTCGTCCCAGTCGCCGCGGCCGTCGTGCCACAGGGCGATGAGGGCGTGTGAGAGGCCGGGCGGAACGACGGCGTCCGACAGGCTGCGCCGGAACTCGTCGACCGTCATTTCGGCGCCCAGAAGGGCTCGCCGGATCGAATCAGCTGTACGGGCACTTCGGGCGTGAACGACTTCACCCACTGCGCCATCTCGAGCATGCCCTGTTCTTCCGAGATGTTATGGCCGAGCATGATCCAGCCCTTCGCGATGCCGAGCGACGTCGCGTCGAGCACGTATTCCGGACTGTCGAGTGCGCCGTCGGCTTCCTGTTGCTCGCCGCTGACGACGACGTCGATGTCGGGTGATGCGACCGACGGCGTGGCGTAGCCGACGCCGACCTGCACGCGCCGTACCTTCATGCGTGGATCGCCGACGACGCGAATCGCCTTGTCGCCCAATCGTTTCTTGAAGTCCGACGCGAGCGCTTCGAGCGTCGTCTCCGGAATCGTGAACCGGTGCGACTGCGGGGCGGTTTCCTGATCGCTCGTGAGCCCGAGCACGCGCGTGAGGCCGACCCACGTGAAGTCGGGCCGCTGCGCGTGCATGTGGTCGTGCATGCGGAAGATGACGATCTGGTGCTTCGTCAGTAACTCGACCTTCGTGCGATAGAGCGGATCGGCGTCGACGACGGAGAGATCGTCGCGATCGTTCCAGTACGTGTCCTCGTGCGGAATGATCATGTTGAGGCCGGCCGCGGCGGCCTGCTCGATCGCGCCCATCGAGCAGAACATCGTCGTCGCGATGCCTGTGACCTCGGTGTCCGGACCGCCGAACTTGAACGTGTCGCGATACGTGTTCTCACGCCACGCGAAGCCCAGGTTTGCTTTGATGCGGGCGACGACCTCGCCCGCGGTGAGCGTCGCCATTAGAGCGGCCTCCAGTACGGATCGCCAACAGTGACCCAGTGCGCCTTGACTTCGGGGACGATCGTCCCGAGCCAGTCGGCGCACACGCGCATGCCGGGATCTTCCGACACGATGCGGCCGATCGTGATCAGCGCTTTCGGCTGACGCGCGGTCACCAGGTCGCGCGCGTACTCGACGGACTCCCACTCGCGCACTTCGCCGGCGATCACGCAGTCGACCGTCGGCAGCAATTTGAGCGTGTCCTGAATCGGCGTCGAGCCGGGCAGCAGGCCGATGCGCTGCACACGCAGGCCCGGATCGCCGACGACACGGATGCCGCCGCG
>CAZNMF010000443.1:0-3131 GCA_964573795.1 uncultured Solibacteraceae bacterium
TGAGCTCGTAGTCGCTCCACTTCCAGTGAAAGCGCAGCACGGGAATGCCCCACTTGTCCTTCGTGCCGTCCGGATCGATCTCGCAGTAGCAGTTCTCGTTCGGCACGCACGATCCGCGTCCGCTCAGGCTGATGTTCGTGCCCATGCCGTACGCGTCGCGAATCGCCTGCTTCATCGGCAGGCCGTAGCCTTCGCTCTCGTTGTACGCGGCCGCGCCGAAGCCCATGGCCGGCACGGCGAATCCGCCGCCGCCGACTTCGATGTGGAAGCCGAGCGGGAAGTCGAGCTTGCTGTGATCGGTGTGCCACCACGGCACGTAGAGATGCGCGCCGTAGCCGGCGGACGAGAACGGCGGCGCGCCGCGCATGTACGGCACCGTCGCCGACAGGCCGAAGCCGACCGTGTCCGTCAGGTACTTGCCGACGTTGCCGCCGGAGTTGCCGATGCCCTGCGGATGGCGCGGGGATTTCGAGTTGAGCAGCAGCCTCGCCGATTCGGGCGCCGCGGCGGACAGCACGACGGTGCGGCATGGCACCTGCCGCTCCTGGCCGGTGTTCTTGTCGATGTAGGAAACGGCCGTCACCTTGCCGGACGCGTCGGTGACGAGCTCGCGCGCCATCGCGTTGGCGAGCACGGTCACGCGGCCCGTCTGCATCGCGGGGAAGATCTGCACGTAGCTCGACGCGTAGTTCGACGCGCCGTGGCAGCCGCGGCCGCACTGGCCGCAATAGACGCACGCCGCGCGGCCGTTCATCGCTTTCGTGATGACCGCCTGACGGGCCGCGGAGGCTTTGATGCCGAGCTTCTGGCACGCGCGATAGACGAGATGCTCGTGCGGCTTGAACGGCGCCGGCGTCTGGAAGATGCCGTCGGGTGCCGTCGACAGCCCTTCACGCTTGCCGGTCACGCCGATGAGGCGCTCCGCCTTGTCGTAGTACGGCGCCAGATCGGAATAGCCGATCGGCCAGTCGAAGCCCACGCCCTTCATCGACTTGTTCTTGAAGTCGTAGTCCGAGTAGCGCAGCTGCACGCGCGAGTAGTGGTTCGTGCGGCCGCCGATGCAGCGCGATCGTCCCCAGCGGAACTGGCTGCCCGGCGCCACCGTGTACGGCTCGTCGGTCAGGTTCGGCGCGAAGACGACGTTGGGCTGCTGAAAGGGCTGTCCCTGATTGGTCGTGTACCACTCGGCCGCCGCGCCGGCGCCGCGATGCCAGTAGTCCAGCGGGCTCGCCAGATTCTTGAAATCGTCCATCGTGACCATCGGGCCGGCTTCCATGAGCAGCACCCGCACGCCGAGATCGGCGAGCACCTTCGTGACCGTGCCGCCGCCGGCACCCGATCCGATGACGACGACGTCGTGAACGTCTTGACGCATGAGCCTTCACCTCACCGACAGATCGCCGTGCCGAGTCGTGTGAGACAAAACGCGGACAGACGGCGGTGGACGCATCCTACACCCGCGACGCGGATCGCACGAACGTTTTACTGTTGGATTGCGCGCACATCGTTGGACGAAAGGCACATTTCGGGCTGCGGGCTGCGGTCCGCAGTCTGCGGGCGATGCGCAGAGGGCCGAACCGTTCGCCTTCGCGCAAGGCTTCGGCGAGCCACAGGAGCCACGGCGGCGGTGGTCGTGCTGGTAGAATCCAGCCGCCTTCGCCATGAGCCACCAACAATCCGCACATCGAACGGCCAGTGTCGTCGTCGTCCTCGTCTGCGTCGTCGCGTCGCTCGCGGGTCAGACGCCGACGCGGCCGCGCGTCGAGTACGACCGCCTGGTCCCCGGCTTCCTGCGCGAGTCGTTCGGCGAGGACGGCATGGCGACAGGAAATGGATTCGCAACGCCGAACCCATGGGGCGCATACACGGCGTATCTGCTCGCGACCAACGCACGAGGGCAGCGGACGTGGCGCATCGAGAACTACCTGCCGAACGCCAACGGCGCGACGGCGCAGGGATCGACGATGTACCTGTTCGAGGGGAACGAGCGGGCATTGCTCGTGGACACGGCGCAGAACACGGCGGACGTGCCGGGTCAGACCGATCTGAAGACCGTCGTGCGCCACCTGCTCGGCCACGAGAACGACGGACGCGTCCGCGCGCGCCCGCTCGACTTCGTCGTCGCCAACACCCACAGCCACGGCGATCACACGGGCAAGAACGGTCTGATGAGCGATCGGACGATCTACTTCCCGGATCTCGACTGGCCGCGTAACGCGCCCGCCAACTACGTGCCGATCAAGGAGGGCGGCGGCGCGTCGGCGCACGGCGACGGACACGCCGTGGGCCAGATCGATCTCGGCGGGCGCACGCTCGTCGCCGTCGACATCCACGCGCACACGCCCGGCTCGACCGGCTATCTCGATCGCGAGAATCGCATGATCGCGACCGGCGACGCGATCGGGTCCGCGTACGTCTGGGCGCACTTCGGGTTGATGACGCAATACGCCGCGTCCGTGCACCATCTGCAGGACGTGCTGCGGCCGTACGATCGCGTCGACGTGCTGCCCGCGCACTTCTATCAGATCAAGCAGGGCGCGCGCGGCAAACCGCCGATCAACGGCCGGCCGCTGGACAACGGCTACGTCGACGATCAGGTGCGCGTCGCCGATGCGATTCTCGACGGGACGATCGTCGGCGAGCCGTACCGCACCGTCGGGCCCCGCGCCGCCATCGCGACGATCGATTCGGCGAGCGTCGTCTACACGTTCGCCAATCTGTATCCGGGCGGCGTGCTTGCGAGCACGGGCGATCGGACGAAGTACCACGCCATCGTCATCCCCGGGCCGTCGGCGCCCGTGGCGTCCACCGGACGCTACGCGGCCGTCGATCGCATGGCGAGCACGATCTATCTGATTCGCGACTACGCCAATCAGTCGATCTTCCTCATCGTCGGCTCGACGAAGGCGCTGCTCGTGGGCACGGGCAGCGGCACGCCCGGGCTCGCCGCGTTCGTCACGCGTCTCGCGGGATCGCGTCCGATCGAGGTCATCGCGACGAGCGACGACGACGGGCAGATCGGCGGGCTCGCGCAGTTCGGCGACAAGACCATCTATCTGCCGAAGGGGCTGACGTCCTCGTCCGGTGTGCGCGCGAAGGCGGTGGCCGACGGCGACCGCATCGATCTCGGC
>CAZNMF010000444.1:0-4762 GCA_964573795.1 uncultured Solibacteraceae bacterium
GTCTTCGATCGCCTCGCGTCGTTCGTGCCGCCGCCGAAGGGCGTGACGCGCGACGGCATCGTCGCCGGCGCACGCGAAATGCGCGACGCGTGGTGGGACGAGCTGGGACTGGGCACGGCGTCGTGGTGGCGCACGTGGAGACAACCGTGGCGGACGGACAAAGGAGACGCGCAATGACGAAGACCTTCTCTCGATGGCTGCTGGCCGGCGCCGTGATCGCGGCCGCCGCGCCGCTCACGCCCGTGCGCGCGAGCGATCCGATCGGCGTCTACGCCGCGATCGAGCGCGTCGCGACGACGACAATCGCGGGCCAGGACGCAGCGCAGGTATGGGGCGTGTTCGCCGTGGCGATCAGGCCGCCCGCGGGCGACTACAAGCCGGAAGAGGCGTACGCGAGCCCGCGAAAGGGCTATCTGTTGCTTCAATGCGCGCCGAATCAGGAGCGCGCGTGCAAGGCCGAGTGGAACGATCTGCGATCGGTCGCCGGCACCGGCGACGTCGTCGGCTTCGGCGCGCGCTGGGCCAACGTGCCGCGCGTGCGTGACGCCGGCGAGGCGCCATCCGCGCCGGACACGTACGCGACGAACGTCGGCGTCATCAAGGTCGGTCCCAACAGCGCATATCCGACGCTCGTCTCCGCCCTGAAGGCGAGCGCGGGCCGGTGACGACGATGCCGGCCGTACGCGTGCTGCGACAGTCGCGCGCCGATCTCTGGCTGGTCGCGCTGGCAGCCGCGTACGGCCTGCTGCTGGTGACGATGCCGTCGATGCCAGTCGTCGCGATCGGCCTCTGGTGGACGGCGAACACGGTCGCGCACAACTTCATCCACGCCCCGTTCTTCCGATCGCGGCGCGCGAACGCGGCGTTCTCGGCGTATCTGACGCTGCTGATGGGCGTGCCGCAACACTTGTGGCGCGCCCGTCATCTCGCGCATCACGCGGAAGATGCGCGGCCGGCGCGGTCGGAGGCGCGCGCGCGGCGGACGTGGCGATGGACGCGTCCGATGGTCGGCGAGCTGGTGCTCGTGCTCGCGCTCTGGACGACGATCGCGCTCGTCTCGCCGCGCGGCTTCGTCTTCGTCTATCTGCCCGGATGGCTGCTCGGGCTGGCGCTGTGTCAGCTTCAGGGCCATTTCGAGCACGCGCGCGGGACGACGAGCCACTACGGACGGCTCTACAACCTGCTCCTTTTCAACGACGGCTATCACGTCGAGCATCATGGACGGCCCGGCGAGCACTGGACGCGGCTGCCGGCGATCGGACGTCGCGACGCGGCCGCCAGCGCGTGGCCGCCGGTGCTTCGCTGGATGGAGGCCAGCGCGTCCGTCCGCTGGCTGGACGCGCTGGAATCGATCGTCCTTCGCTCGCCGCGACTGCGGGCCTTCGTCGTGCGCGTGCACGCACGCGCCCTTCGCACGGCGCTCGACGCCACCGTCGACATCCGCCGCATCATCATCGTCGGCGGCGGCATCTTTCCGCGCACGGCGATCGTGCTCCGACGGCTGTTTCCCGCAGCCGACATCACCGTGATCGACGCCGACGCGGCCCATCTCGCGACCGCCGCGCCGTTTCTCGACGATCGCGTGGTCTTGCGACATGGCGTCTTCGGCGGGACGTCGGCGCTCGATCCCGCCGCCGATCTCCTCGTCGTGCCGCTCGCCTTCAACGGCGATCGCGATCGCGTCTACGCGCACCCTCCGGCGCCCATCGTCGTCGTGCACGACTGGCTGTGGCACCCGCGCGGCCGATCCGTCGTGGTGTCGCCGCTGCTCCTGAAGCGCGTCAATGTCATCCGTCGCGACGCCGCGTGAGTCGATCGGCGTCCGTCTCGGCGCGAGCGCGTGGACCGTCCTGCTGCTCGCCAAGATCCTGGCGATCGGCATCGCGCCCCTTCTGACGTCAGGCGCCGCGTTCGTCGCGTTCCTCTGGCAGGACGCCGCGGTCGCCCTGATCGTCGCCGGCGTGGCGATGACGCTGCGACCGCGATGGCTCGTATGGACGAGCTGGACCGTCTTCGTCGTCTATGTCGCGATCAACGTCCCGATCGCGCGCGTGCTCGGATCGCCGCTGACGTGGACGATGATGCACGCGGCTGGCGGCGCGCTTGCCGACTCGATTCGACACGATCTCACCGCCGGCAACGTCGCCCGCATCGCCATCGTGCTGGTCGCGGGCGTCGTCGTGTCGCGGCTCACGCGACGGCTCGCCACGCGCCGAGCGAGCGCCGCATTCCTCGTCGCGAGCGTCCTGGTCGTCGCAACGGGCCGGCTCGCCGCGGTGCACGTCGACACGAACGGCTTCGATCGCAATGCGATCACCGCGCTCTTGCCGCGCGCTCGTCCCTCGCACGCCGCCGTCGCCGGCGCGGCCACCGACTGGCGCCGCAGCCCGTTCGACCGCTCAGCCCAGGCCCTTCGCCTTCGCCAAGGCTACGGCGGACAAGCAATGCCCCAAGCCTTGTCCGGCGCCGCGCGCGGCCGCAACGTCATCCTCGTCGTGCTCGAATCGACGGCCGCGCAGTACTTGAAAATCTATGGCGCGTCCGACGATCCGATGCCGACGCTGACCTCGCTCTCTCAGCACTCGCTCGTCGTCGACGCTGCGTACACGGCCTATCCGGAAAGCGTCAAAGGGCTCTACGCCACGCTGTGCGGACGGTTTCCAATCTTCGACGTGCCGGCAGAGCGCCATGCAACGCTGCCGTGCACGTCGATCGCGCAGTCGCTCTCGGCGCGCGGCTATCGGACGGCGCTCTTTCATTCGGGCCGCTTCGGCTACCTCGGCATGGCGGAGCTGATTCGAGGCAGGGGCTTCGACGCGCTCGAGGATGCGGGCGCGATCGGCGGAAACGTCGAGTCGAGCTTCGGCGTCGACGAGACGGCGACCGTCGATCGCCTGCTCGGCTGGATCGACGAGGTCGACGACGCGTCGCCGTTCTTTGCGGCCTATCTGCCCGTCGCCGGCCATCATCCGTACGCCTCGTCTGCGCCGGGACCGTTCGCCGGCACGCACGAGATCGACGCGTACAAGAACGCGCTCTACGACGCCGACCGCGCGCTGGCGCGCCTGCTGGACGGCCTTCGCAGGCGTGGCCTCGATCGCTCGACGATGCTCGTGGTCGTCGGCGATCATGGCGAAGCGTTCGGCCAGCATCCCAACAACGCCGGCCACACGCTGTTCATCTACGACGAGAACGTCCGCGTGCCGTTCGTCGTTGCGCTGCCGTGGCTGATTCACGAGCAGACGCGCCTGCCGATCGTCGCCAGCCTCATCGACGTCGGCGTGACGATTCGCGATCTGGTCGGCGACGATGCCGCGTCGACCGGCGAGGACGGACGATCCATCCTCGCGCCCGGCGGCCGCATGGCGCTGTTCTTCACGGACTACGCGCGCGGATGGCTGGGGCTGCGCGACGGCTGCTGGAAGTACCTGTTCGAGACGGACGCGTCGCGATCGAAGCTGTTCGACGTCTGCGCCGATCCCGGCGAGACGCGCGATCGAGCCGCAGACGAGGCC
This sequence comes from uncultured Solibacteraceae bacterium, assembly GCA_964573795.1. GTDB lineage: Bacteria > Acidobacteriota > Vicinamibacteria > Vicinamibacterales > SCN-69-37 > CAZNMF01. Next base: position 3,516 of record CAZNMF010000444.1, read on the forward strand.
GCGCGAGTCGACGCGTATCGCGATCGTCTTCTGGCGTGGGCCTCGCGGCCGTGACGCCGGGGCGGCGCCCCGTGGCCGCCCGGGTTCGCAACCTGCAGCCCGTGTAGGCCCGGCGCCGCCTTCAGGCGCCTTCGCTGCAGATCTTGTCCCACGCGGGCATCGGCAGCGTCAGCAGCCAGTACTTCTTGCGCAGCGCGACGACGAGATCGAGATAGGTCGACTTCTCGAACGCGCCGGCGCGCAGGCGGTCGCGCGCCGTCCGGAGCTCGTAGCGATACAGGTCGTTCAACGCGCCGCGGACAAGCGACGGCGGCGTGCCGGACGTCGGCGCCAGACCGAGACCGGCGAGGGCGTCGAGGAATTCCTGGGGGTAGGCAAACACCAGATCAGGTTCCAGGTTCTCGGTTCTGGGTTCTCCGTTCTCGTTCTCGGTTCTTACTGTCACGCACCGAACCCAGAACCGAGAACGGAGAACCTCAGAACCTGATCCTCTTCTGTCGTGTTTCTACCGTGTCAACTTTCTATATTTGATCCGATGCGGCTGGTCGGCGTCCGCGCCGAGGCGGCGCTTCTTGTCGAGCTCGTAGTCCTGGAAGTTGCCCGCGAACCACTCGACATGGCTGTCGCCCTCGAACGCGAGAATGTGCGTCGCGATGCGATCGAGGAACCAGCGGTCGTGCGAGATGACGACGGCGCAGCCGGCGAAATCGAGCAGCGCCTCTTCCAGCGCGCGGAGCGTGTCGACGTCGAGGTCGTTGGTCGGCTCGTCGAGCAGCAGCAGGTTGCACCCCTTCTGCAGCAGCTTCGCGAGGTGCAGCCGGTTGCGCTCGCCGCCGGACAGCGACCCCACCTTGCGCTGCTGATCGCGGCCCTTGAAGTTGAACCACGACACGTACGCGCGGCCGTTGATCTTGCGCTTGCCGAGCACCAGCTCGTCCTCGCCGCCGGTGATCTCGTCGAACACCGTGCGATCGGCCGACAGCGACTCGCGCGACTGATCGACGTAGCCGATCTGCACGGTGTCACCGACCTTCAGCGTCCCCGCATCCGGCGCCTCCTGTCCCACCAGCATGCGGAACAGCGTCGTCTTGCCCGCGCCGTTCGGGCCGATGACGCCGACGATGCCCCCGGGCGGCAGCGTGAAGTCGAGATCGTCGATCAACAGCTGATCGCCGTAGCCCTTGCGAAGGCCGTTCGCCTCGACGACGACGTTGCCGAGGCGCGGGCCGGGCGGGATGTAGATCTCG
>CAZNMF010000445.1:0-3854 GCA_964573795.1 uncultured Solibacteraceae bacterium
GCTGAGCCGGTTCTCCAAGTCGATCATCATCAAGGACGCGCGATCGCCCGAGCGGCTGCTCGACGAGGTGACGCTGTTCCTGCACCAGGTCGAGTCCACGCTGCCGCCCGATCGCCAGCGCATGCTCAAGGTCGCGCGCGACCGCGAAGCCGCGCTCGAGAACCGCCGCATCCTGCTGGTGGAGGACGACGCGCGGAACATCTTCGCGGTGTCCAGCATTCTCGAGCCGAAGGGCGTGGCGATCGAGATCGCGCGCAACGGGCGCGAAGCGCTCGACGCGCTGGAGCGCCACCAGGCGCCGGGCGCGCCGCGGCTCGATCTCGTGCTGATGGACGTCATGATGCCGGAGATGGACGGCCTGACGGCCATGCGCGAGATCCGCCGGCGTCCCGAGTGGAAATCGCTGCCGATCATCGCGCTGACCGCGAAGGCGATGAAGGACGATCAGGAGAAGTGCCTGGCGGCCGGGGCCAACGACTACATGGCCAAGCCGCTCGAGGTGGAGAAGCTGCTGTCGCTCGTGCGCGTCTGGATGCCGAAGTAGGCGAGGCCGCCGGTGACGTCCAAGGACTTCGAGATCGAGCTGGGCCTGCTGCTCGACGCGATCTACTTGAAGTACCACTACGACTTCCGCGGCTACGCCATGGCGTCGCTGCGGCGGCGCGCGCGGGCGGCGCTGACGCTGTTCCACTGCGAGACGCTCTCGCAGCTGCAGGATCGCGTCCTGCACGATCCGGCGGCGTTTCCGCACCTGCTCGACGTGCTCACGGTGCCGGTGAGCGAGATGTTCCGCGACCCGTCGTACTTCCGGTCGCTGCGCGCGAGCGTGATTCCGGTGCTGCGGACCTATCCGTCGCTGAAGATCTGGGTCGCCGGCTGCAGCACCGGCGAGGAGGCGTACTCGATGGCGATCCTGCTGCAGGAGGAAGGGCTGTTGGCGCGGACGATCATCTACGCGACCGACATCAACCCGCACACGCTGCAGCGGGCGGAGGCGGGCGTGTACGACGTCGAGCGCATCCAGACGTTCACCGCCAACCACGCGCGCGCGGGCGGGCACTCGTCGTTGTCCGACTACTACACCGCGGCGTACGGCCGCGCGGTCTTCGACCGCGCGCTGCGCCAGCACATCGTCTTCTCCGATCACAGCCTCGCCACCGACAGCGTCTTCGCCGAGGTGCAGCTCGTCTCGTGCCGGAACGTGCTCATCTATTTCAATCGCGCGCTTCAGGATCGCGCCGTCGGCCTGTTCCGCGAGGCGCTCTGCCGGCGGGGCTATCTCGGCATCGGGGCGAAGGAGTCGATCCGCTTCTCGCCGCACGCCGACGCGTTCGAGGACGTCGCGCGCGACGATCGCATCTTCCGCAAGCGGGAGTCGGCATGACCGGCGCGATGCCGCCGGGCGGCGCGATCGATCTGATCGTCATCGGCGCGTCGGCCGGCGGCGTGGAGGCGCTGATCGTGCTGTTGCGGGCTCTCCCGCCGACGCTGCGGGCCGCCGTCCTGATCGTCCTGCACCTGCCGCGCGATCGCCGCAGCGTGCTGGCCGACGTCTTTCGGCCGCACTGCGCCGTGCCGGTGCGCGAGGCGCAGGACAAGGATCCGGTCGAGCCGGGCACCGTGTACATCGCGCCGGCCGACTATCATCTGCTCGTCGACGAGGCGCGGTCGCTGGCGCTCTCGGTCGACGAGCTCGTGCACTTCTCCCGCCCGTCGGTGGACGTGCTCTTCGAGGCGGCGGCCGACGTCTACGGCGAGCGGACGCTCGCCGTTCTGTTGACCGGCGGCAGCGACGATGGCGCCGCCGGCCTGGCGGCCGTACGACGCGCCGGCGGGTGGACGATCGTTCAGGATCCGCGGACGGCGCGCGTCCCGATGATGGTCGAAGCCGCGCTCGCGCTCGGCCCCGTCGATCTCGTGCTGCCGCTCGAAGGGATCGCGGATGTGCTGGGGAGGTTGTAAGGAAGGAAGGCTTGGGAGGCGTGACGCTCAAAATAGCCCGTCGCATCGCAGGGCGCCCCTTGTAGGCGCCCGGTCCGCGCAGCCGTGACGCGCCGTGCGGCCGCAAGGGCGCCCATATGATGTTCGTCGCCCATCCGCCTTCGCCGAAGGCACGGCGGACAAGTAGCCCGTAGCCTGTGGCCCGTAGCCTGAGGCCCGTCTATGTCCGACGTTCCATCTCCATCCGTGCGGCGGCCGGTCACGTGCCTGCTCGTCGACGATCTCGAAGAGAACCTGATCGCGCTGGCGGCACTGCTGCGCCGCGACGACGTCGAGGTGCTGACCGCGCGCTCGGGCGTCGAAGCGCTGGATCTGCTCCTGCGTCACGACATCGCGCTGGCCATCGTCGACGTGCAGATGCCCGAGATGGACGGCTTCGAGCTGGCGGAGCTGATGCGGGGCAGCGAGCGCACGCGGCACGTGCCGCTCGTCTTCGTCACGGCCGGCGCGCGCGATCAGCACCGCGTGTTCAAGGGCTACGACGCGGGCGCCGTCGACTTCCTGCACAAGCCGATCGAGCCCCACGTGCTCGCGAACAAGGCCGAGGTGTTCTTCGAGCTGTATCGCCATCGGCGCCAGCTCCAGGAGGACCTGCGCGCGCGCACCGAGACGCTGCGGTTGAACGAGCTGTTCACGGCGGTGCTCGGCCACGACTTGCGCGCGCCGCTCAGCGCGATCCTCACCGGCGCCAGCCTGCTGGAGCAGCGATCGAACGACCCGGTCGTGTGCGATGTCGCGGCCCGCATCGGCTCGAGCGGGCGCCGCATGAACCGGATGATTGCGGACATGCTCGACGTCGCGCGGGCGCGACTGGCCGGCGGCATTCCGATCGCGCGCCAGCGCGCCGACGCCGGCCGCCTCGTGCAGCGCGTCGTCCAGGAGCACCAGACGGCGTTTCCGCAACGCACGATCGTCGTCGAGCACGACGGCGATCTCAACGGACGGTGGGATCCCGACCGCATCGCGCAGGTCGCGTCGAATCTCCTAGGCAACGCGCTCGTGCACGGCGACGCGGCCGCGCCGGTGAGCGTCAGGCTCGACGGCTCGCGGCCGGACGTCGTGACGCTGTCGGTCGAGAACGAAGGCACGATCGAGCGCGAGCGCCTGCCTCGGCTGTTCGAGCCGTTCGGCGGCGTCGTCCAGCCTGCGGGCCGCGGCAACGGGCTCGGCCTCGGGCTCTTCATCGCGCAGCAGATCGCCCAGGCGCACGCCGGGCACATCCGCGTCCGCAGCGCCGACGGCCGCACGGTGTTCGAGCTGTCGGTGCCGCGCGGATGACCGCGCGCGGCGCCGTGTGCGCTCACGCGGCGGGGCCGCTGATGCCGCACTCCTTCATCTTGTTCAGCAGCGTCTTGTAGCTGACGCCAAGCTGCTCGGCCGCGCGCCGGCGATTCCAGCGGAAGCGATCGAGCGCGTGCTCGATCGCCTGCCGTTCGGCGAGCATCGCCGCGCGGCGTGCGAGATCCGTCAGGCTTTCCATCTGACCCGCGGCCGGCGGCTGGAGCGGCGGCGTGGCCGGCAGCGGCTCCGGGAGGCGATCGTCGACGTCGGCGACCGGCGCAGCCGGCGGCGGAGGGACCGCGGCCGCAAGCGGCGCGACGTCGAGCGCGTCGTGCCGCGCGCGCGGGCGCTCGAGCTCGGCGAGCACCAGCCCCTCGTCCTGCAGGATCACGAACCGCTTGAGGACGTTCTCGAGCTCGCGGATGTTGCCTGGCCAGTCGTAGGCGAGCAGCGCGTCGCGCAGTCGCGCGGAGGGCCGCGTCGCCGGCCGCCCGTACCGCGCGCCGTACTTCATCAGGAAGAACTCGACGAGCGGCAGGATCTCGTCGCCGCGCTCGCGCAGCGGCGGCACC
>CAZNMF010000446.1:0-4856 GCA_964573795.1 uncultured Solibacteraceae bacterium
GCACGAGGCCGCGCAGGCCGGGCCGTGGTCCGTCTCCGACGCGCCGTCCGACTACATCGACGCCTTGCTCAAAGGCATCGTCGGCTTCGAGCTCACGATCACGCGGCTGCTGGGCAAGTGGAAGCTCAACCAGAACAAGACGGACGCGGAACGTGAGGGCCTCGTCCGCGCGATGCGCGAGCGCGGGGACGCCGATACGACGACGATGGCGGAGCTGATCGAGCGGGCAAAGGAGCGGAAGTAGGCCCGCTCACTGCATCATCAACCGGCATCCGGACGAGGCGATGGCCTGCGTCTCCGCTCGCAACTGCTTCGCACGTTGGACGGATTCCGGCGTCTCTCCAGACGTGCCCTGCACCGTTGTCGTCACGACAGGCTTCGGCGCCGAGGGATCGGGACAGTTGATGAGGCCGTACCGAAGAAGGACGGCCTGCGCCTGCTCCGGCAGAACGGGACCCACTTTGAGATTGAGCAGTTGCGGCACCATCGATTCGAACTCGCGCGGCGCCTGCGACATCCGCACCTCGCGCACGCGACCGTCGGCGCCCGTCAGCAACTCGACGCGGCCCGCCCCACGCGCGCCCGAGGGACGCGTCAGATCGAACGTCTGCAGCTTGTCGCGCGCCATGAACGCGTCGTAGTTGGCCTTGGCTTCCGCGGCGGCGTGGGAATCGTGGGCTTGATGCCGGGTCCGGCATCGAATATTCCAGCCGGCATGTACGAACGAGGCAGGTTACGGACGAAGGCCCGATACCGATCGACCGCCGCGGCGTCCTTGCGCACGGCGGCGATGTCGCCAAGACACTTCGCGGCTCTCCACCGAAACGCGAGCTCCCACGACGCACGGCAGTACTCCTGCGCGCGATCGTCGTCGTGCTGCTTCACCAGCACGCGGCCGAGCGCCTCGAAATAGAACGCCAGCCGCACTGCCGCATTGCCCGCGTACTGCGGTAGCTTGGCGAATTCGGCCGTCGCGTTCTCGGCAATGGTCCGCTGCACGGCCTGCTCCGCGTAGTGCTGCGCGGTATCGAGATCGCGTCCGGCATCCGCGAGCTCACTGGCGGCGATCGCCCAGATGTTCGGTCCGGGCTCGAGCATGACCGATTCGTGAAGGGCGGTAACGCCCCGGTCGATCTGCCCGCTGCGCAGCCACGCGCGTCCGAGCGCGGACTGCAGCCGCGAGCTGCGCGGCCGGCGCGCGGCTTCCGCCTGAAGGACGACGACGGCGTCGGCCGGCCTCCCGGCGTTGAGGAGCGTCTCGCCGAGGAGCGCTGGCATGTCGCGATCGTCCGGATACTTCGCGATGCCGTCGCGGAACGCCTGCTCGGCGGCAGCCCATCGTTGCTGACCGGCCAACGCGACGCCCATGCGCTTGTACGCATCAGTCGACGGTGCGATGGTCAGCGCTTTCCGCAACGCCGCCTCGCCGTCCGCGATGCGGCCCGTGTACATCAACTGCTCGCCGAGGAGGCTCCACGCGGACGGATGATCCGGCTCGATCTCCAGGGCGTTTCGCAGCAGCGCAGCGGCCAGCGTCGGATTGCTGCGCACCGCCTGTGCCACGAGTTGCGCGGCGGCCGGATTCTTGCCCGCCGGATTCGTGAACCGCGGCGTCGAGACGGAAGTCCACGGCCACGCCTCGCGCAGGGTCAACACGGGCAACGACGCCGTCGCCATCGCGCGGAGCGCCGTGTACTCGTCGACGCGATCGGCAGGCACTTCCGCGCCGGTGATTTCGAATGCGCGCGTGGCGACGAAACGTGCGCCATCCAGCGTGAGATGGTACGTGTAGCTCCCAAAATCCCGTTTGTCGGACTTGTCCCGTGGCGGCTGATTGACGAACGACGCGTCGTAGCCTGCCGGCAGCTCGATCGTGCTCGTGCTCTCCGTTCGAACCGCCGTCTCCAAGTCGACCGGCTCCCCGGCGGTCGCCTCCGGCAGCCCCGAGATCGTCGGCAACACGGCGGCAACGCCGCTGGCCCAATAGTCCTTCGCCGTCAACGTATAAGTGGCCCGGAAGGGTTTGGTGGGATCCTGGAGGTCCGGCATGGCCCACTCGGAGGGCTGGCCGGACATTCCGGCCGCCTTCAGCACGGCCTGCCTGGCTTCGTCCGCTCGGTCTTGCGGCACGTTCAGCCAGACGAGTCTGCTGAGATAGGCGAGGTCGCCCGAGTACGTCTCCTCGATGTGAGCCGTCAACGTGCCATCCGCACCGAGCCGGCCGTTCGCGACGAACCGCGACACCGTCGGTTGTGGGGGATCGGCAATCGTGCGCAGCAGCGTGGCGTCAACCGCGGTCACTCGCAGGCCCTGACGATCGCGCTCCTGCGGCACCAGATAGCCCGGCGCGGCGTGCGGCAGCGTGGCGTCCATCCACAACGGTCCGTCCGCCATCTGCGCGAGCGTGACGACGTGGGTGAATTGCACGGGAGACGGGACGTCTGTGTCGATCGACTCACCAGGCGCGACGAAGATCGGACTGGCCTCGACTCCGATCGCCTTCAGCATCGCCTCGAGCAGCACGTGCTTGTCCTTGCAGTCGCCGAAGCCGTTGGTCAAGACATCGCCCGCCGCATGCGGCTGATAGCGGCCGATGCCGAAGGCGATCTCGACGTAACGGACGTCATTGGCGACGAAGCCGTAGATCGCCGCGATCTTCTCCGCCTCGGTCTGGCGATCGTTCGTCAGCGCCTCGGCCTTCGCGCGAATCTCCGGCGTGATCGCCGCGCGGTCGCGCCACAATGCGCGAACGGCGCTACCGACCTCGTCCCACGTGCGGAACGACGTGATTTCCACGGCGGGACGACGCGTCTTCCGCTCGCGGACGAGCGCCTGGATGTCCTTCAGCGTCCACGCTGACGGATGTCTGATCGTCCACCGGTAGACGCGCTGGCGTCCGGCCGTCGTCACGATCGGTTGCGCGCCGGTCGTCTTGACGGAAAGCGGCATCGACACGGGCGCCGTCAACGTGATCTCGCCGTCTTCGACGGCCTGGCCGATCAGCCACTCGTCTTCACCGGCGAAATGCCGCTCGAATAGCGGCCGCTGATCGCGGTGATAGGCGAACTCGATGATGTCGCCGACGCTCAGCCCGCGCACGTTGATGTGCCGCTCGTACAGGTCCGTGAACGCCGGCGCCTCACGGGTGATGTCCGCCGGCTGGTCGATGGCGGTATCGACCGGCGTGTCGACGACCGATCCGTCGGCCTTGCGCACGCGCACGTAGCGCACCTCGAGCGCGCCGGTATCACGCTGGTACGGAATGGTCAGCGTCCCGCGCTGCTGGACGCCCGCCTCGGTGTTGACCTTGACGATTGACGTGACGTCGCTCGCCTCGGTCCCGTCGGTCGACAGCACGATCGACTCGCGATACTGCTGGACGATGGCATCGACGACGGTGTCAGGTGTCTGGGCCGATGCGGGCGACGCGAGCGGCGCGACGGCCAGCAGGGTCATCAGGACGATCGGGATGCGAAGGCGCGGCGATCGGGAGGAGTTCGGCACGGGCAAGGTTCCTGAGTGAATGCGCGACATTCTACACGCCGCACACGTGCCCCCGGCGACGATGACGTCGGGTATTATTCGGCCCATGCCGAGTCATGACGTGCCCGACAGGTTGCGTGTGCCTGCGCTCCGCGCGGTCGCGTCAGTTGGCCTGGCCGTTTGCGTCTGCGTCGGTTCCGGCAGCACGGCGGCACGTCAAGCGACATCGCCGGACGGGCCCGCCACCGCCGATGTCATGGTCGCGAAGTTCCTTGCGGCCGCGGATGTGTATGAGCGCACCTTCCGTGATCTTGTCGCGCGAGAGACGAAGAGCGTCGAAGAGTTCGACGACCGCGGCACACGCATCAGAGGCCGGCAGATCGTCTCCGACTTCATTCTCTACAGTTCGTCCCGTGCCGACGCGACAGCCGAGTATCGGGACGTGCTCAGCGTGGATGGAGCGATCGTCAAGAAGCGCGAGCGTCGCGCGATCGAGTTGTTGACCGCCGCGGCGGCCGAGAGTTCCGTCGAGAAAGAGTTGGAGCGCATCAACAACGAATCAACGCGCTATGAGTTCGGAATGCACTGGGTCGGCTTCACGACGAATCAGGCTAGCTGGATCAAGACCTGGCGCGATCTGTTCCAATTCGAGTCGCTCGGCGAGGAATCCATCGATGGCCATACCGTCGTCGTGCTGCGCTACCAGCAGACCACACCACGCCCCGGCAGTTTCGGTATCCGACTGCCCGGCGCCTTCGTACCGCAATCGATGCTGATTCGTGGCAAGCTGTGGCTCGACGCGGCAACTGGCCAGTTGTGGAGATCCGAAGAAGAATTCACCGTCCGCCACAGGACGCTGGGAACGTCCTTCGTGTGGGCCCGCATCGACAAGGACTACACGACGAGCGACTTCGGTATCGGTGTGCCGCGCCGCATCGTGCTGAATCAGTACTCCCACTATCGTGAGCCGAAGGGCGGGCCGCCGGTGCTCGCGTTGTCGAATCGCACGACCTTGTCGTACGAGGGCTTTCGACGATTCGGTGTCACCAGCGAGTCTGAGCTTCAGATGCCGATGGAAGCGCACTGACGACGAGCCGTGAGCTGACGGGACTCAGGCGACCAGCACCCGCGCCTGCGAGCTCGGCCTTCGCCAACGCCGGCCGGGAATGTCCAAGATCCGCGAACATATTGCCGCGGCCGACGACGTAATCCCTTCGCACCGCCGACACAAGGGCCGACGCGATATCACTGTGATACCATCCGGTCGAGGATAGCCATGCCCGATGTCCTGGTTCGCGACCTCGATGACGACGTCCTGACACAGCTCAAGGCGGCGGCCAAGGCGAACCACCGGTCCCTGCAGGCGGAAATCC
>CAZNMF010000447.1:0-1636 GCA_964573795.1 uncultured Solibacteraceae bacterium
AACATCACGATCACCACCGAGGATGGCGGCGCGATCAACACGGATATTACCGGCGCGGGCGCCAGCTCGTACGGCGTCCATGTCGTCACGCGCGGCGGCGACACGAGCGGCTTCCGGGCGCTAACCGACATCGAACTTGGCGACAGCGTCGCCTCTTACGGCGATGGCGTGAACGTCAACGCCACGAACGGCGACGTGCAGGTGACGACGCTGGCGGCTGATCCCGACAACGCGAACGCTAATGCCGGCATCTACGGCGGCAAGATCACGTCCTCTCATGGGGACGGTATCGACATCACTACGGGAACCGGCGAAACCGTGGTCGATGCCAGCGCCGCGATCATCGCGAACTCGAGCAACGCCAGCGGCATCAAGGTCAACAGCGGCTCGGGCACCGTGAGCGTCACGACCCAGGCCGGCGGCACCGTTACGGCCAACGGCACGGGCGGCACCGGCATCAACGTCAGCAGCGTCACCGGCGTGGTCACGGTCGAGAGCCACGACACGATCTCCGCGACGAACGGCGATGGCATCGTTGTGAAGTCCACCGGCGCCAACGCGTCCGCAATCAACGTCACCAGCAACGGCGGCCTCAACGTCGGCAAGGATGGCATCCACGTCGAGGAGCTGAACTCGGGCAGCACCGGCAAGGTGACGGTCCGCAACTACGGGAACACGACGTCGGGCGGCATTATCAGCCAGGCGAACGGCATCTCCGTGCAGACCTACGCCGGCGAAATCGATATCGCGACGGCGCCGAACGGCACGATCGACCTCAGCGGCGGCACGCAATCCGCCATATGGGCGAAGTCGTACACCGGCAAGATCGGCATCAATGTCGGCGCAAACGTCGGCAGCGAGAACGAGAACAACGGCGGCGCGGGCATCCTCGCGCTCACCGGCAAGGACAGCGCGGGCAGCGGCGGCATCGTCGACATCGCCATCCAGTCGGGCGTGAACTTCTACTCGAGCGGAACAGGCATCATCGTCGGCCAGAATGTCGGCGGCACGAATTCCAACACAGGCATCGACGGCGCCATCACGATCACCAGCGCCGGCTACATGAAGAGCGGCGGCAACGGCATCCAGATCGGCGGCTTCACCGGCGACGACACGGACGCCGGCGACGTTGCCAGCACGGCGGCGGCAGATTCCAACATCACGGTGACCACCGAGGACGGTGGAGAGATCGATACCACCGGCTACACGAACGGCTCGGTGTTCGCGGGCGGCGCAGGCGTCCTGATCAACTCGCGCGGCGGCGAAGATGGGGTGGCGCGCGCCGCCATCAACGTGACGCTGGGCGATACGCTCGATGCCAAGACCGATGGCGTCAACGTCACCACGTCCAACGGCAATGTCACCATCGCCACCAAGGCGGCCGACATCTATCAGGACAGCGAGGGCGACGATCCGCTGGTGGGCGGCGACGGCGGCGCCATCACGGCCAGCACGGGCCAGGGCATCGTGGTCACCAACGGCACGGGCAAGACGACGGTCGACGCGTACGCCGGCATTACGGCCGCCAAGGATGGCATCCACATCGAAGGCAGCTCGACCAACGCCACCACTGGAAAGGTGACGGTCGATTTGCGCGGCGCGATCGACGCCGGATCGGCGGGCGGCTCGGGCAATG
>CAZNMF010000448.1:0-1582 GCA_964573795.1 uncultured Solibacteraceae bacterium
CCTTGACGACGTCGCCAATCGCGTGCGCAGCGTTGACGATGATGTTGAGCACGGCCTGGTTGACGTCGCCGCCGTGGCAGGTGACGAGCGGCAGATCGCCGAAGTCGACCTCGACGTCCGCGACGTACTTGTACTCGTTCCTCGCGATGACGAGCGTGCTCTGGATCGCCTGGTTGAGATCGACCGACGTCATCTCCTTCTGATCCGGGTGCGCGAACTCCTTCATCGACCGCACGATCGTCGCGACGCGATCGAGGCCCTCGAGCGACCGGTCCAGCGCCTTCGGCACGTTCTCCATCAGATAGTCGAGGTCCGCCGCGGCTTCCGCCTCCGATGCCTCCTGCGCCGCCTCCATCGACGGCCGGCCGTCGAGCACCGACCGCTGCACGATCTGGTAGCGGCCGATGAGCGACGACAGGTCCGCCATCGCGTCCTGCACGAAGTGCACGCTGTCGCTGACGAACTGCACGGGCGTGTTGATCTCGTGCGCGACGCCGGCGGCGAGGCGGCCGATCGACTCGAGCTTCTGCGACTGGTGCAGGCCCGCCTCGAGCTTCTTCTGCTCGGTGATGTCGAGCATGACGCCGCGGACGATCGGCGGCTCGTCGCGCTCGTCCCGGTGCACGGTCATGACACACCGCGCGTACCCGAGCCGGCCGCCGGACGCGTGCACGCGAAAATCGAGCGCGAGGCTGCGATCGGGCTCCTGCGTCTCGACGAGCGCCTCGACCTGCGCGCGCACGTGCGTGCGGTCGTCCTCGAAGACGAGGTCGAGGAACGACGTGCCGCCGAGCAGCGCCTCGGCGTCCCAGCCGAAGACGCGCGCCGCCTGCGGCGAGATGTAGGACAGCGTCAGGGACGCGCCGTCCATCTCCCACGGCACGGCATGCGTGCTCTCGACCAGCATCTTGTAGCGCGCGAGGCTGCGGTGCAGCTCGGCCGTGCGCGCCTCGATCGCGGCCTCGGCGCGCTTGAGCTCGGTGATGTCGCGCGACAGCCCGAACGTGCCGACGATGACGCCCGACTTGTCCCGCAGCGGCATCTTCGTCGTCGTGACCCAGCGCTCCTGGCCGTCGAGGCGCAGCTCGCGCTCGGTCTTCGCGATCACGGGCGATCCGCCGCGGATGATGCGCTGCTCGTCGAAGAGCGCGGTCGACGCGTGCTCGGGACCGAAGAAGTCGGCGTCCGTCCGGCCGATCATCTTCGCCGGATCGGACAGGCCGACGCGCTCGGCGAGCGACCGGCTCGCCTTGAGGAAGCGCGAGTGCTCGTCCTTGAAATAGATGCTGTCCGGGCTCGTGTCGAGCATCGCGCGCAGCAGCTCGCGCTCGAGGTGCAGCTGCTCTTCGATGACGCCGCGCTCGGTGCCGTCCCAGAACACGCACTGCACGCCGACGACCGCGCCGCGCTCGTCGCGGAGCGGCGTCTTGACGACCTGGATGAACGTCTTGCCCGCGGCGGACTGGTGCGTCTCGAAGATCGCCGACGTCTCGCCGGAGTCCATGACGTGCCGATCGTCGGCGCGGTACTTCGACGCGAGCTCCGGCGGATAGAGATCGAAATCCGTCTTGCCGAGAATCGA
>CAZNMF010000449.1:0-3734 GCA_964573795.1 uncultured Solibacteraceae bacterium
GAGCGCGTCCGCGAGAAGGGTCAGCTGCCCCGCGTGCCGGTCACCGACTACGTGGCGGCGACGAGCGTCGGCGTCATCGGCGGCACGCCCATGCTCGATCTCGCGTACGAAGAAGACTCCCGCGCCGACGTCGACATGAACATCGTCAAGACGTCCGACGGCCGGTTCATCGAGGTCCAGGGCACGGCCGAAGCGCAGCCGTTCAACCGCGCCGAGCTCGACGCGCTGCTCGCCCTGGCCGACACCGGCATCGCCACGCTCATCGCCCGCCAGCGCGAGGTCGTGGGCAAGATTCTCAAATACTGACGGCGATCATCGGCTCATCGGGCTATCGGTCATCTGCGTCGCCAACTTCCGATGTCCCGATGATCCGATAGCCAGATGACCCGATGTCATCGTTCTTCCCAGCACCCCTCGCCCGCCAGCGCGAACGGATCGTGATCGAAATCGAAGCGTCCTGATGTCACCGTCGCCGCGCGCGCGGTCGAGGGCTCGTCGTCACTGCCGAAGCCGCCTCCGCGGCCTCCGCCGCCTGCGCCGCCGCGCACGCGCATCGCGCGTGGATCGAGCGAGGCCGCGATCGCTTCGCGCGCGTCCTGCAAATGACGTCGAGTCGCCACGTCGGTGACCGCGGGCAGCGCGCGCGCAATCTGCTGATCGACGACGCGCAGCTCGCCGCGCAAGAGCGCGCGGACTTCGTCGGACGGCGCGATCGGGCCATTCAGCCGGTTGTCGATCGTCTGGAGATACCCGCGCTGTACGTTGCGGCGATAGAGGTCGACCGGCTTGGCCGGCGTGGCCAGATCGCGCCAGATCCCGGCGCGCACGTCGCCGAGGAACTGCAGCGGCGAGTACGCCGCCGGATCGAGCGCGGCCTGTTCGACGAGGCGATCGAGCCGCGAGCTCTGCAGCAGCGCGTTCATCAGCGACGTCTGGGCCACCCAGAGCCGCGTGACGATCCCCGACGGCTCGATGCGGCGCAGCAGATCCGCCTGCACGAGGAACGACGGCGTCGAGAAGCCGTGGTCGAGCAGGAACCGCACGGCCGCGGCCTGCCGGGCCTTCGGCACGGCGGTGAACCGGACGCCCCGCTGTCCGGCGTAGAGCTCGCGCGAGCTCAGCCCGCCGACGAGCGCCGCGACGTGGCCCAGCTCGAGCCGCCATTGCGCGACGACGCGCGCGTAGGCCTCGGACAAGTCGTCATACGGCTCGGTCGCACGCGCGGTGGCGGGGATCAGCAGGCCAGCCACGCGCTGCAGGTTCTTCAGCCCCAGCTCGGTGGCGCGCACCGGATCGGCGTCACCGACCGCTTCGCGCTGTTCGCCCGGGTCGAACGGATACGGGTTGCTCTCGATCTCTTCCGACGTCATGAAGCGCAGCGCCGGATTCGACTCCTGCTCGCGCGCCCAGCGATCCAGCTCCGTTCGCTCCGCATCGGCCGTCACCGCGTCACGCACCGGCGCATACCCCCAACGAATCGCGAAGCGATCGTACGCCCCAATCTTCGGGATGAGATCGTCGGGCGCGATGCCGTCTTCCGGCTGCGCGACGTAGTTCATCCGCGCGTAGTCCATGATGCTCGCCGTGTGCCCGTTGGCCTTGACGAAGTCCTTGTCGCGGATCTGCTCGATCGTGTACAGCGAGCTGGCCTTCATGTTGTGACGCAGGCCGAGCGTGTGGCCGATCTCGTGCGCGACGACGAACTCGACGAGCCGGCCCATGAGGTCGTCGGGCAGCGGCAGCGTCCGCGCGCGCGGGTCGACCGCGGCGGCCTGCGTGAAGTACCACAGCGCCGCGAGGTTCTGGACGTTGTGGTAGAGCTGGATGTCTGCCTCGATGATCTCGCCGCTGCGCGGATCGGACACGTGCGGCCCCGACGCGTTCTCCGTCGTCGACGGCAGCCAGCGAATGACGGAGTACCGGACGTCCTCGGGATCCCAGTCCGGATCGTCTTCTTTCGTCGGGGCGTCCTTCGCGACGATCGCGTGGCTGAATCCCGCGGCCTCGAACGCCGGCTGCCAGTCCTCGATCGCCTTCTTGACCCACGGCACGAGCTTCGTCGGCGTCGCGGGATCGACGTAGTAGACGATCGGCTTCACCGGATCCGAGATTGGCGCGGACGGATCCTTCTTCTCCAGCCGGTAGCGGTTGATGAACACGCGCTCGACGGCTTTCGGCTCGTTCCGCCCGTAGTCATAGAGCGCGTCGGTGAAGTAGCCGACGCGCGAGTCGAACAGACGCGGCGTCATCGGCTGCGCCGGCAGCTTGATCACGCTGTGGAACAGCACGACCGTCGCGCTGCTGCCGCGCATGCCGCCGCGGCCTCGTCCGCCCGCGTCGCCACCGGCGCCGGCCCCGGCCGTATAGGTCTGCGTCACCTGCACGTTCACGTTCTGCGGGAACGAGACGACCTTCTCGATGTACGAGCGCGACTGATCCATGCCGCGCGCGCCGAGGTTCTGGCGCGCCGAGAACTCGGTGATCTCGCCGAGGAACAGGCTCGTCACGTCGACGACCGGATCGCCGGCCGGGCTCGAGACGACGACGGTGAAGCCGCGGACGATCGACGGATTGTTCGCGTCGGCGACGGCCTGCGCGATCGGCGTCGCGGGATCGGCCGTGACGTCGTAGTCGACGACCTTCAGGAAGAGCCGCGTGTTGTGCTGCTCCCAGCGCACGACGCGATTGGCGACCGCCTGTCCGCCGTAGCCCGCGCCGAGCGACGTCCGCTTGATCTGCGTGACCCAGAGGAAGTCCTTGCCGAGCTCCGCCTTCGGGATCTCGAAGTAGATGTTGTCGCCGATGCGGTGCACCTTGAAGACGCCGTCGTCGGTCTTGCCCTCGGCGAGGAGCTGCGCGTACGTGCGCTGGAAGAAGCCGCGGCCGCGCCCCGGCGCCGGCGGCGCGCTCTGGCCCTCCCCGCCGCCTTGTGCCGGCGCCGGTGTCGCGGGCGGCGACGGCGCGGGCGTCTCCGGCTCCTGCGGGGACGGATCCTGCACCGCGAAGATCGGATCGTCCGGCGTGACGACGGCGCGCGACACCGCGCGCGCCATCTCCTGCGCCGATGCGCCGATCGCCAATGCGCCGACGCACGCGGACGTCAACAGCCACGCGCGCGCCCTGCTCTGCCGAGCCATGTTGATGCCTCCGGAATGAGGGACGGCCCCGGACGGATTATAGTGAGTTTTCCGCATGCCCTCGTCACGCTGGCCGGTCGTCCTGATTGCCACGACCAACCCCGGAAAGATTCGAGAGATTCGGCGCGCGCTCGACGGCGTCCCCATCGACTGGCGCACGCTCGCCGACGTGCCGTCCGTGCCGGAGCCCGACGAGACCGGCGCGACGTTTGCCGAGAATGCACGCCTGAAAGCGCTGGCCTACGCGTCAGCCACGGGCCTGCCGACGGTGGCCGAGGACTCGGGGCTGTCGATCGACGCGATTGGCGGACGTCCCGGCGTCCTGAGCGCGCGCTATCCCGGCGCGACGTACGTGGACAAGTTCGTCAATCTCTATCGCGAGCTCGCGCCGCACGCGCGGCCGTGGACGGCGCACTTCGTCGCCGCGCTCGCCTTCGCCGCGCCCGCGCCCGGCGACGCGCACGTCGTCTACGAATGCGAGGGGCGCGTCGACGGCGAGATCGCCCCGTCGCCCCGCGGCACGCACGGATTCGGCTACGACCCGATTTTCGTGTACGGCGCGGATGGCCGCACGGGCGGCGAGCTCAGCGACGAGGA
>CAZNMF010000450.1:0-9092 GCA_964573795.1 uncultured Solibacteraceae bacterium
CACGTCGAGACGTGTCGGCGCGTCCGGCATGCGCGCGGCGTCCACCGCCGCCGCCCACCGGCCGCGCGACGCGACGCTGCCGAGGCCAATCTTTCCGGCCAGCGTCGAGCGCGCGCCGTCGGCCGCGATGACGAGCGTCGCCGGCATTCGCGTCTCCACGCCGGACGCGGATCGAAAGATCGCGCCGCGCACGAGGCCGCCTGGACGTGCGGTGTCGACGAGCGGCGCGGTCACCGTGACGCCAGATTCGAAGTGCGCCCCAGCGCGGACCGCGTGATCGAGCAGCCACGCGTCGAGCTCGCGTCGCGCCACCACACGTCCGTACACCTCGGTGTCGCACGCCGACACCTGCGCCCGCGTCGTCGTCACGGACGCGTCGCGAATGACCGGCGCGCGCGCGAGCGGGCCATCGTCGAGATCGAGCGAGGCAAGACGAACGAGCGCGGCGGCGCTGACGAAGCCGGCGCAGACAGCCTCGCGCGGGAATCGCTCGCGATCGACGATCAGCACGCGCGCCCCGGCACGAGCGAACAGGAGCGCGGCGACCGATCCGGCCGGCCCGGCGCCGGCGACGAAGACGTCGATCAGAGAAACACCATCGACTGGTGCGACGGGATCTCGAAGCGGCGGCGGCAGCGCGTGCAGGTGACCATGTCGTCGACGCGATAGAGATGGTCGCGCAGCTTGTCGTACTTGGCGCGCTCGCCGCCGTTCGGCATCGGGCTCTTCTTCGTGCGGCGCACCCACTTGATCTGATAGTCGTCCCGATGCCGGCACTGCGGACAGGCGAGCGACATCGGCTTCGTCTCGGGTTTCTCGGTAAAGTAGTCTCGCTCGTGAAGAGGCATGCAGCATCGTAGCACTGGGGATTTGCGCGTGGCGTCGGTCGTCTTCTACATCTCGGGTCACGGGTTCGGCCACGCGTCGCGCGACGTCGAGGTCATCAACGCGCTCGGGCCGTCGTTCCCGCACCGCGTGCTGCTTCGCACGGCGGTCAACCCGGACCTCCTCGTACGCACGCTCCGCGTGCCCTACACGCTGCTGCCGGGCGCCTGCGACACCGGCATCGTGCAGGCGACGAGCGTCACGCACGACGATCCGGCCACCGTGCGCGCAGCCGTCGATTTCTACCGGACGTATGCCGATCGCGTCGACGAGGAAGCACGACGGCTCGCCGGCGAGGACGTGCGGCTGATCGTCGGCGACATCCCGCCGCTCGCCTTCGCGGCGGCCGCGCGGCTCGGCGTGCCGTCGATCGCGCTCGGCAATTTCACCTGGGACTGGATCTACGAGACGCACGACGGTTTTCTGCCCGGCGGCGCGACTGCGCTGCAGATGATTCGCGACAGCTATCGTCACGCGACGCTCGCGCTCGAGCTGCCGTTCTCGGGCGGATTCGAGATCTTCTCGCGCGTCCAGCCGCTCCCGCTCATCGCCCGCCGCGCGACGCACGCGCGCGAGGCCACGCGCGCGCATTTCGGATTGCCTGCCGGCGGACGCGTCGCGCTGCTCTCGTTCGGCGGTTACGGCCTGCCGAGTCTGGATCTGGCGGATGTCGATTGCCGCGACGCGTGGACGATCGTGACGACCGATCGCGTGTCGGGGCCGCGCATCCAGTCGCTGCCGCACGTGCGCACGATTGACGAAGCGGCGTTCCTGACGAGCGCCTTCCGCTACGAGGATCTCGTCGCCGCCGCCGACGTCGTGGTCACCAAGCCCGGCTTCGGCATCATCGCCGAGTGCATCTCGACGGGCACGGCGATGCTCTACACGTCACGCGGCGCTTTCCGCGAGTACGACGTCCTCGTCGCCGCGCTCCCGCGCTACGTCCGCTCGCGTTTCATCAGCCAGGACGCGCTGTTCGCCGGCACGTGGCGCGCGTCGCTCGACGCGCTCGTCGCACAGCCGCCGCCGCCCGAGCACATGGCGGCGAGCGGCGCCGAAGCCGCGGCGGACATCATTCGCGGGATGGTCTGACGGGGCTTGGGCTTGGGGCTTGGGGCTTGGGGGCGAGCCGGTAGCCCGTTTCGAAGTTCGAAGTTCAAAGTTCGAAGTTTAGGAAGCCCCGTGCTATCGTCCCTGTGCTCCCCCGCGCCTCCTCGCCAGCAGGAGGCCGTTCGACCAGTCGAGCGATAGCCAGCCCGCTCGCATGACACGTTCGTACACGAGCCGCCATCTCGGATGGCGACTGTCGGCGTTTGCCGCAAGGGCTGTGCTATGTCCACATCGCGAACATCCCGTCCGCGCGCGTTGGCCGCGCACGCGCTCGCCGCGCTCGCGTTTACCGCGCTGGCGGTGTGGTTCACCTGGCCGCTGGCGGCGCGGCTCGCGACGCACGTGCCGGGCACGGGCGCCGGCGACAACCTGACGTTCGTCTGGAACTTCTGGTGGATGCGACGCGCGCTCGCAACCGGATCGCCGATCTTTCACACCGACGCGCTCTTCTGGCCGTTCGGCACGAGCCTGCTGCTCAACACGCACACGGCCCTCGAGGCGTTCGCCGGCGCGACGCTGCTCTCGCGCCTCTCCCTCGTCGGCGCGCAGAACGTCGTGATCATCGCGTCGATGGCCGCCAACGGGTTCTTCACGTACCTGCTGGCGTACGACCTCACGCGATCGCGCCTGGGCGCGCTCGCCGCCGGCGCGCTGTTCGCCTGTGCGCCGTATTTCGAAGCGCATCTCGACGGCCATTTCAATCTGATCGCGGCGTGGGGCCTGCCGCTGTTCGCGTGGCTGTGGCTGCGCGCGCTCGGCCGGCGGCAGACGACGGCCGCCGTCGCCGCGGGCGCAGCGGCCGTGCTCGTCGCGTACACCGACTATTACTACGCGCTGTTCGCGTGCGTCTTCGCGACGTGCGTGCTCGCCTATCGCTGGCTCCGCGCGACATGGAAGACTGCGGGGACCAGGGGACGAAGGGATTCGGGGACGAAGGGACCAAGGGACCAGGGGACGAAGGGACCAAGGGACCAGGGGACGAGGGGGCTCGTCGACCGGTTGCTGATCGGTGCGGCGCTCGCGCTCGCGACGATCGCGATTGGCATCGCGATCACCGGCGGAGGCGTGATCACGATCGGCCACACGCGCATCTCGGCGACGACGGGCTACAACATCCGGACGACGGCGTGGCTGCTCTTCGCGATCTGGCTCTGGCGGCGTCTGCGGCCGTCGGTGCGCCTCTCGCTGGCCCCGCGGCCACGCATCCGTCGCGACGCGCGCCTGCTGGCCGCGACCGCCGCCGTGTTCATCGCGGGAACGTTGCCGTTGCTCTTCGGCGGCGTGTCGCTCTGGCGGCACGGAGACTACGTCTCGCAAACCTATTTCTGGCGAAGCGGGCCCGAGGGCGTCGACCTCGCGACGCTCGTGCTCGGCAATCCGTTCCATCCGATCTGGGGCGCGGCGATCCAGCGGTTCTACGCGACCGTCGGGATCGATCCGATCGAAGGCGTGACGTGGCTGGGCATCGTGCCGATCGCGCTGCTCGCCGCGACGTGGCGCGCGTGGTGGCGGCGTCCGCGCGCGCGTCTGTGGACGATCCTCGCCGCGATCTTCTTCGTCTGGGCGCTCGGCGCGGACCTGCGCGTGCTCGACGCACGCACCGGCCTCTATCTTCCCGAGCTCCTGCTGCGCTTCGTGCCGATCGCCGCCAACGCCCGCATGCCGGGGCGCGCCATCGTCATCGTCTATCTGTCGCTGGCCGTGCTCGTCGCGATGGCGCTCGCGTCGCTGCGCGATCGCCGGCTGCGTGTCCTCGTCGTTGCCCTGCTGCTGCTCGAAGCGCTGCCCTTCCGGCTGCCGCTGTTCGCCGTCGACCGCCCGCACGTCTACGTGTCGCTCGCGTCGATGCCCGCAGGCGGCGTCCTCGAGATCCCACTCGGCGTGCGCGACGGCTTCGGGGAACGCGGCCTGTTCGACAGCCGGTCGCTCTACTACCAGACGATCCACGGCAAGCCGATCGTCGGCGGCTTCGTCGCGCGCATGTCGCCGGCGCTGACCGCGCAGTGCCGCGACTCTCCGGCCCTGAATACGCTGCTCGCGCTCTCGGCCGGCGAGCCCGTCGAGGAGGACGTCCGCCGCCGCTCACGCGACGCGCTCATCGCCTTCTTCGAGAGCGCCAACGTGCGCTACGTCGTCGTCGACATGCGAACAACGCCCACGCCGTTGCACGACTTCGTGGCGTCGCTTCCCCTCGCCCTGATCGACAGCGATGACGGACATCGGTTGTATCGCGTCGTGCTGCCGGGGGCAGGGGTGTAGGAGGCTTACGACTTACGGCTTACGGCTTACGGCTTACGGCTTACGGCTTACGGCTTACGGCTTACGAGGGAATCTTCTCGAAGTTCGAAGTTCGAAGTTCGAAGTTCGAAGTTAGCAAGTGTCATTCCCCTTGCATCGCCGCGATCTCGGCCGCCGTGCGCTGGCCGCTCTGGATCGCGCCGTTCATGTAGCCCTGCCAGCGCACGCTCGTGTGCTCGCCGGCGAAGACGACGCGGCCGGCGGGCTGCGCGAGCACGTCGCGCCATCGCGGGTCGAACGACGGATCGAAATACGCGTACCCGCCGCGTGCCCACGGGTCGCGATCCCAACGAACGACGCGACTGTGCAGGAGCGATGACGGACGTCCGAGCCACGAGAGGCGCCGGACGACTTCGTCCGCGCCGCCACGTCGCGCGATCTCCGCGAGCTCGCGCGACGCACTGCCGCCGGCGAGCAGGCTGAGGATGCCGGCCGGACCGCGCTGGTGCTGGTTGCCGTCCCACACCGCGCCGTGCGGCGCGCTCGACGCGAACGCCAGCGGCCGGCTGCGGCGCGCCCAGAAGCGGCCCTCGAACTGCAGCAGCATGCGCGTCGCCGCGCCGTAGCGCAACGCGCGAATCGCCCTCGTCTGCGCGTCCGGCAGCGCCGGCGCGAACGAGACGTCGCGCAGCGTGCTCGCCGGCAGCGTCGAGACCAGATAGTCGCCCCGCCACTCCGCGATGCCGCTCGCAGACTCGATCGTCGCGCCGACGCGATCGCGTTTCTGCGTCACGCGGCGAAGCACGGCACCGAGATCGATCCGCGCGCGCAATCGTTCCGCCAACACCGTCGCGAGCCGATCGTTGCCGGAGGCAATGCGCAACACGCCGTCGGGCTGTCCGCCCCACGGGTCGGCCGCAAGGAAGTCGACGAGCGCGAGCAGGGAGAGATCTTCGGGGTCCGCGAGAAACAACCCGCGCAGACCGCGATACCGATCGCGCAGCCACGCGGGCAGACGATGCGATCGCAGCCAGGCGTCGACGGACTGTCGCGCCAGGCGCCGCGCAATCGCGCTGTCCCAGCGCTGCTCGGCGAGCGTGTAGTCGTGGATGAGCGGCGCGATGTGCCGTCCCATCAGCATGAACGCGCGATGGCCGGACTGGATCGCGAGCCGGCCGGTCTCCGTGCGGCCGTAGTACCCGAACCCGCCGCGCAGGATGCGCACGGTCGGCAGATGCAGTTGCCGCGCGAGCGCGATTACGGCCTCCTGCTCGTCTTCGATCAGATCCGCGCCGCCTTCGGCGTGCTGCCCGTGCGCAAACCCGTCGCGAATCGTCCACACGCGCCCGCCAACGCGCTGTCGCGCCTCGACTATCGTGACGTCCGCCCCGTCCTCTTCGAGCGCATGCGCGGCCGACAGCCCGGCAAGTCCCGCGCCGGCCACGAGGACACGGACACCACGGAGACGGGGGGAAGAAGTGGAGGACGAGGACATGGGCTTACGGCTTACTTGTCCACCGTAGCCTTGGCGAAGGTGGACGGCTTACGGCTTACGAAGTCTGACTCGGGCTTGGGGCTTGGGGCTTGGGGCTTGGGGCTTGAGGCCTGAGGCGTGGCGGTCGTATTTCAAAGTTCAAAGCTCGAAGTTCGTGTCCCCTGCCTTCGTCCACGTCAGCACGAGCGCGGGGGGAAGGTTGCGGAGCACGAGGCGCACGGTGGGTGCCGAGCCCATCTGCGCGGTCATGCCGCGGCGGAACGCGACGGCCGGAGGCAGACCGTACCCGTGCAAGTACTGGAACGTCGCGAACGTGCCGCCGGGGCGCAGCACCTGGACGACGTTCGCGAGAATCTCCTTCGTCATCTGCGGCGGCAGGCTGACGAACGGCAGGCCCGAGACGATGTGGTCGATCGGCCCCATGCCGCGATCGGCGACGAGCGCGGCCAGCTGCGCGGCCGACGCGCACACGCACTCGACGTGCGGCCACCGCCGCCGGATCCGCCGCACGAACTCGGGATCGATGTCGACGGCGAGGAACTGCGTCTCGGCGCCGAGCCGCTCGACGATCGCGCCGGTGAACGCGCCCGTGCCCGGCCCGAGCTCGACGATGCGTCCCGGCCGATCGAGCGCGACGCCGTCGACCATCGCCTCCGCCAGCGCGCGAGAGCTCGCCGTCAGCGCGCCGACCGTCCGCGGGCTGCGCAGGAACCGGCTGAAGAGCAGCGCGTGCTCGCGCAGGCTCGTGCCGTTCGACTCGCTCATGTCTGCTTCCCTTCCCGCGCCGCGGCGGCGCCGTGCACGCGCAGACGAACCGACTCGAGCTGGCGCTCGGCCGTCCGCGAGCCCCCGTGAAACCACGTCAACATTACTCCATCGACGCGCGTTCGCAGCCCGTCCACGATCTCCGAGGTCACGGCGGCGGCCTCGACGGCCTGATCCGCCGCCTGACGCAGCCGGTCGAGCAGCCCCTCCGGCGCCCGCGCGCCGACGACCTCGCTCGAGATGACTTCCGCGTGACGCGCGCTCTCGACGACGGCGACGCCGGCGAGCACGGGCAGACCCGTGTCGCGCAGCCGCGCGCCGATCGGCGCGAAGGCGTCGAGATCGAACACGGGCGGCGTGACGAGAAACTCGGCGCCCGCCTCGATCTTGTGCGCGAGCCGGCGCCACTCGGCGTCAGCGTCGGCGGGAAACGGATTGAACGTCGCGCCGATGTGGAAGCGCGTCACCGCGCCAAGCGGCTGCCCCGCGACGTCCTGTCCGCGATTGAGACGTGACGCGACGTTGATGAGCCCGACCGCGTCGACCTCGTACGTCGACGCCGCCTCCGGATAGTTGCCCGTGCGCGCCGGACTGCCCGTCGTCAGCAGCACGTTGCGCACGCCCATCGCGTGCGCGCCGACGAGATCGGACTGCAGGCCGAGCAGCGTGCGATCGCGGCACGTGCAGTGCAGCAGCGTCTCGACGCCGGCCTGCTCGATCAGCGCGGCGAGCGCCAGCGCGCTGACGCGCGCGCCCGAGCGCGGATAGTCGGGGATGTTGATGGCCGCCGCGCCGAGCGCGCGGAAGCGGCGCGCCTGTTCGGCGACGGCGGCGAGATCGAGGCCGCGCGGGGCGTTGATGTCGACGAGCACGACGAAGTCGCGCGCGGTCAGCGCACGCGCGAGCGCCGACTTCTCGGCCCGCGACACGGGTGCAGGCGCCGTTGCCGCCGCGGGCTCTGCGACCGACACGGACGGCGCGTGACGGACGGCCGGCGACGCCGCGTGCACCGCCGCCGCGATCTGCCGCGTGTGCTCAGGCGTCGTGCCGCAGCAGCCGCCGACCAGCCGCACGCCGGCCGCGACGAAGCGCCGCGCGTAGCTGGCCATGTACTCCGGCGAGCTCAGATAGAGGTTGCGGCCGTCGACGTCGCGCGGACGGCCGGCGTTCGGCTGCGCGGCGAGGCGCGCGGGCGAGATGCGCGCCATCGCCTCGATCGTGTCGAGCATCGCGGGCGGGCCGACGGAGCAGTTGAGGCCGATGACGTCGGCGCCCGCCGCTTCGAGCGCCGGCGCGAAACGCTCCGGCGGCGTGCCGTCCAGCGTCTGACCGTCCTCACCCGTCGTCATCTGCGCGACGATCGGCAGCGTCGACACGGCGCGCACCGCGCGAATCGCGGCCAGCAGCTCGGAGAGATCGCCGAACGTCTCCAGGATGAACAGATCGACGCCGCCGTCGGCCAGCGCGCGCGCCTGCTCGCGGAAGACGTCTTCCGCCTCGCCGACGCTCGTACGGCCCCACGGCTCGATGCGGATGCCGAGCGGTCCGATCGCGCCCGCGACCCACGCGCGATCGCCGGCCACGCGCTTGGCGAGCCGCGCGCCCTCACGGTTGATGTCAGACGTCTGATCGGCCAGGCCGAAGGTGCCGAGCTTGAGGCGATTGGCGCCGAACGTGTTGGTCTCGATCACGTCGGCGCCCGCGAGCAGATACTCGCGATGAACGTCGGCGACGAGATCCGGATCGGTGAGGTTGAGCTCGTCGAAGCAGCGGTTGACGAAGACGCCCTTGGCGTAGAGCATCGTGCCCGTGGCGCCGTCGCACACGAGCACGCGCCGATCGAGCGCGTCGAGGAACCCCGTCATAGGGGCGTCGCGTCAGCGCGCGGCCGGGGCCGTCGTCGCCGCCGGGACGAGCATGTCCTGCTTGTCCCAGATGAAGTCCTTCTTGTCGTAGACGGCCAGCTCGTAGTCCTTGCCCATGAAGATGGCCGACACCGGACACGCTTCTTCGCAGTAGCCGCAGAAGATGCAGCGGGTCTTGTGGATCTGGTAGACGGACGCGTAGCGCGGCCCGGCCTGGACGGTGCCGTCGTTCTCCGCCGCCTCGAGGTAGATCGCGTCGGCCGGACAGGCCACGGCGCAAAGCCCGCACGCGACGCACTTCTCGAGGCCGTTCTCGTCCCGCATCAGCACCTGCTTGCCGCGGTACTTCGGGAACATCGGGACCTTCTCGTCCGGATAGTTGACCGTGATCGGCTTCCGGAACATGTGCTTGAAGGTCAGCGCGAAGCCCGTGAGGAAGGGACGGATCATGCGGTCATCATAGCAAACGCGGGCGACGGCCGGGCGCCGCCGCGGCCGCCGATCGGCCCCGACACACCCGATTTCGCGCAAAACCCGGTATCTTAGAGAGCGCGACGTTCCCCGATGCCCCAGACCGCGCCGTCGATGCCGCACGAAGTCCTGCTGCTGACGCTGATGGCCAAGATCGCCGTCGCGGCCATCCTGGCGACGATGCTGGTGCGGTTCGCGTGGTTCCGGCGGATCCTGCTGACCGAGCGCCGCGACTGGCCCGAGCGGCTCACGTTCGCCGTCGG
>CAZNMF010000451.1:0-7742 GCA_964573795.1 uncultured Solibacteraceae bacterium
CGCCAGCCCGGTGAGCGGATCGGTCGTCGCCAGCTCGCGCAGCTGCCGCTCCGCATGCTTGTGCTCGGCCACCACGGCCGCGAGCACCGTGCCCATCGTCGCCATCACGCCCACGTAGGCCTGCACGAGCACGAGCGCTTCCCCCTGGCTGTCGTGGACGAAGGGGCCGAAGCCGCGTGCGGTGCCCCACACCGCGAGGCCGGAGAGAATCGTGATCGCCGTCGCGACGGTGCGCCGGCCCTGACGGAACGCCGCCCAGATCAGCACGGGCACGCAGAGGAACTCGAGCGGATAGTTCTGCACGTCCGACGGAAACTTGCCGCCGAACACGACGAGGCAGACGCCGGTGAGCACGATGGGGATCGCGATGGCTTCGAGCACTTCGAGGATGCGCGGCCGCTCGCTGGGGGCCGCCACCCAAACGAGGGCGAGCGGTCCGACGACGAGAATGCCGGCGAGGCTCGCGAGCCAGCAGGTGATCCACCGGTAGCCGAAGTCCAGCCAGGGCGACGGCGCCAGCCACGTCGTCGACAATGCGCCGCACGTCGCGCTCAGCGTGCTCGCAACGGCGGCAATGCCGACGAAACGGAAGATCGTGCCCGCGCTCTGGAACGCCCGCTCGCCGCGCGCGAACCGGTCCACGAGCATCGCGCCGACGACCGCTTCGATCGCGTAGCCCGCGGCGGAGATCGTCGACGCGATCACGTGGCCGGTCGGAATCAGCAGCGCGGCCAGCGCGCCGGCGAAGACGGCGGGCCAGCTTCGGCGGCCGACGACGATCAGCGCCGCGATCGCGAAGCCGCTCGGCGGCCACACCGCGACCGTCCCGCCCGCAAAGCCGCCAACCGCGAGGCCCGCCTGGCCGAGCGCGAAGTAGATGGCGAAAATCGCGGCGAGCACGACCGGATGACGCGACAGTTTCGAGGGCATGGACGGACTTCTGACTTCCCGGGGGGCGCGATGGAGCGTGCAGGTCGTGTGCCAGACGTGCCGAACTCAGTCAGCGCGTGCAACGGCGGCGGGGTCGGGACGGATGCGACGGGACCATGACGTTTCGCGCTGGCCGACGCGCGGCTCTGTCGGTGTCAGCCGGCGTTGGTCCATTCACGGATTTCGACCACGCTGCGGCGCCGGGCGTTGGCCTTGTCGGCCTTGTTCGCGTAGAGCGCGCGATCGGCCGCGCTCAACAGCGTCGTCGGCGTGCCGCCGTCGCGGGGGTACACGGCAATGCCCGCGCTGACGGCGAGCCGTGGATGGTCCGTGTCCTCGGCCAGCCGTTCGTTGGTCCGCTTGACGACGAGCTTCGCACCGTCGAGATCCGTGTCCGAGAGCACCGCGACGAACTCGTCGCCGCCGTATCGCGCGGGCGTGTCCGTCTCGCGGCAGGCGGCGCGCAGCGTCTCGGCAAACCGGCAGACGGCGCGGCTGCCGGCCAGGTGTCCCATCTCGTCGTTGATGCGCTTCAGGCCGTCCATGTCGAAGAAGACGACGGCGAACTGGCGATTGTGCCGATCGGCGCGCGCAATCTCCATCTGCAGCACTTCGAGCAGACGGCGATAGTTCGGCAGGCCGGTGAGCGGATCGGTGACGACCAGCTCGCGCAGCTGCGCTTCCGCAACGCTGTACTCCGAGGCGAGCGCGGCGAGCGACAGCGTCATGACCGCGAGGCCGGCCAGGAACACCTCGACGTTCAACAGCGAGGAGAACGGCGTGTCGCGCATGAACGGCCCGTAGTTGCTCAGCGTGCCGGCCACGACGATCACGGAGACGATCGCCAGCGCGCACGCGGCCGCGCGCCGGCCGAGGCGGAAGACCACCCACAGCAGCACGGGCATGACCAGCAGCTCGTTCGGGAATCCGTTGAGCCGGATCGGAAACTCGAAGAAGGCGATGAACGCCGTCAGCAGCAGCGCCACGAAGACGATCGTCGCCTCGATGATCTGCGCCGGACGCCAGCGCTCGCGGCCCTGGCTGAACAGCAAGACCAGCGGCGTGACGAGCAGCATGCCCAGGAAGCTGCCCTGACTCAGCGCGAGCCAGATGGCGCCGTACTGCGTGCCCGGGGCGTTGCCGGTCGCGACCAGACCGACGGCGTTGACCGTCGCGCCCGACGCGGTACTGACGAGCAGCGCGATGCCGGCGAACCGGAAGCTGTTCGCCGGGCTCTGCAGCGCATGGCGGCCATCGGCGTAGCGGTTGACGAGATAGCCGGCGAGCACGCTCTCGAGCGTGTGGCCCGCGGCCATCAGGAGCACGGCCGGCAGCGGGCCGAGAATCGATGCGTAGACGACGGCGGCGGCGCAGAAGATCGCGGGCCAGATCCGGTAACCGAGCGTGAGCAACGCGCCGAGCGCGAGCCCGGAGGACGGCCAGATGAGCGTGGCGGCAGGATGGCCGTAGCTGAACGCCAGGCCGAGGTGGCCGAGCACGCAGTACAACACCACGAACGACACGAGGATGGTCTGCTCGCGCGCCAGACGGGAGCGGAGCGCTTCCCATGCGCCGGGTTTGGACATCGCGCGATGCGGGGCTGCAGGTTCGATGCCACGCGACCACGGATCGTTCGTCGCAGCCGTTGCGACCGCCGTGCAATTGCGTACGGTCTCGCGCGGCACGAGTGCGCGCGCCCGCACGGCCGGCGCCGCGGGGATTTCGGATATGTGCGCGAACGTTCGAGTTCGTAATGCGGCGGTCAGCTCTGCGTGCGCGCCATCTCCTCGTAGAGGATCGCGGAGGCCAGAATGCCGTTGTGGAAGTTGCCGAGATCGAGACGCTCGTTGGGCGCGTGCGCGTTCTCGTCCGGCAGGCCGACGCCGAAGAGGACGGCTGGCAGATTCAGCTCGTCCTTGAACGTCGAGACGACCGGAATCGATCCGCCTTCGCGGCAGAACACCGGCACCTTGCCGAAGCCCTGCTCGATGGCGCGGCCGGCCGCGCGCGCGTACGGGCTGTCGTAGCTGGCGAGCCACGGCTTGCCGCCGTGCATCCGCGTCAGCGTGAGCTCGACGGTCTTCGGCGTGATCTTCTTCAGATACGCCTCGAACAACTCGCCGATGCGATCGGGATCCTGATTCGGCACGAGACGCATGCTCACCTTGGCCATGGCGACGGCGGGAATCACCGTCTTCGCGCCTTCGCCGGTGAAACCGCTCAACAGGCCGTTGACCTCGAACGTCGGACGCGCCCAGACGCGCTCGAGCACGCTGTAGCCCGGCTCGCCCGCGAGCTTCGGCGCGCCGAGGTCCTTGCGGTACTTCTTCTCGTTGAACGGCAGCGACTGCCACGCCGCCCGCTCCTCGTCCGACAGCGGCAGCACGTCGTCGTAGAAGCCGGGAATCTTGATGCGGCCGCTCTTGTCCTTGATCTGCGCGAGCACCTGCGCGAGCACCATCGCGGGGTTCGCGACGGCGCCGCCGAAGACGCCGGAGTGCAGGTCGCTCGTCGTGCCGCGCAGGTCGATCTGGAAGTACGCGAGGCCGCGCAGCGCGTAGCAGATCGACGGCACGCCGCGATCGAACATCGCGGAGTCGGAGATGACGACGACGTCGGCCTGGAGCAGGGGCTTGTTCGCGCGGATGAAGTTGTCGAGGTTGATCGAGCCGACTTCCTCTTCGCCCTCGAGCACGAGGCGGATGTTGATCGGCAGCTTGCCGGTCTTGTCGAGGTGCGCCTCGATGGCCTTGAGGTGCATGAACACCTGGCCCTTGTCGTCGGCCGCGCCGCGCGCGTAGATCTCGCCGTCGCGAATCGTCGCCTCGAACGGCGGCGACTCCCACAGCTCGACGGGATCGACCGGCTGCACGTCGTAGTGGCCGTAGAACAGGATCGTCGGCGCGCCCGGCGCGCCCAGCCAGTCGCCGTACACGATCGGATGGCCGGGCGTCTCCATCAGCCGCACGTTCTGCAGGCCGATCCGCCGCATCTCGTCCGCCGTCCACTCCGCGCACTTCCGCACGTCGTCCTGGTGCTCTGGCAGCGCGCTGATCGACGGAATGGCGAGGTAGTCCTTCAACTCGGCGATGAAACGGTCGCGGTTGGCGTGGATGTAGTCAAGGACGGGGACAGTAGACATGTGATCAGGTTCCGGGGTTCCGGGGTTCTCGGTTTTGGGTTCGGGTTCTGGGTTCGGGTTTCGGGTTCCGGGTTCGTGGGCCGACGTCCCATTTCGAAGTTCAGAGTTCGAAGTTCGAAGTTTATCTAGAGTCTACCTCCGGCCTCTTCCCTTCCTGCCACATCGGTGTAAACGACGAGTGGCTGAGCCACTCGATTGGCGCGATCAGGGACTGGATCGTCGCGGTCAGGTGCGCGAAGTCGATGTGCGCGAGATCGTCGGAGGGCGAGTGATATTCCGGCTGCAGGCCGAACGTCGAGATCGTCTGCGCGACGACGCCGCGGCGGGCGAGCGGAAAGTTGTCGGACCGCTCGAAGAACCGTTGTGACGGATAGGGATCGGCGACGAGACGGAGACCGTGACGCGCCAGCCCCGGCCCGAGCGTCGTGCGATCGTAGCCGGTGAGCCAGACCGTCCGCGGCGGCAGATCCGGATTCGGACGTCCGATCATCTCGAGCTCGAGGCTCGCGACGATCGATGTCAGCGGCACGGGCGGATGGTCGATGAAGTCCTTCACGCCGAGGCCGCCACGCTCCTCGCTGCCGAACCAGACGAACAGCACGCTCCGCGGCGCACGCCGGCGCGCCGCGAGCGTGTGCGCGATCTCCAGCACGCCCGTCACGCCCGACGCGTCGTCGTCCGCGCCGTTGTAGATGCGGTCCTCGCGCGTGCCGTGGACGCCGAGATTGTCGAGGTGCGCGCTGAGCATGACGACCTCGCTCGCACGGCGCGGATCGCGGCCGCGGAGGACCGCCATCACGTTCCACGTCCGTCCGGACTCGAGCTCGATCGTCCGCACGAAGCCGCCGGCGTCGCCAAGCGGCTCGAGCCCCCACTGCCGAAGCTGCGCCGCGACGTACGTCGCGGCCACCCACTCGTCGTGCGAGCCGCTTGCACGGCCGTTCATCGCGTCGCCGGCCAGCATCTCCATGTGCCCGCGGACGGCCGCTTCCGTCACCGCCTCGCGATCGGCGCGCGGCACGTCCACGCGCGCGTCGCCGCGCGCGGCGAGCAGCAGCGCGGCCGCGAGCGCGACACCGGCGCGGCCGACGATCCTGGCGCCGCGAGTCATCGCGCTTACTTCTTGTCGGCGTCGGGATTGGGCCGCGCAACCGTGAGGCCGGTTCGCGCTTCGAGGACTTCGAGGACCCGCGCGTAGTTGGAGTCGGCGAGGCGAAGGATGAGGTACGCGTCGCGGTTCTGCAGCACCAGCCAGTGTTTGGAGGTGCGCAGGATGCCGCCGACGTCGATGTCGTCCGGAGGAGAGGCCAGCGCCGCGTCCCATCGCGGATCGCGCGCCTTGACGTACGTCGCGCCGAGCACGGTGCGATACGGCCAGGACGCGATCGCCGAGCTGTCCTTCTCGCGCAGCACCGAGATTTGCCCGCCGACGAAGCTGACGAGCACGTCCTCGTCGCGCGTCTTCTTGCCGCTGACCACGACGAACTGCCGCACGTCGGTGAACGCGACCTGCGTGTCGTCAATCGCGCCGCGCGCCCCAGAGGCCGTGCCGCCGCGCGCGCCTGCCGCAGCCGCCGGCGTCCCTCGCGCCGGAGCGGCGGGCGTTTCTGTCGCGGTCGCGGCACTGCCCGCTGCCGTTCCCGATGGCACAGGAGTCGGCGCGGGCGGAGGCGTCGCGACCGGCGGCGCAACCGCTGCGGGCGCCGGCGGAGGCGTGACCGGAGCCATCGCGCTCGTGCCTGGCGCAGCGCTGCCCGACGCCGTCGCCGGGTTGGGCGTCGAGCCATCCGCCGGCGGCGACGCAGCGGACGTATCGGCTGCCGGTTGATCGATCGCGGCCGGCGGGGCGGCGTGACGCCATCGCCAGAACAGTCCGCCGGCAGCCAGCGCAGCGATGACCACGACGGCCGCCGCGATGAGTCCCACGCGGCTCTTGCCGCCGGACGGGCGCGACGAGGCGGCGGACGCACGAGGCGCGGCCGCAGACGGCACGTCCGGCTTCGTCAGGTTCGCGTCCTGCAGCGCACCCGCTGGCGCGGCAGCGGTGGCCCCTGCGGCAATGGCGCCGGTCGACGGCCGCTCGGTCGCCACCGGCGTGCCGGCCATCGTCGGCGCGACGGACGCGTAGTCGGTGGGAATCGCCGCGGACACGGCAACGCTCGTGCTCGGCGCGCCCGTCGCAGGCGCGACGCCCGCACGTTCCGTCGCACCGGTCGGCATCGCGCGCGGCGGCGTGGAAATCAGTCCCGTCGGGGCCGACGAGCTGTAGTCGACGTTGATGGGCTGTCCCGAGAGGCAGCGCACGAAGCCGTCGTGGAACGCGACGGCCGACGGAAAGCGATCGTCCGGCTTCTTCGCGAGCGACCGCGTCATCACGTCGTCGACCCACGGCGGCAGATCGGCGCGCACCGTGCGCACAGGCGTCGGCGGGTTGTTGACCTGCGCCTGCGCCATCGCGAACGGCGTCTCGCCCTTGAACGGCAACTGGCCGGTGACGAGCCGGTAGAAGACGACGCCCATCGCGTAGATGTCGGCGCGCGCGTCGATCTCGTGGCCGAGCACCTGCTCCGGCGCCATGTACGCGGGCGTGCCCATCATGAAGCCGGCGTTGGTCAGGTGCTCGGTGCCGGCGACGCGGGCGATGCCGAAGTCCATGATCTTCACGGCGCCCGATTCGGTCACCATGATGTTCGCGGGTTTCAGATCGCGGTGCACGACGCCCATGCTGTGCGCGTGCGCAAGGGCGGCGAGGCTCTGCATGCAGAGCTCGGCCGCGCGATCGGCGGGCAGCGACCCCAGCCGCTCGACCATGCGCTCGAGCGTCTCGCCGCGCACGAACTCCATCACCATCAGCCACTGCCCTTCGTGCTGGAAGAGCTCGTAGATCGTGGCGATGCCGGGATGGCTGAGGCGCGCGACCGTGATGGCTTCGGCGCGGAAGCGCTTGGCGACCTCGGGGTCGTTCAGCTCGGCGTTGAGGACCTTGATCGCGACCTCGCGGTGCAAGGTCTCGTCGATGGCACGGTACACCGTCCCCATGCCGCCGCGTCCCACACGGTCCAGCACGCGGTACTTGCCGATGTTTTGTCCGACCATGTGGATGGTCCGGCCGGATCGCCGGAGAGATCCCGCAGTCTAGGCCGCGGGGTGGCGAGAGTCAAGAAACGACGGGGCGTCAGTCTTCGACGGCGTACATGTCCAGCGGCGTGGTGCGCCCGCGCAGCATGCGCGCGCCCAGATGGCGGACCTTGATCTTCGTCCCGATGCGCGCCTGGGTCGTGCCGGAGATGACGATCTCGCCGGGGCCGGCGACCTCGTCCTCGATGCGCGACGCGGTGTTGACCGTGTCGCCGAGCACCGTGAACTCGCGCCGCCGTGGCGACCCGATGTCCCCCGCGATCGCGATGCCCGTGTTGATCGCGATCCGCATCTGCAGCTTGGGGCCGTCCTGCGTGCGGTTCATGTCCGCCAGCGCCTTGCGCATCGCGATCGCCGCCTGCACGGCGCGCAGCGGGTGCTGCGGCTGATCGAACGGCGCGCCGAACACGGCCAGCAGCGCGTCGCCGAGGAACTTGTCGAGCGTGCCCTCGTGCTCGAAGACGACGTCGGTCATGCGTGTGAGGAACGCGTTCAGCAGCGCGGCCGACTGGACCGGCGGGATGCGCTCGCA
>CAZNMF010000452.1:0-15524 GCA_964573795.1 uncultured Solibacteraceae bacterium
CTGATGTCGCGACGCAACATGACGCTCCGCGAGCTGCTCGCGCCGCTGCGCGCGAAGTACTTCATCACCGGCGAGATCAACACGCGCGTCAGCGGCGTCGACGTCGTCGCCGCGCGCCTGAAGGATCTCGCGGCGAAGTACCAGGACGGCCACACTTACGAGCTCGACGGCTTCTCCGCCGAGTTCCCCGACTGGCACTTCAACGTCCGCGGCTCGAACACCGAGCCGCTGCTACGACTCAATCTCGAAGCCAAGACGCAGGCGATGATGGAAGCGAAGCGGGATGAGGTCTTAGGAGTGATTCGGAAGGCTTGAGGCTTGAGGCGTGGGGCTTGGGGCTTACGGCTTACGGCTTAACTTGTCCACCGTAGCTTGGCGAAGGTGGACGGCTTACGGCTTACGACGCAGCCTAACCGCATCGTAGGGGCGGCCCCCCCGTGGCCGCCCGGCACGCCCGGGCGTGATTCGGAAATAAGCTGCCTGCCGACGACCGAGACAGCCCGAAGCCGAGCGCGTAGCGCGAGCGCTGAGGGCGCAGCGTCAGTTCAGGCGAGAGGCGTGGGGTGGGCCCCCACGCCATGAATTAAAAGCTGATCACCAGGCGCGTTCCCTACCCTTCCTTCAACGCCGCCACCGGATCGACACGCGCCGCGCGAATCGCCGGCGCGGCGCTCGCCAGAAGCATCACGACAATCAACAGGGCGCAGGATCCAGCGAATGCCGTGATGTCCAATCTCTGGACGCCGCGGAACTGCGTCTGCAGCAGCTTCGTCGCGAGCAACGCTAGACTGGCGCCGATGACGACGCCGATCGCCACGATGCGCATCGCCTGCCGAAGCACGAGCGCGAGCACGCCGCGTGGATGAGAACCCAAGGCCATGCGGATCGCGAACTCCCGTGTGCGGAGTGAGACGGCGTACGAGACGACGGCGAGCAGGCCCGTGGCGGTGAGCACGAGCGCTAGAAGCCCCATGACCGTGGCGGCCCGCATCAGTGACGGCACCCATCCCCTGGAACGGGCGTTCCACGCCTCGAGCGAGCCGATCTCCAGGATCGGCACGCGCGGATCGATCGCGTGCACGAGCTCGCGGAGGGGCGCGGCCACTGTCTCGGCGCTGGTACGCGTGCGCAGATAGAGCGTCAGCGCTGGCTCCGGTCGTAGCGGCGCCGGCAGGTAGATTCTTGGAACGACGCTTCCGTCCTTACCATCCAGGCTGTAGCGCGGATCGCTGGCGGACTGGATGACGCCGACGATTCGCACGTCTCGACCTGCCGCAAACGCATCGTCGTCGATGTGCCCATCCCGTTCCGCGACTCCGACGCGAAGCGTCCGTCCCAGCACGGGTCCCTGCGTCCGCTTCGCGTAGGCTTCGTTCACGACGGCGACACGCGGAGGTCCGTCGCGATCCGCCGGCACGAACGCGCGTCCCTGAAGCAGCCGCAGACCGACGGCGCCAAATAGATCGGCGCCGGCGTACCCGCCGAGCACCAAGGCCAATTCCTTCGCCGTCGCGCCCGGCTGCCAGACGACGACAGGTGTGACAGGGCCGCCGAGGATCCAGACGGCCGTTTTGTGAGCGACCCCGACGCGCTCCACGTTGGGCAGACGCGATGCGCGCTCGGCAAGCTCCGCGTAGAACCGATCGGCTGAGTCCGGCGTGAATCGCAACTGATCGAGATCGAACGACGCCATGAGCAGTCGATCCGCAGGCGTGCCCGCCGATCCGCGCTGCGATGCGACCAACGCCACGAGTTGTGTCACCGTCGCCAACACGCCGATCGATAGCGCGATCTGGGCGACGATCAGCCAGCGGCCTCTCCATGCGCCGCGGCCACCGTCCGTGTCTGCGTCGAGCCCGCGCCACGCTCCGAGCGGCGCGTGCGCCGTGATACGCAGAGCCGGCACGAGACCGCTGGCGATCGCGCAGATCGCCGTAACGAGCAGCGTCGAGACGAGCACGGTCGCGTCGATGGGCATCGCGATCGAGAGCTCGCGACCGACGATCTGCGTCGTCCACCACGCCAGCAGCAGGCCGACCGCCGCGGCGAGCAGCGCCAGCACGCCGCTCTCGACCACGAGCCCACGCACGACGCGTCCTCGCCCGGCGCCAATTGCCAGACGAATCGTGATCTCGTGACGACGACGGGCGCCGCGAGCGAGGAGGAGCGTGGAGGCGTTCACGCAGGCGATGGTGAGGACGAGCAGCGGGATCGGCATGATGGGCAGGATGACGTCCGATCGATCCGTTCGATCGATCCACGCGACGTCCGATGTCGACGCCCTCGCGCGCTGACCGGCAATCCCCTCCGTTGCAAGCCGTTGCGTCGCGATCGTTTCGGCCGCCGTGCGGATCTGTTCTGTGCTGACGCCGTCCTTCAGCCGTCCAACGAATGTCAGGCCACGTTCGCGGCCCGGCAGCGTGGAGTCCGGTGCCACGCGATCGCCCATGGCCGATGGCAGCCAGATGTCGACGCGGCCCGGCGTCGTGCCGCCGAAGCCCTCGGGTGCGACGCCGACGATCGTCACGTACGCGTCCGCGACGCGAATCATGCGCCCGATGACGGCGGGATCGCCGGCGAAGTCCTGGCGCCAGACGCGAGACGAGATCACCGCGACCGCGGCGTGCTCCGGCCGATCCTCATCGGAGCCGAATGCGCGCCCCAGGATGGGCCGCGCGCCGAACACGTCGAAATAGTTCGCGGAGACGAGACACGCCGTGAGTGCGCGAGGCTCCGGCAAGGCCACCGTCACGGCCGCATCGGAGAACGCTGTCAGTCCCTGAAGCCCGTCGAGTCCCGCGCGCAGCGCCAGGTAGTCCGCCTCCGACCGCATCACATATTCCGTGGGCTCGCCGCTGGCGGTCCGGATGACGCGCACACCGACGAGTCTCTGCTGATCGGTCACGCCAGGATAGCCGCCGGCCATCAGCGCGTGGATGAAGGCCGTCACCGCAACAGTCACCGCGAGGCCGATCGCCAGACTGCCGATGACCGCGAGCGACGATCCCGGCGAGCGCTGAATGCCGCGCCACGCGTAGCGCACGTCGCGCGCGAGGCTCTCGATGAACGCGCCCGTCCGCGCGTCACGCACGTGCTCCTTGATCGGCTCCACGCGGCCGAACGCCGCGCGGGCGACGCGCGCGGCTTCGGCTGGCGACAGGCCGTCTGCGATACGCGCGTCGATCTCATGCTGCAGGACCGAGGCGATCTCCTCGTCGAGCGCACGCTCTGACTCGCGCGTGCCGCGCAACCAGCGCCGCAGCATCGCGCGCAGGCGAGACAGACTGGCGCTCATGCGCTCGCCAGCACCTTTCTACCCTTCCTTCAGCGCCGCGACCGGATCGACGCGCGCCGCGCGGATGGCGGGCACGGCGCTGGCCAGGAGCATCACCGCGACCAGCAGTGCCGCAGCGCCCGCAAATGCCGCGACGTCGAGTCCCTGCGCGCCGCGGAACTGCGTCTGCAGCAGCTTCGTCGCGAGCAGCGCGAGACCGGCGCCGGCGACGAATCCGATCGCCACCATCCGCATCGCTTGCCGAAGCACGAGGGTCAGCACACCGCGCGGCTGCGATCCCAGCGCCATGCGGATCGCGAACTCGCGGCCGCGCACGGCCACGGCGTAGGACACGACCGCCAACAGGCCCAGCGCCGTGAGCAGCATCGCCAGAAGTCCCATCCCTGCCCCCGCACGCGTCATCCACACGAGCGGCCCCATCAGCTGTTCGTTGAACGTCACGAGCGATCCCATCTCCACGATGGGCACGCGCGGATCGATCGCGTGTGTGAGGTCGCGGAGCGGGCCGGCCAGCGTCTCGGCATCGCGACGCGTGCTGACGTAGAGCGTGAGCGCCGGCTCCGCCTGAAGCGGCGCGGGCAGATAGATCTTCGGGACGGCTTGTCCATCGCGGCTGTAGAACGGTTCGCCTGCCGATTGGATGACCCCCACGATCTGGACGTCACGGCCGGCCTTGAAGGCCTCGTCGCCGGTCGTCCTCGCGCGCTGGACGTAGCCGTGAACGCGCAGCGTCCGGCCGAGCACCGGTCCCTGCATCTCTCGCCCGTACGCCTGATTCACGATCGCGACGCGCGGAAATCCGAGGCGATCCGCCGCCTGGAACCCGCGGCCCTCGATCACGGCCAGCCCCAGCGCGTCGAACAGATCGCCGCCGGCATAGCCGCCGAGGACCACGGTTCCTCCGCCGGCGCGCTCGCCCGGCTGCCAGACGACGAGCGACGCGGGGCCTTTGCCGCGTCCAAACGTCCAGACGGCCGTGCGGCGTGCAAGCCCTGCGTGATCGACGCCGGGCAGATGGCCGGCGCGGTCGACGAGTGCCGCATAGAACCGGTCCGCCGCCTCGGGCTCGAATCGCAGTTGATCGAGATCGAACGACGCCATGAGCAACCGATCCGAAGGCGTGCCTCCCGATCCGCCCTGCGACGCCACCAACGCCACGAGCTGCGTCGCCGTGGCCAGCACGCCGATCGAGAGCGCGACCTGTACGACCACCAGCGGGCGGCCCTTCGGAATCGATCGCGTGCCGCCGGCGTCCGTGTGCGCGGCGCCGAGCGCACGAAGCGGCGCCCGCGACGTCACGCGCAGCGCGGGCACCAGTCCGCACGCGATGGCGCAGACGGCCGTCACCAGGAGCGTCGTCAGCAGCACGACCGTGTCGATCGGCATCAGGATCGCGAACGCGCGGCCGGCGATCTGCAAGCCCCACGACGCCATCAGCGTCCCGACGACCGCGGCCATCAGCGCCAGCAGCAGGCTCTCGATCACGAGTTGGCGCACGACGCGTCCGCGGCCCGCGCCGATCGCCAGACGAATCGCGAGCTCCCGGCTGCGCCGCGCGCCGCGCGCGAGCAGGAGCGCCGACGCATTCAGGCACGCCGTGACGAGGACGAGCAGCGGGATCAGCATGACGATCAGTCCGAACTGCGCGCCGCGGCTCGGCTCGATCCGCGAGACGCCCGAGATCTCGCCCCAGGTCTCGCGTCCGGTGATCCCTTGCGCCGCGAGCCGCTGCTGAGCGACGCTCGCCACGGCCGCCTGAATCTGCGCGGGACTGACGCCGTCCTTCATTCGTCCGACGAACTGCAACTGACGCTCGCGGCCGGGCATCGATGTGGAATCAGGCACGACGCGCGTCGCCATGCCCAGCGGCATCCAGATGTCGCCGATGCCTGGCGTCGTCCCGCCGAATCCGGCCGGCGCGACGCCGACGATCGTCACGGGCACGTCGCCGACGCGGATCGTGCGGCCGATGACGGACGGATCGCCCGCGAAGTCCTGCAGCCAGACGCGGTGCGAGATCACCGCGACGGCCGCGCGATCCTCGTCGGCGCTGAACGTCCGTCCGAGCGTCGGACGCGTGCCGAAGACGTCGAAGTAGCTCGCCGACACGAGGAACGCCAGGAGCGAGCGCGGCTCGGGCAGCACGGCGACGACGTTCGCAGACGTGAAAGCCGCCAGTCCTTGGAGCCCGTCGACGCCGGCGCGCAAGGCCAGATAGTCGGCCTCGGACGGCATCGTGTTGCCGATCGGCCGCGGTCCGCGGCGCGCTACGACGTTGACGAGCCGCGCCTGATCGCTGATGCCTGGATAGCTGCCGAACACCATCGACTCGACGAACGCCATCGCGGCGACGGTGATCGCCAGGCCGGCCGCCAGGCTGCCGACGACGGCGATCGTCAGCCCGGGCGAGCGTCTGATGCCGCGCCACGCGTAACGGACATCGCGCGCGACGCTCTCGACAAAAGCGCCGGTCCGTGCCTCGCGCACGTGCTCCTTGATCGGCTCGGCGCCGCCGAACATCGCCCGCGCCGTCCGCTCGGCCTCCGCCGGCGACAGGCCGTCTGCGATGCGCGCGTCGATCTCGTGCTGCAGGACGGACGCGATCTCCTCGTCGAGCGCGCGCTCGGACGCGGCCGCGCCGCGGAGCCAGCGCCGCAGCATCGCGCGCCGCCGCGCAAGCGGCGCGCTCACGCACCCTCCAGCACGCGCGTCACCGCCGTGGCGATCGCGTTCCAGTGTTCCCGTTCCTTTTCCAACTGGCGGCGTCCGGCCTTCGTGATCGTGTAGAAGCGCGCCTTGCGGTTGTTCTCGGACACGCCCCACTCGCCCGTCACCCAGCCGGACTCCTCGATCCGTTGCAGCGCCGGAAACACCGCGCCAGGCGTCGCCTGGAACACGTCGTCGGTGAGCTCGCTGAGCCGTTTCATGAGCCCCCAGCCGTGCATGGGCCCGCGCGCGACGAGGCGCAGAATCAGGAGGTCGAGGGTGCCTGAGGGAACGTCCTTGCGTGCGGCCATCGTGCGCTCTCCTATCGCGTGGCGACAGAAATAGCACGACTCCTATCGCGCGTCAACAAGAGCCGTGAGGGCGGGCGGGGCGAGCGATGCGGCAGGCGCCTCGTCCTTGCGTTCGCCGCCGCGTCTGCGTTACAAGGTCCGTGCTTCCCCGAATCGGCCGCGCGGCCGCGACGACCATCGCGCCCGCGCGCCGGAGGAGGCACATGCTTCGCGCCACGTGGACCGCAGGATCGCTGCGGATGTGGGTCTTCCTCGGCATGGCGCTCGCCGTGCTGCCGCTCCTGCTCTCCGCTCTGCTCGGCTATCACCTCATCTACCGCGGCGTGATGGCGGACTTCGTCGACGTCGCGCAGCGGCAGCGCGATCAGATCGCGCCCAGCCATCGCCTGCAGCTCGACCTCGCCGGCGCGATCGGCCCGATCGAGCTCTATCTCGACGACAGCGCGCCCGACGAGCGAGCCGCGTACCGCGCGTCGCGCGAGAGGATCGACGCCGGGTTCGCGGCGCTGCAGCACGCGCTGGCCGGCGCGCCCGAAGCGCACGCGCTCGCCGAGCGGGCGCGTGACGACTGGAGCCGCGCTGACGAGGTCGCGCAGGACGTCCTGTCGCGTCGCTGGCCGCCGGGCGCCGCCAACGGCCTCGACCTCGCCCGGCGATTCGAGACCTCCGTCGCCGCCGCCACCGATCGCCTGTCGGCGGCGACCGACGATCTCGAGCGCGACCTCGCGTCCGATCACGCGGATGCCGAGCGTGCGTACGAGCGCACGGAATGGATTGCCGGCATCGCCGCCGGGATCTCGCTGCTCGCGATGGTCGCCGGCGTTCTCACGATTGGGCGCCTGCTGCGCGTGAGCGTCGACCGGCTCGTCGACGGCGCCGCGCGCTTCGCCTCCGGCGATCGCGACCATCGCATCGACGTTCAGGTCCCACCGGAGTTGCACCGCGTCGCCGAAGAGTTCAACCACATGATTCTGCGCATCCGCGACAGCGAAGCGGCCCTGGCCGACCTTGCGCGCCGCGATCGGCTCACCGGCCTGCTCAACCGGCGCGCCTACGACGAGGCCATCGCCGACGCGCTCGCGCGCCGGCAGCGGCTGAACGACGACGTCGCGATCCTGCTGCTCGACATCGATCACTTCAAGCGCGTCAACGACACGCTCGGTCATGCCGCCGGCGACGAGGTGCTGCGCGCCATCGCGGCGCTCGTCACGGCGCAGGTGCGTCAGATCGACACGGTCTGCCGGATCGGCGGCGAAGAGCTCGTCGTTATTCTCCAGGACGCGACTCGAAGTATCGCGACGGCGATGGCCGAGCGCATACGCGCCGCCGTCGAGCACGGCGCGATGGCGGCGGACGGCACGCCCCTCGCGGTGACGGTCTCGATTGGCGTCGCCGTGGCAGACGACGATGGCGATGCAGCGGCCCTGCTCGCGCGTGCCGACGCCGCGCTGTATGACGCGAAGCAGGGCGGACGCAATCGCATAGCGATCGCTCGCGAGCCTGACGCCGGCGGCTCGCGAAACTTGGAACTTCGAACTTAGAACTTCGAAATTTGACGCGCAGTTCGAAGTTCAAAGTTCCAAGTTCGAAGTTCCCTCCCAGCCCCACTGCGTCCACAGCGCACTGAGAGCCACCGTCGGCGTGATCTCGGCGCGGAGCGTGCGCGGGCCAAGGCCGGCGAGCGTCGCGCCGCGCTCGCGCATCGACGCGATCTCGTCCGCCGACCAGCCGCCTTCGGGCCCGATGTACAACCACGCACGTCCGGATGCGGGCCGGGGA
This sequence comes from uncultured Solibacteraceae bacterium, assembly GCA_964573795.1. Taxonomy (GTDB): domain Bacteria; phylum Acidobacteriota; class Vicinamibacteria; order Vicinamibacterales; family SCN-69-37; genus CAZNMF01. The sequence continues at coordinate 8,092 of CAZNMF010000452.1, forward strand.
ATCGGCCGCTCGACGCCCAGCGTGATGCCGAGTGCCGGTTCGACGCAGCAGACGAGGAGATCGCCGTCCGCGCGCGCGAGAGCGTCCGCGTACGTCACCACGTCATGGATGACCGGCACCACCGCCCGTCCGCACTGCTTTGCCGACGCGACGGCCACGCGCTGCCAGCGCTCGCTCGACCGCTCGCGCCACGCGCGCTCGGGCACGGTCACGTGCGATGACACGAACGGCTGGATTGCCGCCGCGCCAAGCGCCGTCGCGTCGCGGACGACGGTGGTCATCTGGTCGCCCTTGAGTAGCGCGATGGCGAGGGTCACCGCGACGGCCGGCTCCGCGATGGGCGTCCTCGGCGCGACGATCTCGACCGTCACGTCGCGCCGATCGATCGCCGCGATCCGCGCGTCCCACTCGCGCCCGCGCCCGTCGAAGACCACGACGGCCGCGCCGGCGCCGAGCCGCAGCACGCGCGCGACATGATGCGCCTCGTCGGGCGGCAAGGCCACACGGTCGGACGCGACGGCGGGAACGAAACAGCGAGACATGATCGTTGGGTTCTCGGTTCTCCGTTCTGGGTTCTAGGTTCTGGTTCTGGTTCTAGGTTCTAGGTTCTAGGTTCTGGGTTCTAGGTTCTGGTTCTGAGTTCTGGAGCTCTCGATTCGAGCCTCGAGCCTCACGCCTCGAGCCAACGCCAACACGACCAACCTAGAACCCAGAACCTAGAACGGAGAACCGAGAACCTTCGGAACCTGTTCTCTGCCGTATACTTTGTCGCCAAATGGTCTTTCGCGGGCAGACGCTCGGCAAGTATCGCATCCTTGAACCTCTCGGCAGCGGCGGCTTCGGCACCGTCTATCTCGCTGAAGACACGTGGATCGACAAGCGCGTCGCGATCAAGGTCCCGCACCGGCAGACGCTCGACTTCGGCGAGCTGCTGCGCGAGCCGCGCCTGCTGGCCGCGCTCAACCATCCCAACATCGTCACGGTGATCACGGCCGAGAAGCAGGACGGCGTGTTCTTCATCGTGATGGAGTACGTGCCCGGCGAGACGCTCGAGACGATCATCGCCGAGCGCGGGCCGCTCGACCTGAACATCGCGCTCGACTACACGTGCCAGATCGCCAACGCGGTCGAGCACGCGCACAAGCAGTCGGTCATCCACCGCGACCTGCGGCCCGCCAACGTCTTCGTCACCGAGCGCGGCCTGTTGAAGGTCGGCGACTTCGGCACGTCGCGCTTCCTCGAGATCGCCGCGCACGGCACGACCGTCATCGGCAGCCCACCGTACATGGCGCCCGAGCAGTTCGAGGGCCGAGCGGTCTTCGCGTCCGACGTCTACTCCCTCGGCGTGACGATGTACCAGATGATGACGGGGGTGCTGCCGTACGAGACGCCGACGCCCGCGGAGCTGGACCAGCTCCGGCGCGGGATGCTCGTGTCCTCGGCGCGGCTGAAGAACCCCGCCATTCCGCCGGCGATCGACGAGGTCATCCTGCGGGCGCTGCGCGCCGACGTCGCGACGCGCTACCAGCGCGCCGAGGATCTGCTCACCGATCTGCTCGCGGCGCGCCAGACGCTCGTCAAGCGCGCGCCGGCGGTGGCCTCACCGGCCGTCGGGACCATCACGCCGCCGCGCGCGCCGATGCAGCCGCCGGCGATCAAGACGCCGCTGCCGGCCCGCCCCCGCACGCGCGATCTGGGCGCCAATCGCTTCTGCTGGCACTGCCGCAAGCCGCTGCCCGCGCGTGCCGATCGCTGCCCGTTCTGTGGCGAAACACAGTAGCGTAGTAAAATCGCCGCATGGCTTTCAGCGGCACAGGCAAAGTGTGGATGAACGGCACGCTCGTCGAGTGGGCTGACGCGAACATCCACGTCGCCTCGCACGCGCTCCACTATGCGTCGGCCGTCTTCGAGGGCGCACGCTGTTACAAGACGCCCAAAGGATCGCGGTTCTTCCGGCTCGACGCCCACATGCGGCGCCTCTACGACTCGGCGCGCATCTACCGTATGGACTACGGGATCGATCGCGACGCGATGACGCGCGGCGTGGTCGAGACGGTCCAGGCCAACGGCCTCGAGGCCTGCTACATCCGGCCGATCATCTATCGCGGCTACTACGAGCTCGGCGTCAACCCGCTGCAGTGCCCCGTCGACGGCGCGATCCTCGTCTGGGAATGGGGCGCGTATCTCGGTCCCGAGGCGCTCGAGCGCGGCGCCGACGTCTGCGTCAGCACCTGGGCGCGCGCGGCCCCCAACACGTTCCCCGCGATGGCCAAGTCCGCCGCCAACTACGCGAACTCGCAGCTCATCAAGATGGAGGCCGTGCTCGGCGGCTACAGCGAGGCGATCGCGCTGGACTCGTTCGGCAAGGTCAGCGAAGGCAGCGGCCAGAATCTGTTCCTCGTGCGTGACGGCATCTTGTACACGCCGCCGCTGGCCACGTGCGGTCTCGCCGGCATCACGCGCGACAGCGTCGTCACGCTCGCGCAGGACGCCGGCCTGACGGTGCGCGAACAGGACATCCCGCGCGAGGCGCTCTACGTCGCCGACGAGCTCTTCTTCACGGGCACGGCGGCCGAGCTGACGCCGATTCGATCGGTCGACAAGACCGCGATCGGATCGGGCAAGCGTGGCCCGATCACGGCCCGTCTCCAGCAGGCGTTCTTCGACTACGTCAACGGCGTCGTGCCGGACCGACACGGCTGGCTGACGCCCGTCGACGTGACGGCCCCCGCGCGCGAGACCGCCGGGCGCGCGCACTGATCCTTCGCCGCGTGCAGATCGCGGCAATTCCGCATCGGTCAAGGCCGGACCTGAAGGTCCGGCCCTCCGAAGAACACGCCCCCCGGAGGGCCGAACCTTCAGATTCGGCCTACGCTTCCCGCTCCATTCGTCTCCGTCCGCATTCGAGATTGTCAGCGTCGCCGCCTCCGGCCGATTACCTGAACGTGCCCGCGCCTGTTCGAGACGGCCGCGCGTCCGGCAGGTGATTTGCACTAGCCGGGCGTCTGGTCGCAGCGTGCGACCGGGATGGGTTCGGCGACCACGGACCCAAATTCGAAACGTGACATGTGACGTCAGTGAACACGCATGACATTCGATCAGCTCATCAGCGCCGCGGCTGCCAGCAAGGCTTCTGACATCCACCTGCGGGCGGGTCATCCGCCGCTCGTCCGCGTCAACGGCGAGCTGCAGAAGTGGACGACTGTCGCCTCGCTCACGCCTGCGCATCTCGAGGCCATCGCCTCGCGCATGCTGCCGCCGGGAATCTATCTCGGCCAGGGGCGTGGCGCGCAGGCGGCCGTATCGAACGGCGACGCCGCGCAGAACGAGGGCCGCCTCGAAGTCGACGTCGCGTGGCAGGCGTCCGACTCGGTCCGCATCCGCGCGAGCGTGTTCCGCCAGCGCGGCACGGTCGGCGTGTCCATGCGTCTGATCCCCGACAAGATTCCGCCGATCGACGACCTCGGCCTGCCGCCGGCCGTCATCAAGCTCACCGAAGAGCGCCGCGGGCTCGTCGTCGTCACCGGCGTGACGGGCAGCGGCAAGAGCACGACGCTCGCCGCGCTGATCGACGTCATCAACCGCACGCGGCCGGATCACGTGCTCACGATTGAAGACCCGATCGAGTTCGTGCACCGCAACAAGAAGGCGGTCATCACGCAGCGTGAGATCCGCACCGACACCGAGTCGTACGCGACCGGCCTGCGCGCCGCGCTGCGCCAGGATCCGGACGTCATCCTCATCGGCGAGATGCGCGATCCCGAGACGATCGAGACGGCGCTCATCGCCGCCGAGACCGGCCACCTCGTGTTCTCGACGCTGCACACGTTGAACGCGCCCGAGACCATCAACCGCATCGTGTCGGTGTTCCCGCCGCACCAGCAGGACCAGATCCGCCACCAGCTCGCGGGCGTGCTCAAGGCGTCGGTCTCGCAGCGCCTGCTGCCGGCCGCCGACGGCAAGCACCGCGTGCTGGCGGCCGAAGTGCTCGTCTCGACGCCGTACATCAAAGACTGCATCCAGGATCGTGACAAAACGTCGCTGATCGCGGATGCTATCGTGGCCGGCGGGTCCGAGTACGGCATGCAGAGCTTCGATCAGGCCATCCTCAAGCTGTGCCAGGACGGCGTGGTCACGATGGAAGAGGCCGAGCGTTCGGTCACCAACGTCGAAGAGTTCCGCATGCGGCTGCGCGGCATCACGTCGGGCAGCTCCTCGACGATGGTGATGGGCGGCATGGGATCGGACGTCCACCGGCTCGTCAAATGAGATGACGCAGGACTCGGCGCGTGTCGTGGCGCTCCGCCTGCTCGGACGCCGCGACTACACCGCCGCCGAGCTTCGCCAACGTCTGACCGATCGCGGCTTCGCGCCCGATCTCGTCGAGGCGACGCTGGCCGACCTTCGCGAACAAGGCCTGCAGGACGACACGCGCGCCGCGCACGCGCACGTGCGCACGGCCAGCCGCGTGAAGGGCCGCGGCCCCTATCGCATCAGACACGAGCTGCAGGCGCGTGGCGTGCCCGCCGACGCGATCGAAGCGTCCACCGCCAGCCTCACGCCCGAAGACGTCCGCGAGACCCTCGAGCGCCTCCTCGCGCGCAAGCACCTCACGCTGCCGCTGCCCGACGACGAGCGGCGTCGCCTGTTCCAGCGCCTGCTCCGCCGCGGCTTCTCCGCCGAGGCCATCGCGGAAGTCCTGAAGAAATAACTTGTACAATTGTCAGCTTCATGACTGCGAACGAGATTCGCCAGAGCTTCCTCGACTACTTTGCCGGCCGCGGCCACCGCATCGTGCCGTCCTCGTCGCTCGTGCCGGGCGACGACCCGACGCTGCTCTTCACCAACGCCGGGATGAACCAGTTCAAGGACCTGTTCCTCGGCAAGGAGCATCGCGACTACACGCGCGCGACGACCTCGCAGAAGTGCATGCGCGTGAGCGGCAAGCACAACGACCTCGACAACGTCGGGCCGTCGCTGCGGCACCACACGTTCTTCGAGATGCTCGGCAACTTCTCCTTCGGCGACTACTTCAAGCAGGACGCGATCCCCTTCGCGTGGGAGCTGCTGACGACGGTGTGGAAGCTTGCGCCCGATCGTCTCTATCCGACGATCTTCAAGGGCGAACCCGGCATCCCGCGCGATGACGAGGCGTTCGCGATCTGGACGAAGCTCGTGCCGGCCGATCGCATCACCGAGCTCGGCCTCGCCGAGAACTTCTGGCAGATGGGCGACACCGGGCCGTGCGGCCGCTGCTCGGAAATCCACTACTTCCGGGGCAACGACGTGCCCTGCGATCAACCCGTCTGCCGCGGCGTCGAGTGCTCGTGCCAGCGCTACGTCGAGATCTGGAACAACGTGTTCATGGAGTTCGAGCGCGACGAGCACGGCACGCTGTCGCCGCTGCCCGCGCCATCGATCGACACCGGCATGGGCCTGGAGCGCATCACGGCCGTGCTGCAGGGCACGCTGTCCAACTACGACACGGACCTGTTCACGCCGATCCTGAACGCGATCGCATCGCGCATCGGCCGCCCGTACACCGCCGTCGCAGACCAGCCCGATCATCCCGACGTCTCGATGCGGGTCGTGGCCGATCACCTGCGCGCGATGACGTTCCTCATCGCCGACGGCGTGGTGCCGTCGAACGAGTGGCGCGGGTACGTGCTGCGCAAGATCATGCGGCGCGCCATGCGGCACGGGAAGAAGCTCGGCTTCACACAGCCGTTCCTCTGCGATCTCGTCGACGTCGTCGTCGCCGAGATGGGCGGTGCGTATCCCGAGCTCAAGACCAACCGCGATGCCGTCGTCCGCACCGTGCGCGCGGAGGAAGAGCGCTTCGACGCCGTGCTGACGTCCGGCCTGCCGAAGCTCGAGGACCTGCTGGATCGTACGGTCGCGTCTGGCGCACGCGTCGTGCCTGGCGAGGAGATCTTCCGTCTCTACGACTCGCTCGGCGTGCCGCTCGACTTCGCCGAGGATCTCGCGGAGCAGCGTGGGCTCTCGATCGATCGCCAGGCCTACGATCGGGCGATGGAGGCGCAGCGCGAGCGCGCGCGCGCCAAGAGCGCGTTCGAGACGAAGAAGGGCGCGGCGTTCACCTTCCGAGACGACGCAGAGCGCCGGCGTATCGAAGGCACGCCGGACGCGTTCGAGGGCTATGCGACGACGCGCGTCGGCGATGCAACGATCGTCGCGCTGTTCGACGCCGAGCGGCATCAGGTCGATCGGCTGTCGGCAGGCCAGGCGGGCTTTGCGGTGCTGGACAAGACGCCGTTCTACGTCGAGTCCGGCGGCCAGGTCTCGGACACGGGCCGCTTCCTGCTCGACGGCAGCCTGGCGGCCGACGTCCTGGGCATGTCGCGCCTGACGCCGGGCGGCGCGCGCGTGCACAAGATCACGGCGCTGCTGGATCTGCGCGCCGGAGCGACGATCACCGCCGAGGTCGACGAGCCGACGCGCGACGCGACGCGGCGCCACCACACCGCCACACACCTCTTGCACGCCGCGCTCCGCGCCAAGCTCGGCACGCACGTGCGGCAGGCCGGATCGCTCGTCGCGCCCGATCGGCTGCGATTCGACTTCACGCACTTCGAAGCCGTCGGCGAGGCCGATCGGCGCGAGATCGAACAGGCCGTCGGCGCGCAGATCGTCCGCAACACGCCCGTCGTGACCGAGGTCAAGAGCCAGGACGAGGCGATCGCCGCCGGTGCGATGGCACTGTTCGGCGAGAAGTACGGCGACAAGGTCCGCGTCGTCTCGATCGCGGGGTACAGCATGGAGCTCTGCGGCGGCACGCACGTGCGCGCCACGGGCGACATCGGGCCGTTCGTCATCACCGAGGAGGCCGGCGTCGCCGCCGGCGTGCGCCGCATCGAGGCGCTGACCGGCGCGGCGGCGCTTGCGGCCATCCAGACGCGGCAGTCGACGCTGCAGCGCACGGCCGACGCGCTCGGCGTGCGGCCCGACGAGGCACCGGACGCCGTCGCGAAGCTGCAGGCCGAAGTGAAGCGTCTCACGCGCGAGAACGCGCAGCTCAAGACGAAACTCGCGCTCGGCGGACCGAAGGGCGAAGACGACGACATCGTCGCGATCGGCGATGCGAGATTCGTCGCGCGCCGCGTGAGCGGTCTCGACAAGGACACGCTGCGCAGCCTGGCCGACTCGCTCCGCGATCGCCTCAAGCGCGGCGTCGTCGTGCTCGCGGCCGAGCAGGACGGCAAGGTCCAGCTGCTCGTGTCGGTGACGAAGGATCTCACGTCGACGATCAAGGCCGGCGCGCTCGTCAAGGAGCTCGCGCCGATCGTCGGCGGCGGTGGCGGCGGCCGCCCCGATTTCGCCGAAGCCGGTGGACGCGACGCGTCGAAGATCGACGCGCTGCTGGCGCGGGCGCGGGAGATCGTGGCGGGGGCGTTGGGGAAGGCTTGAGGCTT
>CAZNMF010000453.1:0-10119 GCA_964573795.1 uncultured Solibacteraceae bacterium
CGCGATACAGCGTTCTCGATCCATGCTCGGTCTCTACGTCCACATTCCTTTCTGCCAGGCGATCTGCAGCTACTGCAACTTCAATCGCGGTCTGTTCGAGGCGTCGCTGAAGGCGCGGTACGTCGATGCGATCGAGACGGAAATCCTCACGGCTGGCGATGGGCGCGGTGCCAACACCATCTTCTTCGGCGGCGGCACGCCGTCGCTGCTCGAGCCGGACGAGATCGCGCGGCTGATTCGCGCGTGCCGGTCGGCCTTCGACGTGGCGGCGGACGCCGAGATCACGCTGGAAGCGAATCCGGAGACCGTCTCCGAGCCGCGAATGGCCGCGTACCTCGCCGCCGGCGTCACGCGCGTGAGCATGGGCGCGCAGACGTTCGACGCGGATCAGTTGCGCCGGCTCGGCCGGATCCACACGGCCGAGCGCATCGCGTCGGCCGTCGCGGACGCGCGCCGCGCCGGCGTCGCGAACCTGAGCCTCGATCTGATGTTCTGGCTGCCGGGCCAGTCCCGCGCGTCGTGGCTCGAGACGGTCGACCGCGCCATCGCCCTCGAGCCGGACCATCTGTCTCTCTATCTGCTCGAGCTCTATCCGAACGCGCCGTTGCGCGAGGCAATGGCCCGTGCGGCCGGCGCCGGTGTCAAAGACACTGGCGCCTGGGCTCAGGCGGCCGACGATGAGGCGGCGGACATGTATGTGGACGCGTTCGAGAGACTCGATCGGGCCGGGCTCGGGCAATACGAGATCTCGAATGCCGCCAAGCCCGGCCGTGAGAGCCGGCACAACCTGAAGTACTGGACGTCAGGGGCGTGGCGCGGATTCGGCTGTGGCGCACATACCACACTCGACGGTGGCCGCTGGCACAATCTCGCGTCCACGACCGAGTACATCGATCGAATGGGACGGGGTGGATCGGTGGCGTCGAGCTTGCGTATGTTGACGACAGGGGAACAGGTGCAGGAGGCGTTGTTCACCGGGCTGCGGCTCACGCGCGGGATCGATCGCGCGCCCTTCCGCGCGCGCTACGGCGTCGATCCGTGGGAGCGGTACGGCGCGTCTCTGGCTGCGCCGGTCGACGCCGGGTTGATGTGGACGACCGGCGAGGCGTTCGGCTTGACGCGCGCGGGAATGCTGATGGCCAACGAGATTCTTGCGACGTTTGTGTAGGAGACGGGACGAGCGGCCGCGCGAGATGCGTGGGCGAAATCGACTCCCGTCTTGAGATGAGGGTACGCTACAGTATGGAACCTTTTGGGAAGTTTGCCCGGCGGGCAGGGAGGCGTTTCATGAGCGTGTTGGGAAGCGGGTCGGCGTCGAGCCGGCGCACGATCGTAGCGGGATTGTTGGCGGCAGTCTTCGGAGTCGCGATGACGGCACAGGCGCAGCAGCCTCCGGCTCCTGCTCCGGCAGCGCCGGCTCAGGCCGAGCCGGCACCGGCTCCTGATGCCTTCAAGTTCACGAGCGATGCGGCGCTGGTGGCCTGGGCGGTCAAGGGAGACAAGACGGCCGACTTCGAGTCCGCGTGGACCGAGGTGCTGGGCAAGCTTGCCGCCAGCGGCAAGCCCGATCTGAAGGCCATCGCCGATAGCATCAAGATCTTCAAGACCGACGGTCCGGCCACGCCGGACGGTGTGCAGTACTTCTTCGTGATCGATCCGGCCGTGAAGACGTCGACGTACAACCCGTCGTTTCTGCTCTATAGCTCTGGGATCTACGAGCGCCCGCAGGCCGACGAGCTGTTCAACAAGATCAACGGGGCGATCAATCAGGCTCGAGGCATCACGCCGATTCCGGTCGTGAGCGTCGGAACGTCGGGGGCCACGGCGCCTGCGGCGCCCGCCGCTCCGGCTCCGGCTCCGACGACGCCCGCGCCGACCGCCCCGCCGGCGCAGTAACCGCCGCCGAGGCGGACGGACCGCCCGGTCACGAAGCACATGACGGGACGCTTCATCCCTGCGATGAAGCGTCCCGTTCGTTCATCTGGAGGCGACGTGTCGCGCCTGCTTGCTCCGGTCCTCGCCGCCGTGCTGCTGGCCTCGTCGGTCGTCATCGCGCAGACGCCCGCGCCTGCGGCCAGACCTCCGGCCTCGCCGGACTACGTATTTCCGGCCGGGTCGGCCATCCTGCTGTTCTACGTTCATCGCGAGCACGTGGCGGACTTCGAAGCCGTCGCCGCGCGCATCTCCCAGGCGCTCGACGCCAGCACGGATCCCGTGCGCCGCCAGCAGGCCGCGAGCTGGCGGATGTTCCGGTCCTCTGATTCGGCCAGCGACGCGGTCGTCTACGTCTTCCTGCTCGACCCGGTCGTCGCCGGCGCGGACTACGATCCCGTCCGCGTGTTGAGCGAGAGCCTGCCCACCGAAGTCCAGCCGCTCTACGAACAGTTGAAAACGTCGGTGATCCGCGTCGAGCGCCTGGCGCTCACGAAGCTGCGGTAGGGCACGTGGAGGGGCGGACCTTCAGGTCCGCCCGCTGCGGCCGAACCTGACCACCTCCGCCACGGCTACGGTGGTTCGCCGAAGCCTTGCGCGAAGGCGGAAGGTTCGGCCCTCCGAGGATCAGAAGCTCAGATTCGCTCCGACGTAGAACCGCTGCGGGTGTGGTTCGACAGGCTCACCACGAAGCGAGAAGATGCGGTAATCGACGCGCACCCGAAGCGGGCCGACGAGGCCCAGCTTGATCCCGCCGCCGATGTTGGTCCCGAGATTCGTCTCGGTCGCCTCGCCGAGGCGCTCGCGGAAGAAGCCGCCGCCGGCCGTCAGGTAGATCTGCGTCTTCGACGTCGGCGTCTGAATCAGGCCGTTGATCATGCCGGTCTTGAGCCCAGGCGCGGCGTCGGTGGGATCTTCGCTCGCGTTGGCGTACTCGAGCTCGAAGCCGATCACGAGCAGATTGAGGCCGAACGCGAATCCTTTCACCCCGTGGGTCGCCGGCGTCGGCGAGACGCCCCAGAACGCCGTGACATCCGCGCGCGCGGGCGAGGCCGTCGCCGCGAGCAGCGCGGCGGCAAACAGGATCGGAACGAACGTGCGTCTCATGCGTGCCCCTCTCATCCCGCTGGCCCCATGATACGTTTCCCGCGTGCGCTGGGACAGCTTTTCATGGACGCCGCCGCGGTGATCGACGGCGTGCTGGCGGGCGATCCGCGCGCGATCGCGCGCGCGATCTCGCTGATCGAGCGCCGCGATCCTGACGCGGACGTCCTGCTCGCGCGCCTGCGTCCGCACGCGGGCCGCGCGCGGCTGATCGGCGTGACCGGTCCGCCCGGCGCGGGCAAGAGCACGCTCGTCGATCGGCTCGTCGCGGCCTATCGCGGCAGAGGCGCCACGGTCGGCGTGCTCGCGATCGATCCCAGCAGCGCGGCGACCGGCGGCGCGCTGCTCGGCGATCGCGTGCGCATGCAGGCGCATGCGACGGACGCCGGCGTCTTCGTGCGGAGCATGGCGACGCGCGGCCACGCCGGCGGGCTCGCCGTGGCGACGCGCGACGCCGCGATCGTCCTCGAGGCGGCCGGCTTCGATCCGGTGTTCGTCGAGACCGTCGGCGTCGGGCAGAGCGAAGTCGCGATCGTCGGCCTCGCCGACCTCGTCGTGCTCGTCCTCGTGCCCGGCGCCGGTGACGACATCCAGGCGATGAAGGCCGGCGTCATGGACGTCGCGGACATCTTCGTCGTCAACAAGGCGGATCGCGAGGGCGCCGAGCATCTCGTGACGGCTGTCGACGCGGCGCGCTCGCTGAGAGGCGACGCGCATGCGCGCCGGCCGATCGTGAAGACGATCGCGACGACGGGCGAGGGCGTGGAGGCGCTGGTGGAGGCGATCGACGACGCGGCGGTGAAGCGCGCGGGCGACACGAGGCGCGGTCGCGCGCGCGCGGTGACGAGCGGTCAGCTCGATCACGTCGGCATCGCGACATCGTCGCTGTCCGAGTCGCTGGCGTTTCTGCAGGATGTCCTGGGGCTGGACGTCGAGGCCGCCGAGGACGTGCCGGCGCACCAGGTGCGCGTGCAGTTCGCCGGCAGCGGCGACGCGCGGCTCGAGTTGATCGAGCCGGCGTCCGAGGCGTCGCCCGTCGCGACGTTCCTGCGCACGCGCGGGCCGGGCCTGCACCACGTCGCCGTGCGAGTCGCCGATCTCGACGCGAGGCTGGCGGATCTGCGCGCGCGCGGCGTCCGGCTGGTCGACGAGCACGCGCGGCCCGGCGCGCACGGCTCGCGCGTCGCGTTCATCCATCCGTCGGCGGCGAACGGCGTGTTGATCGAGCTGATCGAACGAGGGTAGACGAGCGTGCGTCTTGGAGACTTCGAGCTGATCGCGCTCAGCGACGGCACGCTGCGGCTCGACGGCGGCGCGATGTTCGGCGTCGTGCCGAAGACGCTGTGGGAGCGCCGCGCGCCGGCCGACGCGTTGAACCGGATCACGCTCGGCATGCGCCCGCTGCTGATCCGCAGCTCGTCGCAGACGGTCCTCGTCGACGCGGGCGCCGGCGACAAGTACGCGGAGAAGGCGCTCGCGATCTACGGCCTCGACGCGCGCGATCAGCTCGACGCGTCGCTGGCTGCCGCCGGCGTCGCCGCGGACCAGATCGATCTCGTCATCGCGTCGCACTTGCACTGGGATCACGTGGGCGGCCTGACGCGTCGCCAGGGCGACCGTCTCGTGCCGCGCTTTCCGCGCGCGCGGCACGTCGTCCGGCGCGGCGAATGGGATGTTGCGACGCATCCGAACGCGCGCATCCAGGCCAGCTATCTGCCGGAGGACTTCGTGCCGCTCGCCGAGGCCGGGCTCGTGGACTTCGTCGACGAGGACGGGGAGGTCGCGCCGGGGATCAGCGTGTGGCAGACGGGCGGCCACACGCGCGACCATCAGATCGTCCGCATCGAGTCCGGCGGGCGCGTGGCGATCTTCATGGCCGATCTGATGCCGACCGCGGCCCACGTCGATCCTGCGTGGATCATGGGCTACGACCTCTATCCGCTCGAGACGCTGGCCGCGCGCGAGCGGTGGTTGCCGGAGGCCGTCGCGGGCGAGTACGTTATCTTCTTCGAGCACGATCCGGCCATGCGGGCCGGCATCATTCGCACGGAGCGCGGCCGGTACCGAGTGGATCCGGTCGAGTGACACTCGCCGGGCCGGCCGTCCGCTGACGCTATGTCCCAACTCGCACAGATCGGCATCATCGGCGGCAGCGGCCTGTACGACATGGCCGAGCTCACCGATCGCGAAGAGCGCCGCGTCGAGACGCCGTTCGGCGACCCGTCGGGCCCGTACGTCCTCGCCACGCTGCGCGGCCGGCGCGTCGCCTTTCTCGCGCGTCACGGCGCCGGCCATCGGTATCAGCCGTCGGAGCTGAATTTCCGCGCGAACATCTACGGCTTCAAGGCGCTCGGCGTCGAATGGATCCTGTCGGCGAGCGCGGTCGGCAGCCTGCGCGAGGACTACACGCCGCTCGATCTCGTCGTGCCCGATCAGTTCTTCGATCGCACGCGCGGCCGCATCAGCACGTTCTTCGGCGACGGCATCGTCGCGCACGTCGGCTTCGCGCACCCGTTCTGCCGGCCGCTCAGCGAGATCATGTACGCGTCGGCACAACAGGCCGGCGCCACGGTGCACAAGGGCGGCACGTACGTCTGCATGGAGGGGCCGCAGTTCTCGACCGTGGCCGAGTCGAACTTCTACCGCGCGCAGGGCTTCGACATCATCGGCATGACGAACCTGCAGGAAGCCAAGCTCGCGCGCGAGGCGGAGATCTGCTACACGACGCTCGCGCTCGTCACCGACTACGACTGCTGGCATCCGAATCACGACGCGGTGACGGTCGACATGGTCGTCGCGACCGTGCAGCAGAACGCGAAGACCGCGCAGCAGGTGATGGCGGCCGCGGTCGAGCGGCTGCCGATCGCGCGCACGTGCGAGTGCGCCCGCGCGCTCGCGTCCGCGATCATGACGCGTCCCGACGCGATCTCGCCCGCGGCGCGCGCGCGGCTCGGGCTCCTGATCAACAAGTACATCCCCTCATGAGAATCATCGTCACGGGCTCGATCGCGTACGACTATCTGATGTCCTTTCCCGGCAAGTTCACCGAGCACCTGCTGCCGGAGCACTTCTCGCGCGTCAGTCTCAGCTTCCTCGTCGACAGCATGGACAAGCGGCGCGGCGGCTGCGCGCCGAACATCGCGTACACGCTGGCGCTGCTCGGCGAGCGGCCGGCGTTGATGGGCACGGCAGGGCAGGACTTCGACGAGTACCGCCGCTGGCTCGACGCGGCCGGCGTCGACACGTCGCTCGTGCGCGAGGTGCCGGGCAAGTTCACGGCGTCGTTCTTCTGCAACACGGACGTCTCGAACAACCAGATTGCGACGTTCTACGCCGGCGCGATGGCGCACGCCGCCGAGCTCTCGTTCCGCACGGCCGGATCGGCCGACATCGTCATCATCTCGCCGAACGATCCGGCGGCGATGACGCAGTACGCCGAAGAGTGCCGCGCGATGGGCATCCGCTACATCTTCGATCCCGGCCAGCAGTGCGCGCGGATGTCCGGCGACGAGCTGGGCGACGGCATCGCCGGCGCGCACATGGTGATCTGCAACGACTACGAGCTCGAGCTGATCCGCCAGAAGACCGGCCTCGGCGAGACCGATCTGTTGACGAAGGTCGATCTGCTCGTCGTCACGCGCGGCGAGCACGGGTCGCGCGTGTATGCGCGCTATCAGCCGCCGGTCGACGTGCCCGCGGTCACGCCGCGACGCATCGAGGACCCGACCGGCGTCGGCGACGCGTATCGCGGCGGGTTCCTGAAGGGCCTGGCGCACCGCGCCGATCTCGTCGTCTGCGCCCGGCTCGGCAGCGTCGCCGCGACGTATGCCCTCGAGCACGTCGGCGGCCAGGCGCACGCGTACTCGTGGGACGAGTTTCGGCAAAGGTACGAAGAGCATTTCGGAGAATTGACGCTGGCTTGAGGCGTGGGGCTTGAGGCGTGGCACCACGTTCGCGCATATTCCCCCAAGCCCCAAGCCCCAAGCCCCACGCCCCACGCCCCACGCCGTCCCCATGTTCCGCTCCGCTCTCGTCCTCGCCTCCGTCCTCTGGCCGCTGACGCTTGGCGCGGCGGTCGCGGTGCGCGTACGTGGCGCGGAGCCGATTTGGGCGGACGTAGTCTACGTCGCGGCGTCGCGCGTCTGTCATCAGCGTCCGGAGCGTTCCTTCCACACGGCCGATGTGCAGTGGCCGGTGTGCGGGCGCTGCGCGGGGCTCTATCTGGCCGCGCCGATCGGCGCACTCGCGGCCTGGCTCGCACGGCGGCGCGCACCGCGGATGCGCGCGCCATTCTGGCTGGCGATCGCCGCGTTGCCGACGGTCGGGACCCTCGGTCTCGAATGGCTCGATCTCGCGCACGTGACGAACCTCGATCGCGCCCTCGCCGCCCTGCCGCTGGGCGCGGCGATTGCCTTCGTCATCGTCGCGATTGTCGAGATGCCCAAGCCCCAAGCCCCAAGCCCCAAGCCTTCCCCCGCGATACACTTCCCCTGATGTCTGCCTCGTCGACGAGCTCACGTGAACGGCGCGATGCCGGACTGGCCGATGCCGGTCCCAATCCCCTCGGCGTGATCGTGCTCGCCTGGCTCGTGCCTGGCGCCGCGCACGCGTGGCTCGGGCAGCCGCGCAAAGCGGTCGTGTTCTTCGTCGTGCTCTGCGGCATGTTCGTGACTGGATTGGCGCTGAGCGGACGGCTCCTGCCATTTCAAGTTGCGGACCCGCTCGCGTTTCTGGCCGCCGTCGCCCAGTGGGAGCTCGGCGTGCCGCGGATCATGGCTGCGATGGCCGGCGCGGGGCAGGGCACGGTCACTGCGGTGACGTACGAGTACGGCAACACGTTTCTGATTGCCGGAGGGCTCCTCAACATGCTGGTGGCGCTCAACGCGAGCGATCTCGCGTCCACCCGGTCGCGCGCATGACGTCGCACCTCGGCGTCATGATGCTCTTCGCGGCGGCCGTGTCGATCGTCTTCGCGACGCTGCAACGCGACGAAGCCCGCGAGCAGGCGCGCCTGGCCGGACGTCTGTTCGCCGCGCTCGTCGTCGGCGCGTACGTCGCTGGCTGGCTGATGCGCCTGGTGTTCCGATGAGCGCGCCGAGCGACTGGCGCCGCAGCCGGCTCTACGTCTGGGGGCCGGCCGTGGCACAGGCCCTCCTCATCTTCATCGCGTCGAGCATTCCGGACGTGACGCGGCTGCCCGGCGGCATCTCCGATCACACCGGCCATTTCATCGGCTATGCGATGCTCGGCGCGGCGCTGCTGCACGCGTTCGCCGGCGCCTCGTTGCGCGGCGTGACCGTGGGCGGGGCGGTCTGGTCGCTGGCGTTGTCGTCGCTCTACGGCATCAGCGACGAGCTCCATCAGTCCTTCGTCCCGGGCCGGACGCCCGACGTGCACGACTGGATCGCGGACACCTGGGGCGCGGCGGCGGCGATTGGCGTCCTGTCCCTCGTAGCGTTCGCCCTGCGGCGCCGGATCCGCGAAGTATAATTGCGTGCTCGACGCGGCGATGGCCGCCAGGGCCGCCATGCGCATCGCTCTCGTCGTCTCCGAGTATCACGCCTTCATCACGAGCGGCCTCGAGCGCGGTTCGCGCGCCGCCCTCGTCGACGCCGGCGTGGCCGAGACGCAGATCGAGCGCTTTCCGGTGCCGGGCGCGTACGAGCTGGCGCAGGCCGCGTCGCGCGTGGCCGCGACGGGGCAGTTCGCGGCCGTCATCTGTCTTGGCTGCCTGATTCGCGGCGAGACGCCGCACTTCGACTACATCGCGCAGGCGGCGGCGCACGGCATCATGCGCGCGGCGCAGGCGCACGACGTGCCAATCGCCTTCGGCGTGCTGACGACGAACACGGCCGACGAGGCGATGGCGCGGTCGATCGACGGCCCGGCCAACAAGGGACGCGAGGCCGCGCTGGCCGCTGTCGCGATGGCCCGGCTCTATCAGACGATTGCGGGTCGCTCGTGAGCACGCCGGGACCGCGGCGCCAGGGGCGTGAAGCCGCGCTGCAGATTCTGTACTTCTGGGACGTCGGCCGCGCAGAGCCGCAGGCGGCCATCGAGGCGTACTTCGCCGAGCATCAGCCGGACGCGAGCGACGCGGTCGTGACGTTCGCCAGCCAGATCGTGCACGGCACGGTCGGCGAGGTCGAGGCCCTCGACGCCGCGATCGCCGAGCATTCGCGCAACTGGCGCGTCGAGCGGCTCGCGACGATCGATCGTTTGATTCTGCGCATGGCCGTGTGGGAGCTGCGTCACGAGCCGGACACGCCGCCGGCCGCGGTGATCAACGAGGCGCTCGAGCTCGCGCGGCGCTTCAGCACGGACGATGCGGTGAAGTTCATCAACGGCGTGCTCGACGCCATCAAGCGCGCGACGCCCTGACGGTATGTCCAACGAGAAGGAACAGGTCGCCCAACGCGAGGCCAAGCTGGCCGAGCTCATCGCCCTCGGCGTCGAGCCGTACCCGAATCGTTTCGATCGGACCGACGACGTGTCGGCGCTCGTGACGCGTTACGGCGCGAGCACCGGCGACGAGCTCGAGGCCGCGAAGCCGGCGACGCGCACGGCCGGCCGCGTGCTCGGCATGCGCACGTTCGGCAAGGCGAACTTCCTCGTCATCTCCGACGGCCGCGAGCGCATTCAGGTCTACGTGCGCGCCGACTCGGTCGACGCGCGCAGCTTCGAGATCTTCGGCCGGCTCGACTTCGGCGATCACATCGGCGTCGAGGGCCGGCTGTTCCGTACGCGGACCAACGAGCTCACGATCTGGGCCTCGGCGATCACGTTTCTCGCCAAGTGCCACATCCCGCTGCCCGAGAAGTGGCACGGTCTGACCGACGTCGAGATCCGCTACCGCCAGCGTTATCTCGATCTGATCGTCAACCCCGACGCGCGACGCGTGTTCGAGACGCGCGCGCGCATCGTCGCGGCGATCCGCCAGTTCCTCAACGCGCGCGGCTTCCTCGAGGTCGAGACGCCGATGATGCAGCCGATCGCCGGCGGCGCGCTGGCGCGGCCGTTCGTCACGCACCACAACGCGCTCGACCTCGATCTGTTCCTGCGCATCGCGCCGGAGCTCTATCT
>CAZNMF010000454.1:0-3335 GCA_964573795.1 uncultured Solibacteraceae bacterium
AAACGCCAGGTCCTTCGCGCCGATCATGATCGGCAGCAGGAAGTTGCCGAGCACGGCCGGGATCGACGGCACGAGGAAGAAGAAGATCATCACGACGCCGTGCAGCGTGAAGAGCTTGTTGTACGTGTCCGACGTCCAGAGATCGCCC
The DNA here is from genome assembly GCA_964573795.1 of uncultured Solibacteraceae bacterium. Lineage (GTDB taxonomy): Bacteria > Acidobacteriota > Vicinamibacteria > Vicinamibacterales > SCN-69-37 > CAZNMF01. The sequence goes on from CAZNMF010000454.1 coordinate 149, forward strand.
TTCGGCGTCAGCAGCTCGAGCCGGATGCCGGCCGCGAACGCCGCGCCCACCGCGAAGAACACGGTGATCGAGATCAGATAGAGGATCGCGATCCGCTTGTGATCCTTCGTCAGGAGCCACGCGGCGAGGCCGTATGGCGGGCCGAGGTAACTGTCTTGCGTATGTGCGACGTCACTCATAAGAACATTCCCGCCTAGTGGGCCGGCGCGGCGTCGGCCTTGAGCGTCTTCAGGTACGCGATGATCTGGATGACCTGCTCTTCGCTGACCAGCCCCTGGAAAGGCGGCATGATCGGCTGATAGCCCTTCACGACCTTCGCGGTCGGGACCATGATCGACTCGCGCACGTAGTTGTCGTCGGCGAGCACCGTGCGGCCGTCGGCGAGCTGGATCTGGCTGCCATAGACGCCCACGAGCGACGGCGCCACGCCCGTGCGATCGCTCTTGTGGCACGTCGCGCAGCCGTAGTTTGGCCCGGTGAACAGCTGCTCGCCCGCCTGCGCCGGCGGCACGGCCGGGCCTCCGGCGCTGCCGCCGCCCGCGAGCCAGGCCTCATATTCCTGAGGCGGCATCGCGGTGACCTGGCCGATCATCGCGGAGTGATTGGTGCCGCAGTACTCCATGCAGAACAGGTGGTACGTGCCCGGCACTTCCGCCTTGAACCACAGCGTCGTCAGCTTGCCGGGCACCGCGTCCATCTTCACGCGGAACGCGGGGATCGAGAAGTCGTGGATCACGTCCTCGGAGCCGAGCGTGACGCGCACGTTGCGGCCGACGGGCACGTGCAGCTCGTTGATCTCGCGCACGCCCTCGGGGTGCTGGACCTTCCACATCCACTGCTTGCCGACGGCGAAGACCTCCATCGAGTCCACCGGCGGCCGCGCAAGACGGAAGAACAGATCCGCGCCCCAGAAGAACATGATCATCGCCAGGACGAACGGGATGAACGTCCACGTCAGCTCGAGCGCGAGCGAGCCGTGGATGTCGGCGCCCACGGCGTCGGGATGACGGCGGCGGAACTTGACCGCGAAAATCAGGACCAGCGCCGCGACCAGCACCACGAAGAACGCGCTGACCGCCGCAATGAACAGGAACAGCAGGTCCATCTCGCCGGAAATCGACGAGGCGCTCGGAGGAAACAACGGAAAAGGTAGCTTCATCTAGCGGGTACCCGTTGCGGTCGGTGCGACCGCGCTCGCCTGCCGCCGCTCACGCCGCAGCATCACCACAATGAACGTGCCCAGCGCCCCGAGCGTCAGCAGCCCGCCCACACGGATCGCCGTGATGATCGCGAAGCCGTACCGGCCGGTCTCGGGGTCGTAGTGATAGCAGAACAGTTGCGCCTGATCGACGATCGTGCCGATCTTCTTGTCCGCCGCCTCCATCAGCGCGAACTTCACGTCGCGCGGCGCGAACTCGATGCCGAACAGGTACCGCGAGACGTGCCCCTGCGGCGTCAGGATCGTGATCGCCGCCGGATGCGCGTACTGATCGATCTTCGCGTCGTAGGCGTAGCGGAAGCCCACGGCCTTCGTCAGCGCATCGATCGACGACTGGCGGCCGGTGAGGAAGTGGATGCCGGCGTCGGTGCCCGGACGTCCGTAGCGCTTCACGAACGCCGCGCGCTTGCCCGCGGCCAGGCTCGGCGTCTCGCCCGGATCGAAGCTGACGACGAGCACGTCGAACTGACGGCCGGCGTCGAAGTTCATCCCCGTGATCGACGCCGCGACGGCGTTGATCACCTGCGTGCACAGCATCGGGCACTCGTAGTACGCCAGCACCAGCACCACGGGCCGCGTGCCGAAGTACTGACCGAGCATCACGTCGCGGCCGTTCTCGTCGACGAACGGCGCCGTCAGCGGCACCGCCGAATCGAGCCGCTGATCGATGCCGACGTCGCGCAGCATGGGGATGGCCTGCAGCGCCGCCGGTCCGGGCGGCGGCACCGACAGCGGGGCCGTCGGCTGCGCCGACGCCGACACGACGGCCGCCGCGAGCATCATCACACCCAGCACTCCGGTGCGCACGACTGCGTGACTCGTCATGACTCGTTCCTCTTTCCGTCGTCCGCGGGTCACTTCACCGCGGCAGCCGGCGCCGCCGGCGCTGGCGCGCCTGCCGGACGCGCCGGCAATCCACGCTGCAGCAGCAGCTCCTTCGCGCGCTCGATCGGCAACCGGACGACCTGATTGCCCTGATCGACCCATCCGTACGTGTGCAACTGGCGCTCTTCCTGATCGCGGAAGGCCTTCAACACCGTGGGCTCGTCGACGTTCAGCCCGGGCTGCGGCGGCGTGGCCAGGCCCGTCGCGACGCGCCCGTCCTTGACGGCCGGCATCTCGGACGCCGTCGCCAACGGCGCCGGGGTTCCCGCCTCGACGCGGTGCGGGATGAACACGAACTTCAACATCCCCCAGACGAGGATCTGACAGAACACGATCGTCGCCACGAGCACGACGACGAACCAGAAGATGCCGCCGTAGCTGACGCCGTCGCCTTCGACCGGCACGGCGGCGGGTGCATGCGGGTGCTTAGTGTCCGCCATGAGCCATCGCTTCCTTGAAGTACGGATCGTGCGCCGGCAGCATCGCCCGGCCGGCCAGGTTGCGCCAGAAGTACGTCAGCCACAGGCCGCCCATCGCGACGGTCACGGCGAAATCGAGCCACGACAACGTCGACCCCTCGTGCCGGAAGACCGGCGCGATCGTCCACGTGATGTCCACGACGCGCATGACGATGATCAGGAGCGCGATCCAGCGGACCTTCATCGGATCCTGCTTCAAGCCACGCGAGAGCAGCAGCAGGAACGGCAGCACGAACTGGCCGAGCAGGACGACGATGCTGATCGGCGCCCACGGCCCGTGCAGGCGCTCGAGGTAGAACGGAATCTCCTCGGGCAGGTTGCCGGACCAGATGATGATGAGCTGCGACACCGCGAAGTACGCCCACAGCAGCACGAACGCGAACATGAGCTTCGCGAGATCGTGGATGTTCTCCGTGCTCACCACGCCGGCCAGCGGCCGGTGCTTCACGAACGCCGACAGGACCATCAGCGTGAACGCGAGCGTCGCCAGGCCCTGGCCGCCCAGCGTGAGCACGCCGAAGATCGTCGACGACCAGTGCGGGTCGAGCGACATCACCCAGTCGACCGACATGAACGTGATCGTCAGCACGTAGACGACGAGCCC
>CAZNMF010000455.1:0-7994 GCA_964573795.1 uncultured Solibacteraceae bacterium
CCTGCTCGGCGCGTACGATCGCACGCTGCAGGTCGTGCTGCAGCACCGCCCGGCGACGATGGTCGCCTTCGTCGTCGTGCTCGTGCTCACCGGCGTGCTGTTCGTGCTGGTGCCGAAGGGCTTCATCCCGGATCAGGACACGGACCAGATTGCGGTCGTCACCGAGGCGGCGGCGGGCACGGCGTTCGACAAGCTCGTCGAGTATCAGCACCAGGTGGCCGAGACGATCCGCAGCAACCCGAACGTCGACGCGCTCGTGTCGACGATTGGCGGCGCGGCCGCGCAGACGCTCGGCGGCCCGAACCTGGGCCAGATCGTCGTCCACCTGAAGCCGCGCAGCGACCGCAGCCGGTACGCGAACGAGATCATCCAGGACCTGCGGCCCGCGCTCGGGCAGATTCCGGGGATGAAGGTCTACCTGCAGAACCCGCCGACGATTCGCATCGGCGGCCAGGTCAGCAAGAGCCTGTATCAGTACTCGATGCAGTCGCCCGATCGCGACGAGCTCTACAAGACGGCGCGCGCGCTGATGGTGGCGCTGCGCGACGATCCCGGCATCGAGGATCTGACGAGCGATCTCGAGACGAACGCGCCGCAGGTGGACGTCCAGATCGATCGCGACAAGGCCGCCGCGCTGGGCGTCACGGCCAGTGCCATCGAGAACGCGTTCTACGACGCGTACGGCACGAAGTGGGTGTCGACGATTTACGGCGCCGCCAACGAGTACCGCGTGCTGCTCGAGCTCGATCCGAAGTACCAGGCCGATCCCGCGGCGCTGTCGCTGCTCTACTTCAAGGCGTCGCCGGGTGCCGCCGCGCCGCAGGCCGCGCTGGCGGCGACGGCCGCCACGCCGGGCGCCACCGGCGGCGGGCCGGTCGTGCCGCTCGACACGCTCGCCACCGTACGGCAAATCGTCGGCCCGCAGGCCGTCAATCACTTCGGCCAGTTGACGGCGGTGACGATCTCGTTCGGCCTCGCGCCCGGCGCGCACCTCGGCACCGTGCTCAATCGCGTCGAGCGCACGGCCGCGAGCGTGCTGCCGGAGCACGTGAGCGGCCAGTTCCAGGGCGCCGCGCAGGCGTTCGAGAGCTCGCTCGGCAACCTCGCGATCCTGCTCGTGATCGCGATCATGGTCGTCTACATCGTGCTGGGCATCCTCTACGAGAGCTACATCCACCCGCTGACGATTCTCTCCGGCCTGCCCTCGGCCGCGTTCGGCGCGCTCGTCACGCTCATCATCTTCCGCATCGACCTCAACATCTACGCGTTCGTCGGCATGGTCATGCTCATCGGCATCGTCGAGAAGAACGCGATCATGCAGATCGACTTCGCGCTCGAGGCCGAGCGCAGCGGCATGTCGTCCGAGCAGGCGATCTACAAAGGCTGCCTGATCCGCTTCCGGCCGATCATGATGACGACGATGGCCGCGCTGTTCGGCGCGGTGCCGATCGCGCTGGGCTACGGCGCCGGCGGCGAAGCGCGGCAGCCGCTGGGCCTCGTCGTGATCGGCGGTCTCGTGTTCTCGCAGCTCGTCACGCTCTACCTGACGCCGGTCGTCTACACCTACATGGCGCAGTTCCAGACGTGGCTGCACCGCAACGCGCCGGCGCAGGCAGCGGTGGCCGCGCAGCAGTAGCGGGGACCAGGGGACCAGGGGACGAAGGGACGAGGGGACGAGGGATGGCGCGTCGCCCGCGGCTGCCTGTGCTCCATCGTGATCGTCGACGCATCCGGAGGCCAGATGTAGGCCAGGCATCATGGCCGTGAGCCAGATGTAGGCCTAATGGCTTTCGGAAATTCGCGCTGAGGGATCGCTTGTACCGCCCGCGGAAATTCGGTACGACGGACGATGGCATTGTCGACGCAATCGTCTTGGGGCTTTCTGGCGGCGTGGACGGCGCTGGTCGGGCCAGCGGGCACGCCGACGCTGCCGCGGCGTCGCGGACGCCGGCCGCGCGTGCCGGTCGCGCATCTGTTGGCGGCGCTGACCTGGCACATACTGCAACCGGTGGGGACGCTCCACGATCATCTCGCGCAGCTGTTCGAGGACCCGCTGAGCGAGAGCGCGTGGGCCGACCGGCGACAGCGGCTGCCGTGGGCGATCTTTGTCGAGTTGCTGGCCGCCGCGCTTCGGCCGCGGGCCGACGCGGCGACGCATCCCGACGCGTTCTGGCGCGGGTGGCGGCTCCTGGCGATTGACGGCACGCAGTTCAGCTTGCGCAATACCCCCGCGATCACCGCCGCGACGCGCAAAGCGCGGACGCGCCGCGGCCCGGCGGCCTTTGCGAAGCTGACCACGGCGGTCCTACTCGAGCTCGGGCTGCACAATCCGGTCGCCGCCGCGATCGCGCAGGCGGGCGAATCCGAGTGGGCGCTCGCCCAGCGACTGCTGCCGGCGCTGCCGCCCGGCGCGCTGATCTTGGCGGACCGGCTCTACGGCGTCACGGCGTTTGCGCAGGCGGCCGCCGCGGCGTGTGCCGCGGTCGGCAGCCACCTGCTGCTGCGGGCCTCGCGATCGGTCACGCCGCTCACGCGCGCGCCGTTGGCCGATGGCCGTTGGCGCGTGCAGCTGGCGATCCGCGACCCGCGGCGGCCCGCGCGGGTCGTCGACACGCTCGTGCTCCGGGAGATCCGCGTGCGCGTGCAGCGCCCCGGCGCCCGGGCGCACGAGATCCGCCTCTGGACCACCTTGCTCGATCCCGCGACCGCGCCGGCGCTCGAGCTGGCACAGCTCTACACGCGGCGCTGGGAGCAGGAGCTCTATTTTCGCGAGGTGAAACGCACGCTGCGCCGTACGTCCCTGCTGCAGAGTCAGACGGTCGTGACGGCCGCGCAAGAAGTGGCGGCGCTCCTGCTGGCCAGTGCCGTCCTCGCCGTCGAACGCACGCGCGCGGCTGACGCGGCCGAGGCGCGTGTGCCGGTGCGCCAGGTGCCCTTCGGCCAGGTGCTCACGATCGTCCGCGGGTTGTGGCTCGCCTTCAGCGCGTTCGACGATCTGATCCCGCCCGCGCTCAAAGCGCAAATGGTCGACCGCGCCTACACGCGCATGCGCGACACGCTGACGCGCCCCCGCCCCGGCCGCGCGGCCCCGCGCGCCGTCCGCCAACCCGTCTCCGGCTGGCCGCGTCTGCTCACCCCGCGTACCGAGACGGCCCCGGTCGAACTCATGCTGATATGAACGCCAGGGAATTTCCGAAAGCCATTAGATGTAGGCCGGGTCTTTAGACCCGGCGGACCGTAGTTGACCGGCCGCCACGAGGGCGGTCCCTACGAAGGCTACGCGGCTACAGGCCACGGGCCATACTGTCGTGGCGGCCCATGTCCTCGTCCGGGACGTCTCGCCGGGTCTAAAGACCCGGCCTACATCTGCGAGAGCGCGGTCCGCAGCCGGCACCGCGTCGCCCGCGGCTGCCTGTGCTCCATCGTGATCGTCGACGCATCCGGAGGCCAGATGTAGGCCAGGCATCATGGCCGTGAGCCCGATGTAGGCCGGGTCTTTAGACCCGGCGGACCGTAGTTGACCGGCCGCCACGAGGGCGCCGGGCGCCTCTCCCCGCCCCGCGCCTTGACATGCGACAACTGTCGCAGTATACATGCGACATATGTCGCAGACCCGACGTCCCCACGAGCACCTGACGCGCCGCGAGCGCGAGATCGTCAACGCGCTCTTCGCGCTTGGCAACCGCGCGTCGGCGGAAGAGATCCGGACGCGCCTGTCCAATCCGCCAAGCGACTCGTCGGTCCGCGTGATGCTCGCGCGCCTCGAACGCAAGGGCGTGCTCAAGCATCAGGTCGACGGCGTGAAGTACCTCTACTCGGCGACGACCTCCCCCGCCGTCGCGAAGAAGACGGCCCTGCAGCAGTACCTCCAGACGTTCTTCGGCGGATCGCTGACGCGCATGATGACCGCGCTCGTCGCCGAGTCGTCGTTCAGCGAGGACGAGCTCGACGCCCTGAAAGCGGAAATCGAACGCGCCCGCAAGGAAAGGAAGACGCGATGACCGGCTCCTTCGTCGTCTCGATCCTGACCGCCGTCACCGTCGTGATGGCGGCGGCCCTCGCCGCGACGCACGTCTCGCGCCGGCGCTGCGCGGCGACGCGACACGCGCTCCTCGTGGCCGCGTTCACCGTCGCGCTCGTCCTGCCGGCCGCCTCTGCGCTCGCGCCGTATCTGACGATTCGCGTGTCCGTGCCCGCGCCGCAAATGGTCGCCGATGCTGTGGCCGTGTTCGACGAGGTCCCGTCGATGCCGCTGGACGTCGCGGCGCCTGCCGTCAACCGCTCACCGGCCGCCCCGCGCGCCGCCGGCGCGCCGCTCGTGGCGATTCTCGAAGCCATATGGCTCGTCGGCGTCGTCGCGTGCCTCGCACCGGTCGCGATCGGCCTCTTGCAAGTGCGATCGCTTCGCGGCTTCGGCCTGCCCTGGCAGCGCGGCCGCGCGCTCGCCGACGCGCTGGCGGGCTCGCTCGAGTTGCGACGCCCTGTCGGCATCGTGCTGCACGAATCCGTGTCCGGCCCGATGACCTTCGGCACGTGGCGGCCGACGATCGTGATGCCCATCGACGCCGAGGCGTGGACGGACGAGGAGCTGACGCGCGCCATCGTGCACGAGCTCGAGCACATCCGCCGCGCCGACTGGCTGACGCAGTGCCTGGCGCGCACGCTCTGCGCGGCGTACTGGTTCCATCCGCTCGTCTGGATCGCGCGACGGCAGCTCGTGCTCGAAGCCGAGCGCGCGTCTGACGACGCCGTGCTGCGGTACGCGGAAGCTGCTGCATATGCGGATCAGCTCGTGGATCTCGCGAGACGTTTGTCAGCAGGTCATCAGCCGCTGCTCGCGATGGCGAATCGACGCGATCTGGCGGCGCGCGTGCATGCGCTGCTGGACGGGCAGCAGTCGCGCGGCCGTGCGGGCGCGTGGCTGATCGCGGCGCTGGCCTGCGCGGCGGCCGTGCTCGTCACGGCGCTCTCGCCGATGCGCGTCGTCGCACGATCGCCACGGTCGCAAGCGACCGATGTCAACGCGCGCTTCGACGTCGTCTCCGTGCGCCCGTGCGATCCGAAGGCGCCGGTCTCCATCCCGCCTCGCGGAACCGGCCGCGGCGGGAGCTCGGGGCGCGTGTCGCCCGGCCACTTCCGCATCAATTGCGCGCCCGTGACCGTCCTGATCCAAACGGCCTACTTGGCCGGGGGACGTCCGTCCACGCGGCCGTTCTTCGACCGATGGCACGCGGGTCCCGATTGGGCCCGCTCGGAGATGTTCACGATCGAGGCGACCACGGACGACGCGACGCCGATGACCGTCATGAACGGCCCAATGCTCCGGGCCGTGCTCGAGGATCGCTTCAAGCTGAAGGTGCACCGGGACACGCGCGAGGTACCTGTCCTCGAGCTTGTCGTCGCCAAGGGCGGCGCGAAGCTGACCCCTTTCGTCCCAGGCACCTGTGTGCCGACGGACTACAACGCGTATCCGCAGCCGCCGCTCGAGCCCGGTCAGCACCGTTGTCTGACGCGCAGCGAGCGTGGGACCAGCAACACGTGGCGGGAGGTCGTCGAAGCGGACACGCTCGACGACTGGATCAGGCACTTCGACGACTCCGCCAGCCTCGCCGGTCGGCCGCCGATCGTGAACAAGACCGGCATCACAGGACTGCAGACGTTCCAGATCGAGTATTCGGGCAGCACGGACGCACTTCCGCTGGAGCTCAAGGATCAGCTTGGCCTGGAGCTGCGGCCCGGACGCGCGCCGCGAGACTTTCTGATCATCGATCACGTCGAACGGCCGGTGCCCGACGATGTCGCCGACGCACCGGCGCCAGCCATCTCCCACGCGCAGACACCGGCGTCGTCGGACGCCGCGCCACAATCGGCGTTCGACGTCGCGTCCATCCGGCCGTGCGAGAAGGGATCAGGCGGAAGAGGCGGCGCCAACGGCAGCCGCGGGCGCGGCAGTGGCTCTTCGTATTCGCCTGGCCGGTTCTATCTCGACTGCGTGCCGGCCCGCGTGCTCATCGATTTCGCGTACGTCATGTATGGCGGCGCAGACGGAACGTCGACGCACGACTTCGACGACTGGCCGTCGATCAACGACGACGGCGCTCGGCGCATCAGGGGCGGCCCAGCGTGGATGTATGACGAGCCGTACACGATCGAGGCCAAGGCGGACCAGGTCGCGCGGCCCGAGGAGAGACGCCTCGTGCTCGGACCGCTGCTCCGCGCGCTGCTGGAACAGCGCTTCAAGCTGCGGATGCACCAGGAGACCGAACAGGTCCCGATGTACGCGTTGAGCGTCGCGAAGGGCGGCCTCGAGATCAAACCGATGAAAGAGGGCGATTGCTCGACCAGCGGCTCGACTGTCCCCATCGCGCCGCTCGCCGCTGCGGCCGGTCACGTGCTGCCCACATGCGGCATGAGCAGTGGCGGACCGGAAGGGGCGAACTGGCGGAGTCAGCACAGCGGCGTCTCGCTCGATCGCGTCGCGACGGCGCTGTCGTCAGACCTTGGAATCAAGGTGATCGATCGGACGGGCGTTACGGACAAATTCATCTTCACGTGGGTCTACGGCCCGGACGATCGCACGCCGCGCTCGCGGCAGCGCCTCGACGCGGCCATGGCTGACAATCCGGTTCCGTCGACCGCGCCGGATGTGTTCACGGCCCTCAGGGAACAAGTCGGCTTGCAGCTCGATCCGATCCAAGGATCGCGTCCCTATCTCGTCGTCGATCGGATCGAGCGGCCGACGAATGATGATGCCGTGCACAGCCGATAGAAGCGTGTTTCAGAGCGCAGGAACGTTTCAATGACTCTCTCGGCCATCGCCCGCGTGCTGCTGGCGATGGCCGCTCTTCCCTTCGCCGCGGCGTCCGACCTGGCCGGGCGGATCACGTTCGCCGATCGAGGCGTGCCAGGGGCGACGATCGTCGCGACGCAAGGCAATCGTGCGGCCACGAGGGTCTCCTCGGACGACGGGTCGTTTCAGTTCCAGCATCTCGACGACGGCGCGTGGACGATCCGCGTCGAGATGCGCGGCTTCACCAGCGCCTCGCGCGAGGTGACGCTTCCGCGTGCGACGACCGCCGAGCCGCTGACGTTCGCGCTCGCGCTGCAGCCGTACGCAGAGATTCTCGCCAGCGCCACGCAAGCCGCTGCGACCGCGCCGGCGGCGCCGACGAACGCCGAAACGCCCTCGAATGACGACGAGCGCGTCGCACTCATCACGGGCAGCATGGTCAACGGCGCGACGACGCCGTTCGCACAGCCGCCATCGTTCGGCAACAACCGTCCGAAACCGCCGTCCTTGTACAACCTCGCCGCCACCTTCGACGTCGGCAACTCGGCGTGGAACGCACGGCCATTCTCGCTGGTGGGATCGCCCGCCTCGCTGCCGTCGTACGGCGACTACCAGGCGAGCGTCACGCTCGCCGGACCGCTTCGCATCCCATGGCTCGTCAGATACGGCCCGTCGATGCAGCTCGCGTATCAGCACGGCGACATGCACCGCGCGACGACCGCGTCCGCGGTCATGCCGACGGTCGCCGAGCGCGCTGGTGACTTCTCGCGAGCGCCGGCGCCGATTCGCGATCCGCGCACCGGCCAGCCCTTCACCGGCAATGTCATTCCCGTCGATCGCATCGATCCCGCCGCAGCGTCGCTCGTCGCTTACTATCCGTTGCCCAACGCGCCGAACGCGGCGGCCGCCAACTTCCAGCGGCCGGTCGTGACGACGACCACGAGCGATCGCGTTCAGTTCGGCTTGACGAAGGTCCTTCCTGGTCGCATGTCGCTGAACGGCACCGTGACCTGGCAGCGAGTGGCGCTCGAGACGACGAATCTGTTCGGCTTCGACGACAGGCATCGTCAGTCGTCGATCACCGCTGGTCTGAGCTGGTCGCGGCAGCTCTCGACTCGGGCCGCGCTGCGCGCGCGCTATCAGTTCGAGTGGTCCGCGGCAAGCGTCACGCCGTTCTTCGCGGGGCGGGCGAACGTCTCCGGCG
>CAZNMF010000456.1:0-2773 GCA_964573795.1 uncultured Solibacteraceae bacterium
GGCGTGGGACGAGTGGGCGGCGGGCGTGCGGCGGCACGTCCGCGGCGCGATCGCGCGCGCGATCGCGCCGCGGGATGCGCAGGCCGCCGCCATCGTCGTTGCGATCCTCATCGGCGATCGCGCCGGCCTCGATCCCGATACCGTTCGGCGGCTGCAGGACGCCGGCACGTATCACGTCATCGCCATCTCGGGCGGCAACGTCGCGCTCGTCGTCGCGATCGTGGTGGTGATCCTGCGCGGCCTCACGCGATCGTTCCGCGTCGCGTCGGCCGTCGCGCTGGCGACCGTGCTCGCGTACGGCTGGATCGTCGGCGGCGAGCCGTCGGTCGATCGCGCGGTCGCCGCGGCCGCCGTCTATCTGCTGTCGAACCTCGCCGGTCTGATCGTCGAGTCCGTCGACGTGCTGCTGTTCGCGCTGCTGGCGCTGACGCTGGCCGATCCGATCATGGCCGTGACGCCGGGCGTTTGGCTGTCGTTCGGCGCGACGTTCGCGATCGTGATGGGCGCCGAGCGCATCGCGTCCGCCCTCGGCGGACGCGTGCGCGGCGGATCGCGGTGGGCGCGCACGTGGCAATCGGTGCTGGGTCTGGTTGCCGCGACGATGGCCGCCGAAGTGGCGTTGGCGCCGATCGCGGCGTCCGTGTTCACGCGCGTCAGCCTCGCGGGCCTCGCGTTGAATCTGATCGCCATTCCCGCGATGGCGATCGTCGAGATCGGCGGTTGGGCGATCGTGCTCACCGGCGCGGTCCCCGGCGTGCCGTCGATCCTGGCGCCGCTCGTGACGTGGGCGACGCGCGCGCTGCTCGATTCGGCGCGATGGGTCGAGATCGCGCCCTGGCTCGTGTGGCGCGTTGCGCCTTCGTCGATCGCGTGGACCATCGTCTTCTACGCGGCGGTCGCCGCGGCGCTCGTCGTTCGCCGGCCGCGGTGGCGTCTTGCCGCAGGCGGTGTGGCCGCGCTCACGCTGCTCGTCATCGTCACGTCGCCCGCGCTCGAGCGTGCGGGGCCGCCGCGCGGGTGGCTGCGGGTGACCACGATCGACGTGGGCCAGGGCGACGCGATCCTGGTGCAATTGCCGACGCGGCAGTCGCTGCTCATCGACGCAGGGCCCGCCACCGACACGTTCGACACCGGCGATCGCGTCGTCACGCCCGCGTTGTGGGCGCTGGGCGTGCGCCGGCTCGACTGGCTGGCGTTCACGCACGCGGACCTCGATCACATCGGCGGTGCGCGCCTCGTCGCCGAGACGTTCCGGCCGCGCGAAATCTGGGAAGGCGTGCCCGTGCCGACCGATCCGAAGCGTGCGGCGCTTCGCGAGGCCGCGGCGCGCGCGGGGCGCGCGTGGCGGCAGGTGAGGGCAGGAGACGTGCTCGAGGCCGGCGGCGTGACGATCGACGTCCTGAATCCGCCGGTGCCGGACTGGGAGCGCCGGCGCGTGCGCAACGACGATTCGATCGTGCTGCGTCTCCGCTATGGCGACGTCGAATGGCTGCTGACGGGCGACATCAGCCAGGCGGTCGAGGGGCAGTGGCCGGCCGGCGATGACGCCGGCGCGCCGTTGCGCGTGCTCAAAGTCGCGCACCATGGCAGCCGGACGTCGACCGGCGAGCCCTTCGTCTCGCGCTACGCTCCTGTGGCGGCGGTGATCAGCGTCGGGCGGCAGAACGTCTTCGGGCACCCGTCGCCCGACGTCGTGCAGCGCCTCGCGCGCGTTGGCGCAGCGGTCTTTCGCACCGATCGCGACGGCGCCGTCATCGTCGAGACCGACGGCCGCGAGATTCGCGTACGGACGTGGCTGGGCCGGCGGTGGCAGGCGCGGCTGGCCTCTCCGCGGCCTTGACGCGCCGCCAGACGTCTTCGAGCTCGTCGAGCGTCGCGTCCTGCACGCGGCGGCCGCGCGCGGCGAAGTCGGCTTCGAGCGCGTCGAAGCGGCGCGTGAACTTGTCGTTGGCCTGACGTAGCGCCGTTTCCGGCTCGATCTGCAGGCGCCGCGCGAGGTTGGCGATCGAGAACAGGACGTCGCCGAGCTCATCGACGCGACGCGCGTGTTCCTGCGTCACGGCCTCGCGCAGCTCGCGGACTTCCTCCTCGATCTTGTCGAGCACGCCACCGACAGCCGGCCAGTCGAACCCGACGGCCGCGACGCGCGCGCCGATCTTCGACGCGCGCAGCAGCGCGGGCAGGCTGGACGGCAGCCCGGCGAGCGTGCGCTCAGCCGCGCCGCTCGACGTCTGCTCCTTGGCCTTGAGCTGCTGCCACTGCTCGCGCACGGCCGCGGGCGTGTCGATGCCCGCGACGCGACGCGCTGCGGCCGACAGCGGCGTGCCGTCGGCGTGGAACACGTGGGGATGACGGCGAATCAGCTTGGCGGTGATCGCTTCGACGACGTCGCGGACGTCGAAGCGCCCGGCTTCGGCGCCGAGCTGCGCGTGAAAGACGCACTGCAGGAGCACGTCGCCGAGCTCGCCGGGCAGCGCGGCCAGATCGCCGCGGTCGATCGTCTCGACGGCCTCGTACGTTTCCTCGATGAGGTACGGCCGCAGCGACTCGTGCGTCTGTTTGAGGTCCCAGGCGCAGCCGCGCGTCGGCGAGCGCAGCGTCGCCATGATGCGGACCAGCCGATCGAGCGCTACGCCGGCGCTCGCCACGCGGCGTCCGCGCGCCGGCGTCCGGCGGCGGCGCGCGGTGCGCGTCTTCGCGCGGATGTGCGCGCGATCGGCCGTGCGGGAACGGCGAGGACGCCGAGGAGCCATGCGCGCTCATGCTAGCATTC
>CAZNMF010000457.1:0-2023 GCA_964573795.1 uncultured Solibacteraceae bacterium
TCACGAAGCCGGTCTCGTCCTCGAGCGTCATGAACGTCACCTCGGATGCGGTTGCGGGACGCTGACGCAGGATGACGAGCCCTGCGTAGTGCACGAGCGTGCCCGATCCGCGCGCCCGCACCGTTCGCGCATCCGGAATCCCCTGCTCGGCGAGCATGGGCCGCAGCGCGGCGACGGGATGCCCGCGCACGCTGTGCGACGAGGACCGATAATCCCACGCGACGTGCTCACCGGCGTCGAGCAGCGGGAACGACGGCTGATCCGCATCGCTGGATTTCCGTGACAGCGGCAACGGCAAACGCGCGTCGCTCACCGCGCCAGGCGCTTCCCACAACGCCTCGCGCCGGGAGAGATCGAAGGACTCGAACGCGCCGGCTTCGGCCAGCGCGTCGAGCGCGCGCCGCTCCAATCCCGCACGGCGCGACACGTCGGCAATCGACGCGAACGGTCCGTCTCGGCGCGCCTCGACCAGTCGCTCGCCTTCTTTGTCCCCGAACCGCTTCACGAAGCGCAACCCCATGCGAACGGCAAGGCTTCCCGAAATTTCGAAGTTCGAAGTTCGAAGTTCGAAGTTGACGATGCCTTTCCGATGCTCTTCAGCCGGCTCCAACGTGCAGTGCCACTCGCTGTGTTGCGCGTCGATCGGCCGCATGTCGAGTCCCATCCGCTTGGCGTCTTCGACGATCGTCGCGATCGAGTAGAACCCCATCGGCTGCGCGTTGAGCAGCGAGCACACGAACTCGGCGGGATAGTGGCAGCGCAGGTATGACGTCGCGTAGCTGATGATCGCGAACGACGCCGCGTGGCTTTCGGGAAAGCCGTACTCACCAAAGCCCTGAATCTGTTTGTAGATGCGTCTGGCAAACTCCTCCGGGATGCCTTTCGCCACCATCCGCGTCACCAGCCGTTGCTCGTGCTGTTCCAATCGTCCCGAGCGGCGCCACGCCGCCATGTCGCGCCGCAGTTGATCGGCTTCGCCGGGCGTGTAGTCGGCGGCGACGACCGCAATCTGCATCACCTGCTCTTGAAACAGCGGCACGCCCAGCGTCTTGTCCAGCACGGGCTTGAGGCAGTCGTGCGGATAGTCGACAGACTCTTCCTTGCCGCGCCGCCGCAGATACGGATGCACCATGCCGCCGGTGATCGGACCGGGCCTGACGATGCTGATTTGAATGACGAGGTCGTAGTAGCTGCGCGGTTGCAGGCGCGGGAGCATCGCCATCTGCGCGCGTGATTCGATCTGGAACACGCCGACCGTCTCGGCACGGCAGATCATGTCGAAGGTCGGCTCATCCTTCGCGGGAATCGCCGCGATCGACAGATCGAGACCGCGATGCGCCTTGAGCAGACGGAAACAGAGATCGAGCTGCGTCAGCGCACCGAGCCCGAGAATATCCACCTTGAACAGCCCCACCGCTTCCACGTCGTCTTTGTCCCACTGAATGACCGTGCGATCGGCCATCGTCGCGTTCTCGATCGGCACGATGTCGTGGACCGGCTCGTGGCCGAGGAGGAAGCCGCCCGGATGAATCGACAGGTGCCGCGGCGCATTCAGGATCTCGGTGCTCAACCGCAGCAGGTGCTGATGGATCGGCACGCGGGGATCGATGCCGGCGTGACGCAGCTCTTCGTCCGTCAGCTTCGCGTGGTGCGACAGCAGCTTCGCCAGCCGATCGAGCGTCGTCTCCGACAGTCCCAGCGCTTTGCCGACGTCGCGCACCGCCGATCGCGGCTGGTAGCGGACGACGTTGGCGACCATGGCGGCGCGATCGCGGCCGTACTTCTCGTAGATGTGCTGGATGACCTCTTCGCGGCGCTCGTGCATGATGTCGAGATCGATGTCCGGCGGCTCGTTGCGCTCTTTCGACAGGAACCGCTCGAACAGCAGATCGATCAGCATCGGATCGACGGCCGTGACGCCCAGCACGAAGCAGACGACGGAGTTCGCCGCGGAGCCGCGGCCCTGACAGAGGATCTGCTGGTCGCGGCAGAACGTCACGATCTCGTGCATCGTGAGGAAGTA
>CAZNMF010000458.1:0-5375 GCA_964573795.1 uncultured Solibacteraceae bacterium
TTCAGTCTTCGTGCGTGTGCTGTTTCTAGGCACGGGGACATCGCATGGGGTGCCGATGATCGGCTGCGATTGCTCGGTGTGCCGCTCCGCTGACCCGCGAGATCGCCGGACCCGCTCGTCGATCTATCTCGAATGCGACGACGGCCTGCGCGTGCTCGTGGACACGACCACGGACCTGCGCGCGCAGGCGCTGCGGCACGATCTGCGGCGCGTCGACGCGATCCTCTTCACGCACTCGCACGCCGATCACGTCATGGGCCTCGACGAGGTCCGTCGTTTCAACGTCCTCAACGGCCAGCCGATGCCGATCTACGGCGCCGCGGGCACGCTCGCGGATTTGCGCCGGATGTTCGGCTACGTCTTCAGCTCCGATGCGCCGCGTGGCGGCGGCGTGCCCGATCTCCGGCTGTGGCCGATCGACGGCGCCTTCTGCCTCGGCCGTACGGAGATCGTGCCGGTGCCGGTGCGCCATGGGCCGTGGCGCGTGCTGGGATTCCGCATCGGATCGTTCGCGTACGTGACCGACTGCAACGGCATTCCCGACGCGTCGCTCGCGCAGCTCGCGGGCGTCGACACGCTCGTCATCGACGCCCTGCGGCACACGCCGCATCCGACGCATTTCACCGTCGCCGAAGCGACGGCCGTCGCGCGGCAGATCGGCGCGCGCCGGACGTACTTCACGCACATCGCGCACGATCTCGGGCACGAGGCGACGTGCGCGTCGCTGGCCGGCGGCCTGACGCTCGCCTACGACGGCCTGATGCTGGACGTGGAGGCGTGACGTGCAGATCGTGACGTTTCCCGACGCGCCGCGGCCGAAGTGGCCGTATCCGGTGGTCGCCCTCGGCAACTTCGACGGCCTGCACCGCGGGCACCAGCAGCTGATCGACGGCGTGCGGCGCCACGCGCGCGAGCACGCGGGCACGTCGGTGGCGATGGTCTTCGATCCGCACCCGCCGCGCGTGCTGCGGCCGGACAAGGCGCCCGCGCTGCTGATGACGCTCGCTCAGAAGCTCGACGCGTTCGAGCGCGCGGGCCTCGACGGCGTCGCGATTGTGCGCTTCACGCCGGAGCTGTCGCGCTGGGAGCCGGAGCTGTTCGTCGAGACGGTGCTCCTCGACTGGCTGCGCGCCGCCGAGGTCTGGGTGGGCGCGAACTTCCTCTTCGGCCGCGATCGCTCCGGCACGTTCACGCTGCTGCGCGCGCTGGGCGAGGATCGCGGGTTCCGCGTCGAGAAGATCGATCCCGTCCGCTACAAGGAGTTCGTCGTCTCCAGCACGCGCATTCGTCATCTCGTCGCGGAAGGGCGCGTCGACGAAGCGGGCGCGCTGCTCGGGCATCACTACTTCATCGACGGGGACGTCGTGCGCGGCGACGGGCGCGGCCGCACGCTCGGGTTCCCGACCGCGAACCTGCGCACGGCCAACGAGCTCGTGCCCGCCAACGGGATCTACGCGACGATGGTGGCGCTGGGCGAGACGTGGCACCGCGCGGTGACGAGCATCGGCGTCCGCCCGACGATCGGCGACGGCCAGTTCACGATCGAGACGCACATCCTCGACGGCACGTACGATCTCTACGATCGGCCGCTGCGCGTGGCGTTCGTGCAGTACCTGCGGCCCGAGGCGCAGTTCGACGGCCTCGACGCGCTGAAAGCGCAGATCGCCCGGGACTGCGCGGACGCGTCGCAGTTGTTCGCGAGGATGGCGCTCTGACGGGCCTGATAGAATCGCCCGCGATGACGCCGGCGACCATCACCCTGCGCGTGCCCGCAGGCGCGCCCTTTCGTGCGCTCGCGGTCGCAGCGGCGTGCCGCTTCGGCGAGCTGTGCGGCGCGCCGGCCGCCGACGTGCCCGCCCTCGAGCGGGCGCTGACGCGCGCCGTGGAGACCGTCGCGGGCACGGCCGATCATCTGGACCTGTCGTGCACGTGCGGGCCGGCGGGCGTCGACATCGCGCTGTCGGCGGGCGGCCGGCGGCAGACGGTCCATCACCCCATCTCGTAGATCTCATGCAGCTCTACAACACGCTGACGCGACGCGAGGAGACGTTCGTCCCGGCCGACGGCCGGACCGTGCGCATGTACAACTGCGGCCTGACGGTCTACGCGCGCGGCCACATCGGCAACTTCCGCACGTTCGTCTGTCTCGACGTCCTGCGTCGCGCGCTCACGCACCAGGAAGGCTACGCGATCCGTCAGGTCACCAACTTCACGGACGTCGACGACAAGACGATCAACGCCGCGGCGGCCGCTGGCGTGCCGCTGCGCGAGCTCACCGATCGCTTCATCGCCGCGTTTCGCGAGGACGCTGCCGCGCTCGGGCTGGAGCCGCCGGAGGAGACGCCGCGCGCGACCGACGAGGCGAACATGCGCGCGATGGCCGACATGGTGCACCAGCTCGAGGCGCGCGGCCATACGTATCGATCCGACGGGTCGATCTACTACCGCATCGCGACGCAGCCGGACTACGGCAAGCTCGCGCACCTCGATCGCGAGGGCATGCAGATCGGCGCGCGCGTGGACTCGGACTCGTACGCCAAGCAGGACGCGCGCGATTTCGTGCTGTGGAAGGCGGCGAAGCCGGGCGAGCCGACGTGGGATTTCGGCCTCGGGCCGGGCCGGCCCGGCTGGCACCTCGAGTGCTCGGCGATGGCGCTGCGGCTGCTCGGCGAGCCGCCGATCGACATCCACGGCGGCGGCATCGATCTGGTCTTCCCGCACCACGAGAACGAGATCGCGCAGGCCGAGGGCGCGACGGGGCAGCCGTTCGTGCGCTTCTGGGTCCATGTCGAGTTCCTGAACATCGACAACGAGAAGATGTCGAAGTCGCTCGGCAACGTCTTCACCGTGCGCGACATCCTCGACAAGGGCTACCGCGCGTCGGCGCTGCGCTATCTGCTGCTGTCGGTCCACTATCGCAAGCAGTTGACGTTCAACTGGGACGTGCTCGATCAAGCCGAGAACACGCTGACGAGACTGGCGGACTTCCTCGATCGCGTCGACGGCATCAGCGGAGGAGAGGCGCATCCCGACGTCGAGGCGCGACTGGCGCGCGCGCGCGAGGAGTTCCGCGCGCTCATCGCCGCCGATCTCAACGTGCCGACCGCGCTCGGCGTGATGTTCGATCTCGTGCGCGAGCTGAACGCGGCGATGGATCGACGCGAGGTGGGCGCGGCCGATGCGGCCGCGATCCGCGAGACGTTCGAGGCCTTCGATCGCGTGCTGGGCGTCATGGCACTGCGGCGCGCGGAAGACGCGCGGCCGCCGGTGCCGGTGGAGGAGATCGAGCGGCTGATCGACGAGCGCCGCCAGGCCCGCGCCGCCCGCCAGTTCGCGCGCGCCGACGAGATCCGCCGCGATCTCGATGCGCGCGGCATCGTCCTCGAAGACAGCGCGTCTGGCACGCGCTGGAAGCGCAAGTAAGAGCAATCGCGTGTAGGGGCGGCCCTTGTGGCCGCCCAGCCCGCGTGACGCGCGCGAACGTCGTCCTGCCGACAGTTCTGCGGGAAACGCCCGTCTTTGTCGCGCCATTCCGGGACTTGCCGGCGCGCGTCTGCGCGCGATCCATGCCTCGACCCTGGCACAGCGCTTGCCTTGGTTCATGTCGAACCCGCACGACGTTCGTCTCGATGCAGGGCCCGATGTCGATGTCTATTTCCTCCTCGCTGAGCCGCCGGCTGCCGTCGCGTCACCTGTCGCGCCGCGAGACGCCGCGCCTCGAGGTCGAGGCCGTGCTGAACGGCCGGCTTGCGAGAGGCAACCTGCGGCTGATTCTGCACGACCTCGGGTTCGGTGGCTTCGCCGTCGAGAGCCCGCTCGCGTTCGCGATCGGCAGCCTTCACGAGTTCCGGTTCTCCACCACCGACGCCATCGTCGTCTCGCTTCGCGCCGAAGCCGTCTACTCGCGCTCGATCGGCCTGCGCGACGGGATGGATCACTTCCTGAGCGGCTTCAAGTACGCGCTCGGCAGCGACGAAGCCGAACGCGCCGTCGAGATCCTGCTCGACATCGCGATGGCGCCGATCAGGTTCGATTAGGGTTCTCGGTTCTAGGTTCTCCGTTCTAGGTTCTCGTTCCGGGTTCTCACCGTTGCGCAGAACGGAGAACGAGAACCCAGAACGTAGAACGGAGAACCCAGAACCAACTCGCTATACTCACCCCATGAAAATCGCCGACGCGAAGGTCTTCGTCTGCAGCCCTGGCCGCAACTTCGTGACGCTGAAGATCACGACCGACGAGGGCGTGACGGGGCTCGGCGATGCGACGCTGAACGGACGCGAGCTGGCGGTCGCGAGCTATCTGTCCGATCACGTGCTGCCATGCCTCATCGGTCGCGATCCGTTTCAGACCGACGACATCTGGCAGTACCTCTATCGCGGCGCGTACTGGCGCAAGGGGCCGGTGACGATGACGGCGATTGGCGCCGTCGACATCGCCCTGTGGGACATCAAGGCGAAGGCGCTGAACACGCCGCTCTACAACCTGCTCGGCGGAAGAAGCCGCGACGGCGTGATGGTCTACGGCCATGCGAACGGTCGCGACATCGAAGAAGCGAGCGACGCAGTCGCGCGGCACGTCGACGAAGGCTTTCTCGCGGTGCGCGCGCAAGCGGGCGTGCCGGGATTGCCCACGACGTACGGCGTGCCGAAGGACGGCAAGCCCTACGAGCCAGCCGAGCGAGGCCTGCCGCACGAGCACGCCTGGTCGTCGGAGAAATATCTCGTCCACGTGCCCGCCCTTTTCGAGGCGCTGCGCACGCGATTCGGCCAGGACGTCCATCTGCTGCACGACGCGCATCATCGGCTCACGCCGATTCAGGCCGGCCGCCTCGGCCGCGCGCTCGAGCCCTACCATCTCTTCTGGCTCGAGGACCCGACGCCGGCCGAGCTGCAGGACGGCTTCCGCGTCATCCGCCAGCACACGACGACGCCGATTGCGGTGGGGGAGATCTTCAACACGGTGTGGGACGCGAAGCAGCTGATCGACGAGCAGTTGATCGACTACCTGCGCATGACCGTGCTGCACGGCGGCGGGCTGACGCCGATGCTGAAGATCGCGTCGTTCGCGGCCATGCATCACGTGCAGATGGGCTGCCACGGCGCGACGGATCTCTCGCCGATCACCATGGGCGCCGCGCTGCACTTCGATCTCGCGATTCCGAATTTCGGCGTCCAGGAATGGATGCCGCACAACGCCGAGACGGACGCGGTCTTCCCGCACGCGTATCGGTATCGCGGCGACGGGTACATGTCTCCCGGCGATGTTCCCGGTCACGGCGTCGAGCTCGACGAGAAGCTCGCGGAAAAATATCCCTATCAGCGCGCCTATCTGCCGGTGAACCGCAAGCTCGACGGGACGTTGTGGGATTGGTAGGG
>CAZNMF010000459.1:0-40727 GCA_964573795.1 uncultured Solibacteraceae bacterium
ATCATGACGACGTCGATGTGCTGCGCGTGGAGGCGTTGGATAGCCTCTTGGGATTCCTGCCGGACCGCGTCAGCGATGGCGAGGACGGCCATCGCAGAGGTGCCTTCGAGCATCGTGATCGCTGCTTCCCCCCTCGAAGCCGCGCTCTCGATCGCCGCTTGGAGCGCTGAGTCCACCTGAACGCCGCGTTCGCGCAAAAGGGCGGGGCCGCCGAGCAGAATCGTCTTACCGTCGACAGTCGCCTGGACACCTCGGCCGGGTAGTGCTTGAAAGTGCTCCGCTTTCGGCACGTGCAACTGACGTTCCTCGGCGCTCTTCACGACGCCCTGCGCGATTGTGTGTTCGGAATCGTGTTCCACGGCCGCTGCGATGGCCAGGGCGTCGTCGGATCCGAGTCCCGGTCGTGTCGTGACCTCAACAACGCGAAAGACGCCGCGCGTCAGCGTACCGGTCTTGTCAAAGAACACAGCCGTCACGTTGCGCGCTTCCTCGAGCCCTCGCCGGTCGCGAATCAGCAGTCCGCTGCGCGCGCCGAGCGTCGTCGAAATCGCCACCACAAGCGGGATGGCGAGGCCGAGGGCATGCGGGCAGGCAATCACGAGCACCGTCACTACGCGTTCGATGACGAACGACGCCTCTTTGCCAGCGGCCGACCAGGCGATGAGCGTGGTCGCGGCAGCGACGATCGCGACAACTGTCAAAAGAAACGCGGCGCGGTCCGCCAGCGCCTGCGCCCGGGACCGCGAGCTCTGCGCCTGAGCAACGAGTCGCATGATCCCTGCGAGGGCCGTCTTGTCGCCGGTACTCGTGACCTCGACTCGCAAAGACCCGGAGCCGTTGACAGTGCCGGCGATAACACGTGCGCCGACGTCCTTCCGGACGGGACGTGATTCACCGGTAATCATCGATTCGTTAAGATCGCTCGACCCATCCTTGACGAGGCCGTCGGCGGGAACGCTCGCACCCGGACGAACGAGCAGGATGTCGCCGAGGCGGAGTTCGGCGACTCGAACTGTCTCCTCGCGGCTGTCGACGACTCGAACGGCAGTGTCCGGAAGCAGTTTCGCGAGTTCCTTAAGCGCCCCCTGCGCCTGGGAGATCGATCGCATTTCGACCCAGTGACCGAGCACCATGATGGTCACCAGCGTGGCGAGCTCCCACCAGAGATCCGAGCCAGGAATGCCGAACGTCACCGCCAGGCTGAAGCCGAAGGCGACCGTGATCGCGAGCGAGATGAGTGTCATCATCCCGGGCAGGCGGTCGCGGATCTCGCTCACGGCGCCTTCGATGAAGACCAGACCCCCATACCCGAACACCAAGGAGCCGAACACGGCTGGAACCCAACGCGAAGCCTCGTGTCCGCCCGGCGCCTCATAGCCGAACCAGTGCTGAATCATCGGGGACCAGACCACTGTCGGAATCGAAAGCGCCAGCGTCCCCCAGAATTTCTGGCGGAACATTTCGACGGAATGGCCGGCGTGTTTGTCATGCGCGCCTTCACCGTGGTCAGGTCCATGAGAACCGTGCTCATGGTGACCGTCGGCTGCGATGTGGGAATCCACCGCCGGACTGCGCTGGTGAGTCGAATGCGAACCGTGTACGTGCCCGCCGGGTTGCAGCGTCCCGCCGTCTCGCGCGGAGTGCGGATCGGAGCGTGCGTCAGGCATTTATCTCCTCGGCTCGTAATCGACCAAGTGCGGCCCTGTTATCCGGGGACGCAGCGGTGGCCGACATGGGCGTAGACGCGCAGCATTCCAGTCTACGCTGATTGTGGAGCGTGCGATGGAGCTCCGAGGCGGAGCGGTGGACCGAGCCGGATGACGCGCCCGCACTTCGAAAGCGGCGGTGGTCGAAGTCGCAGGCGGCTTCAGGTGCGGGCCACGGAAGAACGATACAAGAGTTCCTTGGGTTGACACCGACCCAGCCCGGGCGCATTCTTAGGGTGATGACACGGCTCCGTGCGGTTGCATCCGTGTTGGCCAGCCTGGCGTTGCTGTCCGGGAGCGTGGCCGACTGCGCGGCGTGGATGGCCACGCCGGAAGCGCGGATGGCATGTTGCCACAGCGGGCCATGCCCGGAAGACAAGCCGGCATCACCTGCCGCCAACTATCACCACTCAACGAGCCAGAGCGACGCGGACCGATGCTGCGCGCTGTCAGCGCCCAGCCCCACCGCTCCGACGCCAACGTCCATCGCAACCGCACCGTCGATTGCGGTCGCTGAATTTCCGGTCGCCCTCGTAGCCCCGCAAACGCACCTCGGCTCACTTTCGCGTGCGTTGGCGCCCCCGCCGTCTGCCCAGCGGCCCAGGCACGTTCTGCTC
The DNA here is from genome assembly GCA_964573795.1 of uncultured Solibacteraceae bacterium. GTDB lineage: Bacteria > Acidobacteriota > Vicinamibacteria > Vicinamibacterales > SCN-69-37 > CAZNMF01. The sequence continues at coordinate 2,324 of CAZNMF010000459.1, forward strand.
GCCGTCTTCCTCATTTAGCCACTGACAGTCGTCGTGTGTCTGCCCGCGTACGCCGCGGGTTTGAGAACGCGTGTCGTCCACGCGTCATGACGAATGTGAGTGACCATGACCAAGTCTGCTGCGTCGGCGTTTCTCCGGATTTCAAGGCGCGCGATCATCGCGCTGTTCCTGCTCGGCTTTGGGCTGTCCGCGTCCGTACGGCTGCGGGCGCAGACGCCGTCCCCTCCCTCGCAGCTGCCGGACCTCAGTCACACGGAGGCACATCCCACGGGACCGCCCGTTGCGCTGCCTGATCTGATTCGCGAGGCACTCGAGAGCAATCCGCAGCTGATCGTGCTGCGCCAGCAGGCCAACGTGGTCCGCCAGCGCCCGGCCCAGGCGCGCGCGCTCGACGCCCCCATGGCCGAAGCGCAGATCTGGCAGTGGCCGCTCAATTCGATCAACCCGGCAGACACGAACATGTACATGTTCATGGTCACGCAGAGTCTGCCGGGGCGCGGCAAGCGCCAACTCCGAGCCGCGGTGGCCGACCAGGACGTCGTGCTCGCCGACAGCGACGTCAGCATCCGCGCGCGGGACGTCGTCAACGCGATCAAGCAGGCCTACGCCTCACTGTTCATCTCACGCAAGGCCATTCAGATTCACCTGGATAGCATCGCGTTGTTGCGCCAGATCACGGACGTGTCGCAGGCCAAGTACGCGACGGGACGGATCTCCCAACAGGACGTCCTGAAACCGGTGGTCGAACTCTCGCGGCTGCACGCTGACCTCATCGTGTTCGACGAGCAGGCCAAGCTCGCGTCGGCGCGCATCAACGTCCTGCTCAACCGTGCGCCTGAGACGCCAATCGGCCCGCTGATCGATCCGCCGCTGGAGCCGATCCTGCCAGCGACCGCCGATCTTCAACGCCAGGCGATCGAGCGCCAACCCGAGCTGCAACGGGCCCACACGGAGGTGACTCGGGCCGAAGCGGAGCTCGCCTCGGCCCGCAGCGACTACAAGCCTGACTTCACCGTTCAGGGCGGCTACATGCTGATGCCTGGCATGACCGACGCCTGGAGCGCCCGCATCGGCATCTCCTGGCCAAAGGCGCCGTGGTCGCGTGGCAAGATCGACTCGCGCGTCGCGGAACAAACGACCGCCGTTCAAGCGGCCAAGGCGCGCGTCGATGCCCTCGAGAGCACGGTGCGCCTGGACGTCCAGGAGGCGTACGTGCGTGCACGGTCCGCGCAGGATCGCGCCGACCTTTTGCGCACGACGATTCTTCCGCAGTCCCAGCAGACGCTCGACGTCTCCCGCGTCGCCTATCAAACCGATCGCGTCGACTTCCAGACACTCATCGACAACGAGCGTGTGGTGCTGGAGGTCAATCTCGACTACTTCCGCGCACTCAGCGACCTTTCACAGGCACTCGCCGACCTCGAACGTGCCGTCGGCACCGACCTGCCCATCGCGGTCTCCTCTCCGCGTGTCAAGGAGGGACAGTGACTATGAAACGCACGGTCTTGACGTCGGCGGTTGTCGTCACGGCTTTCCTTGTGGTGGCCGCTGCTATCTACGCGGTTCGTGCGAGCGGAGTCCTGACGTCGTTCATACATCGGGGCGAAACCATGACCGCCACGGCTGAGACCCTACCGGGACCGACGACGACGCCCCCGACCGGGTTGGCGACACCCCGAGGAGACGTGGTGATCGATGCGCGCCGCCAGCAGCTGATCGGCGTCAGCACCGCGCCCGTGACCCGAGCACCGATGCAACGGGCGCTTCGCACCGTCGGCGTCATCCGCTACGACGAAACCAAACTGGCCGACGTCAACCTGCGGCTCGAAGGTTGGATTCGCGATCTCTACGTGGATTACACCGGACAGCCGATTCAGCAGGGCCAGCCGCTCTTCACCCTCTACAGCCCGGAGTTGCTGACGACGCAGCAGGAATATCTTCTGGCGCTGAAGACGCGCGACCAGTTGCAATCGTCCGTCATTCCCGACGCGCGTGAACGCGCTGATCAACTCGTGGCCTCGGCCCGGCAGCGTCTCACGCTCTGGAGTTTGCCCGAGGACGAGATCCGCGCGCTCGACGAGACGCGCCGCGCCCCGGATGTGGTGACGTTCCGCTCACCGGTGACGGGATTCGTGATCGAGAAAGCGGCGCTGCGCGGCATGCACATCGCGCCGGGACAGACGCTCTACAAAGTGGCGAACCTGTCGACGGTCTGGGTCGAGGCTGACGTGTACGAACAGGAGATGGCAGACGTTCGGGTCGGCCAACGGGCGACGGTGACGCTGGAGGCGTATCCCGGCGAATCCTTCGAGGGCCGCGCGATCTACATCTATCCCTTCGTGGAAGAGAACACCCGCACGGTCAAGGTGCGCTTCGAGTTTGCCAACCCGCGCGGGCGTTTGAAGCCGGGCATGTACGCCAACGTCGAGATCCGTGGCACGGGAGCCACGGGTCTGACGGTGCCCGCCAACGCGCTGATTGATTCCGGCACCGAGACGGTCGTGTTCGTCGCTCAGGGGGATGGTTACTACACGCCCCGCCGCATCAAGGTTGGCAGGAACCTCGGCGACCGCGTCGAGATTCTCGACGGTCTGAAGGAAGGGGAACAGGTGGCGACCAGCGCCACGTTCTTCCTCGATTCGGAGAGCCAGCTCCGTGCCGGTCTCGACAACTACGACACCTCCAAGGCCGCACCGCCTGCTACACCCGTCGCAGCGTCCGCGCTGGACATTGCGTTCCGCACGACGCCGGATCCCCCAAAGACGGGTGAGAGTGAGTTCGAGGTCACCGTGAAAGGCGCCAATGGCCAGCCGATCACTGACGCCGACGTGGCGGTCCAGCTGTTCATGCCGGCGATGCCGACGATGAACATGCCGGCCATGCGGAACGAGACGAAGCTGCCCCACGTCGGCAGTGGCGTGTACCGCGGGATGGGTCAAGTACTCATGGCTGGGCACTGGGACGTGACGGTCGTGGTGTCGAAGGGCGGCCAACAGCTTGGACGAAAGCAGTTGGCCCTGGCAGCGAGGTAACGACCATGATCGCGCGAATCATCGATTGGTGTGCGGGCAATCGGTTCCTAGTGTTCAGCGGCACGGTGGCGCTGACCGTGTGGGGCGTCTGGGCGATGACCGCGACGCCGCTCGACGCCGTGCCCGACATCTCCGACGTGCAGGTGATCGTGGCGACCGAGTGGATGGGCCGCAGCCCGGACATCATCGAGGATCAAGTCACGTATCCGATCGTCACGGCATTGCTCTCGGCGCCGCGCGTCCGCACCGTGCGCGGCTTCACCGACTTCGGCATCTCCTACGTGTACGTCATCTTCGACGATGGGACGGACATCTACTGGGCACGGAGCCGGGTGGTCGAGTATCTGCAGGGCATTCGCGACCGCCTGCCTTCCGGCATCAACCCCACGATTGGGCCGGACGCGACGGGCGTAGGCTGGGTCTTTCAATACGCGCTCGTTGACGAGACCGGCACGCGAAATCTCGCCGAACTGCGCGGCTTGCAGGACTGGTTCCTGCGGTACGCGCTGGCGTCGGTGGACGGTGTCGCCGAAGTGGCCAGCATCGGTGGGTTCGTGAAGCAGTACCAGGTGAATTTGGATCCCAATAAGCTGGCGGCCTACGGCAAGTCGGTCAAGAATGTGGTGCGGGCGATTCGCGCCAGCAACAACGACGTCGAGGGGCGTCTCCTGGAGTTTGCCGGGCGCGAATACATGGTGCGCGGCCGTGGCTATCTCACGTCCTTGGGCGATATCGCTTCCGTGTCGCTGGGTTCGACTGCGCGCGGGACGCCAGTCCGCGTCAGCGACGTCGCCGACGTGCAGTTGGGTCCGGACCTCAGACGCGGAGTCGCCGAGCTCGACGGTAAGGGCGAGGTCGTCGGCGGCATCGTGGTCATGCGGTTCGGCGAAAACGCCTTGCGCGTGATCGACCGGGTCAAGGCGAGGCTGACCGCTCTCACCACTGCGTTGCCCCCCGGCGTCCACATCGTCCCGACCTACGATCGCTCGGGCCTCATCAACGCGTCCATCGGCACCCTACGTCGCACGTTGATCGAGGAGGCCATCGTCGTGTCGCTCGTCATCCTCATCTTCCTCTTTCACGCGCGGTCCGCACTGGTCCCCATTCTCGCTTTGCCGGTGGCGCTTGCCGCGTCGTTCATCCCGATGTACTACCTCGACGTGACCTCGAACATCATGTCACTTGGTGGCCTCGCACTCGCCATCGGCGTCATGGTCGATGCGGCCATCGTCATGGTCGAAAACGCCTACCGGCACGTCTCCGAGCCGGAAACGTCCTTGGCGTACGAGGACCAGCCGCGGGCGATTGTGGGCGCCGCTAAGCAGGTGGCCCGCGCCATCTTCTTCTCGCTCGCCATCATCATCGTGTCGTTCGTGCCGGTGTTCCTGCTCGAGGCGCAGGAGGGGCGGATGTTCCGGCCACTCGCGTTCACCAAGACGTCGGCCATGGTGTTGGCGTCCCTGCTGTCCATCACGCTCGTGCCCGTGCTCATGACGATCTTCGTCCGCGGCCGCCGCCTGAAGCCGGAGTCGGTGAATCCCATCTCTCGGGTGTTCACCTGGCTCTACGAACCGATCCTGCGGGCCGCGCTCCGGTTCAAGTGGACGGCGCTGATCCTGAACTTCGCGGTCGTGCCGCTCACGATTCCGCTGCTGTTCGTCATCGGCAGCGAGTTCATGCCACCCCTGTTCGAGGGCTCGATGCTGTACATGCCCACGGCGCCGCCTGGCATGTCGATCACTGAGGCCACGCGCCTGCTCCAGGTGCAGGACAAGCTGCTGCGACAGGTTCCCGAGGTCCAGCAGGTCTTCGGGACCGTGGGACGCGGCACGACGCCGACCGACAATTCGCCGATGGGCATGGTGAACACGACGGTCGTGCTCAAGCCACGAGAGCAGTGGCGGACCGGCATGACCTTCGACCGCCTGCAGTCAGAGATGGATGCGTCGCTGCAATTTCCAGGGTTTCCCAACGTCTGGACCCAGCCAATTCGCAATCGGCTCGACATGCTGCTGACCGGGATCAAGACGCCCGTCGGGATCAAGATCTTCGGCGCCGACTTGAATGTGATCCAGGGGCTCGGCCTGCAGCTCGAGCGTATTCTCCGGTCGGTACCAGGCACACGCAGCGTGTACGCCGAACGCGTCTCGCAGGGATACTTCACTGACATCCAGATTGACCGGCAGGCCATCGCCCGCTACGGACTCACGATCGAGGACGTACAGGACGTCATCCAGTCGGCGCTCGGCGGAGAGAACGTCACGCAAACCGTGGAGGGCCGGGAGCGCTACCCGGTGAACGTGCGCTACGCACGGGACTTCCGCGAGAACCTGCCCGCTCTGGAGCGTGTGCTCGTGACGACGCCGGCTGGTGCGAACGTGCCGCTCGGACAGCTCGCGACCGTTTCACTGACGACCGGCCCGGCGATGATACGGGACGAAGATGCCCAGTTGGCGGGCTACGTCTACATCGACACAGGCACCAGCGACATCGGCGGCTATGTGGAGGCCGCCAAGGATGCCGTGGCGCGCGACCTCAAGCTTCCTCCGGGATACACCCTGCAGTGGACGGGGCAGTACGAGTTTCAGGTGCGTGCGCGCGAGCGGCTGAAGGTGATGTTGCCGCTGGTCTTCCTCATCATCTTCATGCTGCTGTACATGACGTTCCGGTCTGCCGCGGAAGCGACGATCGTGATGCTCTCGGTCGTCTACGCGATGACCGGTGGGGTGATTCTGCAGTGGTGGCTCGGGTACAACTTCTCCGTGGCCGTCTGGGTGGGGTACATCGCCCTCTACGGCGTCGCGGTGCAGACCGGTGTCGTCATGGTGGTGTACTTGCACGAGGCACTCGACAAGCGGCTGCGGCAGGGCGGCGACCTCACGCCGAAGGATGTACTGCAGGCGACAATCGACGGGTCCGTACTCCGCCTGCGCCCGAAGCTAATGACGGTGACGGTAGTGATGGCGAGCCTGGTGCCGATCATGTGGAGCACCGGCGTCGGTTCCGACGTGATGAAGCCCATCGCCGCGCCGATCATCGGCGGCATGGTCACCTCGACGATTCACGTTCTGATTATTACGCCTGTGATCTTCTACATCATGAAGACGCGGGCGTTGCGGAAGGGCCGACTCGTGGTGTCCGGTATGACGTCGTAGTCGTCCATTTGAGGCGGATGGCGGAAGAATCGCGGCGCGCGCCCGCCCGCGCCGAACTGGGGAGGTACCGATATGTGGCCATACATGGGATCGATGGGCTGGTGGATGGCCTTGTGGTGGGTGCTCGGGATTGCGGTCCTGATCCTCCTCGTGCGCTTCGCAGTTGGATGGACCGGCGGGCCACCGTCGAGAAGCGACGAAACACCCGAGCAGATCCTCAAACGGCGATACGCCAAGGGCGAAATCGATCGTGAGGAATATCAACGTCGCTTGGAGGACGTACGACGTTGATGGGCGCACCCTTGCGACAACCGAATCTATCCGACTCAGCAAGATCGCTGTAAGTCATCGCGGAAGATAGAAGGTCTGACACAATTTCTGTGCTGGTCGCGACGCGCGTGTCTCCAAACGGTTGAAAAGACAGGGCGTGTCGATTCGGATATGCGTGAAGGGAGGTTTTGCGCTATCCTGTTCCACGTCGCCCGCAAGTTGTTGATTCTAAAGCGGAGAGATGCTGGAGCGGTCGATCAGGCACGCTTGGAAAGCGTGTGTAGGGGAAACTCTACCGAGGGTTCGAATCCCTCTCTCTCCGCCAACCTTCGCCAAGCGCTCGCTTCGCAAGCGGCTACGGTTGGCGGGGCCGCGTCGGGCGAGCTCACGCGAAGGTTGTCCACCGAAGCTGCTCGCGCAGCGAGCGTTCAGCGGAGGTGGACCTCCACCAGTTGCGGAAATCGTCCCAGACACCCCGCCATCCTTCGCCAAGACGCTCACGCCGCGAGCTGCTACGGATGGCAAGCCAGCGAGTTCGCGAGCGCCATGCGAAGGATGTCCTCAGAAGCCAGCTCGCGAAGCGAGCGCCTTAGGCGAAGAAGACGCCCACCGTAGCTCCGTAGAGCCGAAAGTCGACTGCCCCTACTCCAGCCTCAACGACTCCCGAAACAGCCGCGCCAGAATCTCCGGCGTCGGCTCGATCGGCGACAGCTTCAGCAGACGCGCTTGAACCAGCGTGCCGTCGACGAGCCGCGGGATGTCCGCGTCCGTGTAGCCGAACGCCGCAATGCCCATGGGCTGATCGGTCACGCGCATGAAGTGGAGCACGCGCGCCGCCAGCACGTCGCCGGCGTTGGCCAGCGGCACGTCGCGCACGTCCGCGCCGAGCGCAGCGGCGGCCTGCAGATGTCGCTCGGGCGCGGCGGGCGCCGTCAGACGACACACCGCGGGCGTGTGCACGATGACCGACGTCCCGTGCGGCACCATCGCGTGATCGCTCGCGTAACCCGCCGGACGATAGTGCTCGACCTGACCCGCCACGGGATACGCCATCGCGTGCGGCAGGTGCACGCCCGCATTGCCGAAGCCCATGCCCGCGTACGACGCCGCCAGCAGCATCCGGCCTCGCGCCTCCTCGTCAGACGGATCGCGATAGACGCGCGGGAGACATTCGGCGACGATGCGGAGCGCTTCGAGCGCCCAGACGTCGCTGATCGGATTCGCGCCCTGATACGCCGATCGCAGCGACGGCCGCGCCGGCCGATCGCGCTCGAGATAGTGCCGCGCGGTGAACGACTCGAGCGCGTGGCTCAACACGTCGAGCCCCGCACTGGCCGCGACGGCCGGCGGACACCCGCGCGTGTTCTCAGGATCGAGAATGCCGAGCGTCGGCCGCATGAAACGATTCGCGATGCCGGTCTTGACGCGCTCGCGCTCGAAATCGAACACGGCGACTGCCGTCGTCTCACTGCCGGTGCCCGCCGTCGTTGGCACGGCGACGAGCGGCTTGAGCGGGCCAGGCGGCGTCGTGCCGCGACCGAGCGTCGGGTTGACGTACTCGGTGAAGTCGGCCGGCCACGTCGCGTAAAGATTGGCGGCCTTCGCGGTGTCGATTGTCGATCCGCCGCCGACCGCGAGGAAGCCGTCGAATCCGCCGCTCGCCGCCGCGGCAATCGCATCGCGGAACGACGCGTCCGTCGGCTCGCACCGCACCTGGCTGAAGACGTCGAAGTCGACGCCTGCCGATCGCAGCGATTCGAGAGCGGTCGCACCGGGATACAGATCGCGGACGGCCGGATCGACGATCGCGAGCACTCGGCGACAGCCGAAGTCGACGAAGTCGGCGCCAACCTCGCGTGTCGCGCCGGCGCCGAAGCGCACCGTCGATCCGGTCATCTGGAAAATCGTGTCTGCGATCACAGGCATGACGTGATGTTAAATGAGGGCATGAGCGCGCGCATCCCAGCGGACGTGCGGATGGTGCTCGCGGCGATCGACCGCGCCTACGATCGCCCGTCCTGGCACGGGACCAACCTTCGCGGATCGGTGCGCGGCGTGACGCCAGCGCTTGCCGCACGGCGGCCGCATCCGGATCGCCACAACGTCTGGGAGCTCGTCGTGCACTGCGCGTACTGGAAATACGCCGTGTGGCGGCGCCTTTCCGGCGAGCGCCGTGGCGCGTTTCCGCTGAAGGGATCGAACTGGTTCGCGCGCCCGGCCGGCGACGCGAGCGAACGCGCGTGGCGCGCCGACCTCGCGCTGCTCGACGACATGCATCGGCGTCTTCGCGAGGCCGTCGCGGCATTGACGCCGCGCGATCTGCCCCGCCGGATCGCGGGCGGCAAGGTCACGGTCGACGCGCTCGTCGGCGGCGTCGCAGCGCACGACCTCTATCACGCAGGTCAGATCCAGCTTCTGAAGAAGCTCGCGGGATAGACGTCCGCCGCTAGTTCCGGACGCGCCACTGTCCGTTCTCCTTCTCGAAGCCCATCGTCTGGGTCGTGGAGGTGAACGTCGTCGTGTTCGGCCCAGCGGGCGTCTGCGTGGAGACGATGAAGTTGATCGTCGCGATCTCGTCGTCCTCGACGATGAGCACGCCGCGCAGGCCGTTGCCCGTCTTCAGCCCCGCTTCGACGGCGGCGCGCGTGGGAAGGTTCTTCTTCTGGTACGCGAGGCTCTCGGCTTTCTCGCTCGCCGGCGACGTCTTCCATTTCGCCTGCGCGCTCGACGTCGAGAGGGTCATCGCATCGTCGATCTTGCCGGCGTGAATCAGATCCAAGTACTGAAGGAGGACCGGACCGATGGCGTGCGTGAGGATGTCGGCGTTCTCGACGCGCACTTCGTTGACGGGCGCCGGGCTCGACGGGAAGACCATCGGACCGTTCGACACGCGCCACACGCCATCTTCGCGATCGAAATACGAGGCGCCGCGATCCCGGCCGACCATGAACGCCAACACAGCCGAGCTCCCGGTGACGGTCAACTCGCCGTTCGCGCGAACGGCATCGGTGAACGCCTTCGCGGACGGCGTGCGTCCCGCGAGGAACCCGGCGGCATCCTTTCGATCGGCCGCGGACATCTTCTTCCAGTCAGCGGCCTCGCTCTTCGTGCGCAGCGCGTACGCCTCGTCGACCTTCCCCGCCTTGATGAAGTCGATCGCTTTCAGCGCGGCCTGCACGGCCGGATGCGCGAGCGCCTCGGCGCCCTTGAGCGACTGTTCTTGCGCTCCTGCCGCGGCAGTTCCGAGAAGACCAAGGACGGCCACGCGGATTCCCAGCGCGACCGCTCGACGAGCGCGAGCAACGGGTGGCATCTTCGCGAACCTCCTGATTGGAAATGTCTGGCGAAAGTGCGCCAGCCTACCACAGTGTCGGCCTGGCGCCAGAGCGTGCCACGGCGACGCGCGCCCGTCGAATCACTTCGCCGACGGCGCGAACGTGCCGCCGTGCACGATCCGATCGAGAATCTCGCTCACGTGCGCCGAGCACGGGCGCGCCTTGTCGGGCGTCAGGTTGTCGTGCTCCGATTCGATCAGCGGAAACGTCTCCACCGGCCCGCGCACCTGATTCAGCATCGTCCACACCCCGGCCGGCGGCGAGATCGTGTCGATGAAGCCCATGCCCGCCATCACGGGCGCGGTGATCCTCGACGCGAAGTTGACGGGATCGAAATACAACGCCGTGCGCATTGCGTCGGCATTGTCCGACGGCCAGTTGGGATAGCCCGCCTTGCGGCCGTGCAGATCGCCGTTGGTGTCTGCGCCGGCCGGCACGCAAACCAGCGCCGCGCTGATTTTGTCCGGCCGTAGCCCGGCCAGCGCCATGATCTGCTGGCCGCCCATGCTGCCGCCGGTCAGCACGATCGTCTTGCCGTCCCAATCAGGCCGCGTCAGCAGATAGTCGAGCACGCGCGAGTCGCGCAGATACATGTCGAGGAAATAGGACGTCTCGCGATCGGTGTTGCCGACGGCCTGATAGCCGCGCGGCACGCCGCCCGACGGATCCGACGGCAGCTTGTCGTGCGAGTCGACGTTGAGCATCAGCCAGCCTTCGGCCGCGCGCTGCGCATCGGCGTGCGCGTTCAACGCGTAGACGCCCGCGTACTGCAGTTGGATCAGCGCGGGGAACTTGCCGTCCTTCGCCGGCTTGGCCACGTAGCCGTGCGCCTTCGATCCCAACGCATCGAGCTGGAAGATGTTCATGTCCACGCCGGGCACGTCGGTCGTCACGGGCGTCAGCACGGGATTGATCGGCACCTTCGCCTGCGCCGCGAGCTTGTCGTTCCAGAATGCATCGAAGTCCGCCGGCCGCGGCGTGGCCAATCCGATCTCGCGTGGCGCGACGGCCGCGCCCACCGCATAGAAACCTGTATTGCGTCCCGTGTTCCCTCCCGTGAAGCGCGGGCCCTCCGCAGGCGCCGGTACGTTCGGATCGAGATTCGCGTACGCCTCGACCGCGACGTAAATCATCTCCGGCTGATCGCCAACGATCTCGATCTTGGCCGAGCCGCCGGACAGATCCAGATCACCCGTCTTCAACACCACGGCATTGTTGCGGCGAATCGTCCACTTGTAGGCGTACGTCGGCGGCGTCGCGCCCGGCGTCACGGTCCATCCGACCGTCTCGCCGACGTCGTAGATGCCGCTCGCGTGGTACGGCGTGAACGTGAGCTGCTGCGCGGTCGGCGGCCGTTGCGCGGCGACCGACGCGCCCGTCAGCGCAACGACGAGCAGCAAGCGCGAAAGAAATCGAATCATGAGCGTGCTCCGCAACGAGGAGAAGCAAGACGAGGCGTGGGCCTTACTGCGCGCGCGCGGCGCGCGTCAGCACGTCGACGACCGCCTGGAACGCGGGCTTCGGCTGCCGCTGGCGATCCCAGAGCAGCGGATAGTTCGCGCGCCCGCGATTGAGCCACGAGTCGGCGTCGCTCAGCCCCCAGAACGTCACGCGCGCGATCCAGTCGTGATGCTTCACGAACACACCGAAGATGTCCGCGTAGCGCTTCGCGAGCGCCTGCTGCTTTTCGTCAGGCAGACCGCTCGCGTACGGATTCGCGACGGCCGGATCCGCGCCGCGCGCCGCCGGCGGCAGCAGGTTGATGTCGAGCTCGCTGTAGTTCACTTTGAGACCGGTCGCCGTGTGCAAATCGACGAGCGTCTGCTCGATCTCGTCGATCGCCGGCGTCTCGAGCGCCCAATGCCCCTGGTTGCCAATCGCGTCGATGCGCAGCCCGCGTGCCTGCAGATCCTTCACGAGCCGGATCACGCCCGCGCGCTTCGCGGGCTTCTCGAGGTTGTAGTCGTTGTAGTAGAGCTCGGCGTCCGGATCGGCCTCGTGCGCGAACTCGAACGCCTTCGCGACGTAGTCGTCGCCGATGCCGTCGTGCCACGGCGCCTTCCGCAGCGATCCGTCCTCGTCGATCGCCTCGTTGACGACGTCCCAGCCGTGGATCTTGCCCTTGTAGCGTCCGACGACGGTGTGGATGTGGTCGCGCATGCGCGCGAGCAGCGTGTCGCGATCGGCGGGCTTGCCATCGGGCCCTTGAAACACCCACGCCGACGTCTGCTGGTGCCACACGAGGTTGTGGCCGATCACCTGCATGCCGCGATCGACGCCGAACTGCACGTAGCGATCCTGCGCGTCGAAAGCGTATCGATCGGCGGCCGGGTGCACGGGCTGGAACTTGAGCAGGTTCTCCGGGCTGATCTGGTTGAACTGCTTCGTGATGATGCCGACCGCGGCCGTGTCGACGCCGTCGCTCTGGCGCTGGTTGATCGCGACGCCGATCACCGTGCCTTTCGGCATCAGATCTTTCAGGGCGACATCCTGCCGCGCCGTCACGGACGCGACGGTGGCGGCAACGAGGGTCAGGCCTATTCCGACGACGGGCTTCATCGGCGCTCCTCCGGCGATCGGGCCTGCGCGCGCACAATGCGCCGCGACGCGTCGCGACATGGAACCGCTTCCATCCGAGAGTGCGAGCACGTTACACAAGGCCGCCCGCGGAATCAAGCCGCGACGCACCGACCGAGGCGCGTCAGCGGCTCGCGCCGACAGGCCGCGCCAGGCGTAGCCCGATCCAGATCAGCAGCGGGAACAGTTGCATGACGACGCGATCCGCCGAGGTCTGCAACTGCCACGTCAGGTCGTACGGCGTGTTGTCGTAGACGAGGATGTCGGCGGCGAGCATGACGAGCGCCGCCGCGAGCGCGATGACGGCCGCGCGGGAAATGGGGCGCGCCAGACCCGCGAGCGCGACGCACGCGGCCAGGATCGGCAGCGGCCCGAGCGCGCGCGTGCCGCTCGACCACAGCTCCGCGCCGATCGCCGCGAGGATCTGGTGCAGACGCGGCGCGTCGTGCAGGCGTGCGAGGATCTGCGCCCCCGTCATCGCACCGACGTATTCGCTCGGCGGGGCGTATCGCAAACGGAAGAGCGCGATCGCGGCGACGACCGGCGCCGCGCCCGCGGCCAGCCACAGGACGGCTCGCCAGTCCCGGCGCCGGATGAGCAGCCAGGCAGCCGCGATCGCTCCGAACGCTCCAGCGAAGACGAGGCCTTCGTTCTTCGTCCACGCCGCCAGACACGCGGACGCGGCGGCGACAGCCCACACGACCGCGCCTGCCGCGCCGCGCGCGATCGCCAGGTCCGCGGCCGCGACGGCCGCGACGAGGAAGAACGCCATCGGCACATCCGCGATCTGCGCCGACGTCTGCGTTACGAACGTCGCGGAGGCGACGAGGCACACGACGGCGACGAGTCCCTGCACGCGACCGTGCACGCGCGCGATTGACGTGCCGACGACGCCCAGCACGCCGCCGGCGAAGATTGCCGCCACCATGATCGGCACCGCCGTCGTCTCGACGCCGCCGAGCATCCACGCACGCGCGACAGACAGCGGCAGCAGCAGCGGATAGTCGGCGTGCGGCACCGTCGGCCGATGCGCGAACGCGGCCGGCCAGACATCGGGCCATCCGCGCGCGAGGAAGCGGGCCCGTCCGTTCCAGATCGCCCACGCGTCCCACACGCCGTGCGTCTGCACCGAGGCCGACGCGACGAACCACGCGGCGACCAGGGCGACCGCGGCCACGCAGACGACAAGGCTGGTGGCTTCGACGGGTCGCGCGCTCACCGGCGATCGATCCGCTGGCGCTGCGACAGACGATGGCCGTCGCCGGATCGCGACGACGAGCGCCGCGATCCACAAGACGAGATCGAGCGCGAGGAGCGCCGCGCGGTGCTGCAATGGCAATTGCATCAGCAGCCACCACCAGAGCGACGCGAAGCCGAGACCCAGGCCCGCGCCAAGGGACACGGCCATCGCCCACGAGATCGACCCGGCCGGCACGCGGCGCAGGACCACAGCGCCGGCGACCCATGGCAGCACGAGCCACACGAGCGCGGCGATCATGGCGCGACCCGCCGGAACAGGCGGAGCTCGGGCGGGAACGTCCGCACGAGGACGAACGCGCGCGGATCGAGCGTCGGCGCCGCCGGATCGATTGGTCCCGACACGATCACCCACGGCGCGTCCGGCGTCATCACGATCGGACGCGGCGCCAGCGAGTACGCCACGAAGAACATCGTGCGGTTCCGGTCCGCCGCGCTCATCGACGGATCGACGAGGACCAGGCCGATCGTCGCGCGATCGGGCACGTCGGCCGCGAGCCGTCGATACCAACTGTCAGTGCCCGCATCCTCAGGCTGGCGATTGCGCACGCGCATGAGCTGCCACTCCGCGATCTTCGCGCGCGTCTGCGCGACGACGGCGCGAAACGGCAACGCGAGCAGCAGGAGCGCGCCGAGCGCGAGGGCCTGGCGCACGGACGTACGCGCGGGTGCGCTCATCGGCGCCCGCGACTCATGGGAAGGTGATCGGCCATGCTGGGACTGGCACTCTATCCGATTCGCGACAGTCGTGGCTCGCCGCTATCGCGCTGCCGGCATGGGGCCGACGTACTTCGCGCGCGGGCGGATGAGCTGCGCGATGGCGTACTGCTCGATGGCGTGGCCGATCCAGCCGATGGCACGGCCGATGGCGAAGAGCGTCAGCGCCGATCCCGGCGGCAGGCGCAGGACGCGCTCGACGCCGACGAGCGCGAAATCCAGATTGGGCCGCTCGCCCGTCACCGACTCGGCGGCGCGCGCGACGTCGAGCATGAAGGCCAGCTCGGCGGATCTCGGCCAGCCTGCGCGGAGGGCCTCGATCAGCGCGATCGCGCGCGGGTCTCCGTCGCGATAGAGCGGATGGCCGACGCCGTCGACCGGCTCGCCGCGGCGGAGACGATCGGCGAGCGCGGACGTCTTCACGCGCGCACGCCGCAGCGCGTCCAGCATCGCGTCGACGCGTGCGGTTGCGCCGCCGTGCCGCGATCCCTCCAGAGCAGCCAGCGCCGCGATCGTCACCGCGTACGGATGCGAGCCTGCGGACGCCACGCAGCGCGCGGTGAACGACGAGACGTTCAACTCGTGATCGGCGCAAAGGATCAACGCGCGTCTGACGAGATCCGCGGCCTCCGCGCGCAGGCGCCACGCGCGCGCGAGGCGTTGCTCGATCGCAAGCGGCGCCGGCGGCTCACGCCGGCGCGGCGGCGCCTCGGCCTGCATGGTCGTCGCCGTCGCGGTCAGCAGCCCCAGGATTCGCCAGCCCGTCAGCGCCACGCGCCCGGGACGCAGATCGAAGGCCAGCGGATCGCGGACCGACGCCAGCACGATCTGTGCGCGCGGCACGAACGGCAGCGGCCCGGCCGCCCGCGCCATCCTCGTCGTCTCGACGGACGCGGCCGGAAACGCCGTCCCATATCGTCCCGTCCACAGCAGCGATGCGACGTCCGCGATCGTCCGCGACTCGGCCAGCGCCCGCGCGTCCTCGCCGCGGAAATACAGCGCCCGGCCGGCGATGTAGGTCAGGCTCGACTCGAGGATCGGCAGGCCCCAGTGCATCGCCTGCGCGGCCGCCTTGTCCGGATGGCGCCGCTCCTCCGCTCTCTGCCGCAGCCGCTCCACGTCGTCGCGCGCGTAGCGGCGCTCGCGCGACGGGCCGGGCGTGTCCTGCGATCGGATCAACCCGCGGCTGACGTACGCGTAGAGCGTCGGCCGGCTCACCTGCAGCAGCGCCGCGGCCTCGGCAGCGCCAATCCACGAATGCGGTCGCGTCATGCTGATGACATTGATTGACGAATCAACGTTGACACGATGATACACGACCGCTACGGTGGCGTCATGACGCACGCAGGGCTCGAAGGCATCGTCGCCGCCGACACGCGGCTCAGCCACGTCGACGGCGAGCGCGGAGAGTTGATCGTCGGCGGCTACGCCATCGACGAGCTGGCGACGCACGCCACGTTCGAAGAGACGACGTGGCTGCTCTGGCACGGGAACCTGCCGTCGGCTGCGGCGCTCGACGGCTTTCGCAAGGCGCTGGCGGCCGCGCGCGATCTGCCGCCCGCCACGCTGGCCCTGCTCCGCGAATGCGCGTCACGACGCGTCGATCCGATGGACGCGCTGCGTCTGGCCGTCGACACGCTGTCGCTCGTGTCGTCACGCCCCATCGACCTCGTCGCCCGCGTGCCGGTCATCGTCGCGGCATACTGGCGTCTGGGCCGCGGCGACGAGCCGATCGCCGGGCGCCCCGATCTCGAGCACGCGGCGAATTTTCTCTACATGCTCGCGGGCGACGCGCCGCATCCCGAGCATGCGCGCGCGCTCGAGACCTATCTCAACACCGTCGTCGATCACGGCCTGAACGCGTCGACGTTCACGGCGCGCGTCATCACGTCGACCGGATCGGATCTCGTGTCCGCGATCGCCGGCGCGCTCGGCGCGTTGAAGGGGCCGCTCCACGGCGGCGCGCCCGGGCCCGCGCTGGACATGGTGTTCGAGATCGGCGACGCGTCACGCGCCGACGCGATCTTGCGCCGGAAGATCGAGGCCGGCGAGCGGCTGATGGGATTCGGCCATCGCGTCTACAAAGTGCGCGATCCGCGCGCAGACGTGCTCGCCGCCGCGGCCGAGCGGCTGTTCGCGCGTGCCGGCGACTCGTCGCTCTACGATCTGGCGCGCGCGGTCGAAGCGACGGCGATTCGCCTGCTGGACGAGTACAAGCCGGGACGACGGCTGCGGACGAACGTCGAGTTCTATACAGCGCTGCTGCTGCACGGGATCGGACTCGACGCGTCGCTGTTCACGCCGACGTTTGCGATGAGCCGCGTGAGCGGATGGATCGCCCACGCGCGCGAGCAGCAGGCGGCCAACCGGATCATCAGACCGCAGTCGACGTACGTCGGGCCGCGCGGCCGCCGCTGGATCCCGATCAGCGAGCGGGCTTCAGAATCTCAGGCCCAGCCCCGCTGACACCGTGTGGGCGCTCGTCAGGATGCGATCGTTGTCGATGTCCGTGTCCGCGCGGAAGTCGGAGAAGATCCAGACGTAGCGGTACGTCGCGTCGATGTGCACGCGCGGAGCCACCGCGAACCGCAGGCCGGCCCCGGCCGTCAGCATCTGATCGTTCTCCTTCTTCGCGACGGCGATGCCGAAGACGTCGCTCACCGGCAGGCCCGAGATGTCGATATCCAATCGCGGCTCGACACGCGCGACGCCGTAGCCGCCGCTGATGAACGGCCGCACGACGCCCGACGGGGAGATGAATCGCACGCTCGCCAGCGCGTAGGTCGCCGGCAGCGACGCCTTCGCCTGGACGCCGAGGCCGCGATCGTTCAGCAGACGCGTGAGCTGATCGGCAATGCCGTCCGGCAGCACGTCGTTGAAGCGGCCGACCTCGCCGTCGATCTCGAAGAACCCGAGCCGGACGCCGAGCTCGCCCGAGACGAAGCGATCGTCGCGAGCCGCGCGCGTCATCCCGCCGTTGATCTGCAAGTGCACCTGCGCCACCGCCGGCGCGGCGAACGTCAACACGGCAGCCGCCACGAGGCCGCCGCGCAGTACCTGTCGCATCATGTCGCACCTCTTCTGCTACGAGCGCGTGAGCTGTCCGCGCGCAGCGCCGTCGCTGTTGAGCACGGTGTGGATGTTGAAGTAGAACCCGGACGGATCGGCCACGATCGCCTGCGCGATGGCGGGCGTCACGTCGATGCCGTTCTTCGTGAACGACCCGGCGCCTGTCGCCAGCGTCGTCTGCCCCGGCGTCAAGCCGGTGTCGACGACGATCGATCCGTTCGTGCCGACCGCGGCCTGATGGATGTGCGCCATCGTCAACGCCGTCGCGGGCGGAAAGCCGGCCAGCGTCACTTCGAAGTCCGCGTTCGCGGCCGTGATCGTTCCTGCCGAGTCGCGCGTGACGCGCAGGCGGATCGTTACGGTGCCGCTGCCGCTCGCTTCGGCGTTCGAGACGGGCGGTACTTCGTTGGCCGGCGACAGTTGCGCGGACAAGGTGATGGTATCGGACGGGCTCGTCGGCGAGTCGTCGCACGCGACGCCCGCCACCAACGCGAGCGCCGCAAGACCAGCGGCGAACACACGAGTCATGGGAACGCACCTCCTGGGAGGGAGATGGGAGCACGTCGTGTCAGTGCAAGAGCCGGACCGGCTGACGCGCGCGCGAGCGCATGTCGCCGAAGGCCGTTTCGCGGCAGAGGGCTACCGCATCATGGGCAGACACCGCGTAAGTCTTGCCCGCGCGTCTGCGACGCGCGCGCCGCAGACGTGGCCTGTGTCTTGCTCTCTTCGCGCACGCGGGAGACAACACATGAAGATCATCGGCATCGCGCTCGTCGTAATCGGCATCATCGGGCTCGCCTACGGTGGGCTGTCGTGGACGAGATCAGAAAAGGTCGTCGACATGGGCCCCGTCGAAGTCACGCACGAGAAGACGAAGTCGCTGCCGATTCCGCCGATCGCCGGCGTCGTGTGCCTGGTAGCCGGCGCGTGGATGCTCGTGGGGACGACGAGGAAGACGGTATGACGGGGGCGTGTGCGGTAGCCTGTAGCGCGTGACCCGTAGCCCGATCTCCTGTCCCGACTGCGACGAGCCGCTCGCGTTCACCTTCTTCGACACGAGCGGCGTCGGCGCGCACAAGCGCGGGGACAACTTCAACACGACGCCCGACACGGCGCACTACGTCTGCTTCCTGTGCGAGAAGGCATGGAAGCAGCGCCTCTCCGGCCCGCTCACGCCGGACGTCGTGGGCGATCTCGCGTTCTTCTGCTGCCGCGTCACCGATTGCGGCAATCGCCTCGCCGTCGTCGAGCCATCCGAGACGTTCACCGAGATCGTCCTCGCCTGCTCGCGCGGTCATCGCCACGCTGTCGTCACGGGTGATGACGGCGGGCTCGCGCTCGTGCCGGCGTAACGTCGGGCGGCCACAGGGGGCCGCCCCTACGCGGGAGACGAAATCCGTGCAGGGGCCGCCCCCGTGGCGGCCCGAATCGGACGCAGCGATCGACGCCTGGCGGCCAAGGGCCGCCCCTACGAGCCATGAGCAGGTGCTACGATCGCGCTCCATGCTCGCTCGACGTTCTCGTCTGTCCTCTGGTGTTCTCGCTCGGCGAGCTCGACCCCGATCTCAGCGGCAGCCGCATCATCGTCGCCGATCGCGCTGACGGGAAACCGCTCGACGGCGAGCACGGCCCGTTCCGGATCGTCGCGCCGCAGGACACGCGCGGCGCGCGATCGATCCGCATGCTGCAGCGGCTCGAGATCGTCAGATTGCGAAAGTAGCCTACGGCTGCGCGGACGCGCGCTTCAGCTCGAGCTCGATCGCCAACTCGAAGTACTCCGCCGCGATCAGACGTTCGCTCGGAATCCGCACGCCGTTGATGAAGTACGTCGGCGTGCCGCCAATCTGCAGCGCGTAGCCGTCGGCGATGTCCTGCTGGACGTCTTTCATCTTGATCGCGTACTCACGATCGAAATCCTGGATGCCGAGCATCCGCGTCGCCTGCGCGCGCAGGGCCTCCGGCGTCACGCCCTGGTTCGCGAACAGCCACGTCTTCATCTCGTCGTACTTGCCCTGGTCGCGCGCAATACGGGCGGCGACGGCGGCCTCGCACGACGCTTCGTGCCCGGGAATCGTGCCGGAGGTGTGCGGATTGCACGTGTTGTTCCACACCCAGTCCTTGAAGACGACCTTCACGGCGCCGGGCTGCGCGGCGTTGATGCGATCGATGATCGGCCCGTAGAACATCTCCGCCGATCGGCACGTCGTGCACTCGAAGTCGTTGAACTTGACGATGAGGACCTTGGCGCCGTCGGACGGGATGCCGAGATCCACCCGCGGCTGCTTCGACCACGCCTCGGTGAATGCCGCTCGCACGTCGTCCGGCACCGTCGGCGTCGCCGTCGTCGTGGCGGACGCTTGTCCTTCGCGCGGAAACAACGCCGCGGCCGCGCCGACGCCGCCGATGAGCACGAGCGCGAGGGCCAGCACGATCGGATGCCGCTTCACGCCGGCGAGATCGCCGGAGAGCCTCGCCGGCAGCTCGCGCATCGGCACGCCTTTCGTGGCAATCGTCAACGCGAGGATCGCGAGGACGGACGCGTAGACGCCCATGCAGATCGGGCATCCCGTTCGCAGCTGCGCGTACGACGCGTAGCCGAGAAACGCGACCACCGGGATCCCGAGCCAGGTCAGCGCGAAGAGATAGCTGGCCCCGACGCTCTCGCCGTCCGTCGGCGTCGAGCCGAGCGCCACGAGCAGCACGACGCCGAACCAGAGCACGCCGCCGAGCGCCGTCGGCACGCCGGCGATCGATCCGTACCGGCTGAGATACGCGGCGCTGCAGTTGAACGTCGCGTTGATGTCGCACGGGCTGATGTAGGACGGATCGGTCAGCAGCCGATAGTGGACGAGCAGCGCCGCCCCCGACAGACCGAGACCGATCAACGCGCAGGCAACGATGAGCCAGCGAACGCGGGACGACATGGTGAAAGAAAGAGTATAAGCCGTTGCCTCGGCTCGACCTGGCCCGGTACCATAGCCGGCTGGCTGGCGTGCCTGGTGTGCGTCGCGATTCGGTCTTCATCGTTCGGAGTGTCATGCCTGTTCGCGTGTGGTATCGCTGTCTCGTGCTCCTCCTCCTTGTCGGCGGCGCCGCCTGCGAAAAGGCGCCGACCAGTCCGGCCGGTTCGACGTCGGTCACGGTGCCGAGCCTCGTGTCGCCCGCCAACGGCGCCATCGTGCCCAACGGCGACCAGCCGCTGACGCTGACGGTCCGCAACGGCGTGGTCACCGACGCGGGCGCGCCGGTCAGCTACACGTTCGAAGTCGCGACCGACAGCGCCTTCACATCGATCGTCCAGACGAAAGACGCGCCGCAGATGCCCGGTCAGACGTCCGTGCAGCTCGATCCGCTGACGCCGGGACGCGACTACTACTGGCACGCGCGGACCAAGGGCGGCGATACCGCGGGCGTCTTCTCGGCGCCGATCAAGTTCACGATCGGCGCGGCCGTCACGCTGTCGACGCCGGGCGCCGTCTCGCCGCTGTCAGGCGGCACGGCCGAGCAGAAGCCGATCCTGACGGTCTCGAACGTCACGCGCACCGGCCCGACGGGCACCATCGCTTATCGCTTCGAGATCGCCACCTCCACCGCCTTCTCGCCGATCATCGCGAGCGGCACCGTCGCGGAAGGCAGCGGCGACTCGACGTCGTTCACGCCGACCGTCTCGCTGGCCGCGGACACGACGTTCTACTGGCGCGCGCAAGCCGTCGACGCGGCCAACAACGCGACGAGCGCCTACTCGACGCCGCAGAGCTTCTCGACGGTCCTGAGCATCGATCTGTCGACCGTGGATTATCAGCGCTTCGTGAACGTCTCGAGCTGGCCCATCACCGATCGGATCCTGTCGGTCGATCAGGACGGCGGCGACGGCCACATCTGCATCGATCACGAGAAGCGAGGCATCTGGCCGGCCGCCCCGTTCGTCGAGCCAGGCGCCGAGATCGAGGCGAACCAGTGGTACTTCGCGCGCATCAACGGCCAGTGGTACGCGGGCGCGGGCGAATGGGTGCGGCCGGGCCAGATCTGCAAGACCGGTCAGATGTCGAGCTCGATCGGTCCAGACGGCACCTGGGGTGGCCCGATGGACACCTGGGTGCCGAAGCCCGGCGAGCTCGTCGGCTACATGATGACGACGCCCGCGCGCAATTGGCCGGACATGAGCACGCTCGACGAGCGCTCCAACATCGTCGTGCTGCCGTGGAAGGTGAACGGCAGCACCGCGCCGTGACGCCCGGCCGCCCCGATCGAAAGCTCGCTACCCGTTCGTTCTGACAGGAGACCGTGTTGTCGAAGACATTGCTTGCGGCCGTCATCGTCGCCGCTGGATTCACGTTCGCGAGACCCGCGGCCGCACAGACCGCGCCCATCCGGCATTGGTCGCTCGGCCTCGAGGGCGGGGCGCAAGGGGTCGAGCACATCGGCGGCCTCGGCGGCGCGCAGCTCGGCATCCGTCTGTCGTCGCGCCTCGACCTGTTCGGCGAGGCCGTCTACCTGCAGGACATCGTCTCGCGCCGGCAGCTCGGCGCGGCCGACACGATCGCTGCGTACTTGACGGAGTCGCAGGGGCAGCCGGCCTCCGGCGATCTGCGGATTCCAGCGTGGACCGGCAGCATCGGCCTGCGACTCTTCCTCAAGAGCCACGGCACCGTGCGCGTCTATCTCACCGGGCAGGCCGGCGCCGCGCGCGCGACGTTCATCCCGTCGTTCGCGCTCGCTGGCGGCGACGTGACGAAGACGCTGCCGACGTACGGCGTCGTGGCCGGCTCGGATCTCACCGGCGAGACGACCCAGCCCGTCGCCGGCGGCGGACTGGGCATCATGGTCGGACAGGGCGCGTGGTACTTCGACACGTCGATCCGTTTGCTCAGCGTGCGATTCGAGGGTCACCCCTCCAACGTCGGGACCGTCGCCTTCGGTATCGGCCGGCGGTTCTAGGGGCACGCCGCCCTTCATGACGCCGGGTCTGAAGACCCGGCCTACAACTGGGCTTACTGGCCGCGCGGCTGGCGCGGTCGCAGATGCCCTATCGAAGGCTCACGCGCGCGAGACGCGCAGCTCCTTGAACTGCTTCACCTGCGCGGTGATCGCCGTCTCCGCCGGCAGACGCTCCATGCTGCTCGCGCCGTAGAAGCCGACGATCCCCGTCGTCCGGTCCATCACGTACTGCGCGTCGTCGGGCTCGCTGATCGGGCCGCCGTGGCAGATGACGAGCACGTCATCGCGCACGGCTCGCGCGGCGTCGTGAATGCGCTGGATCTCGACGACGCATTCGTCGAGCGTCCTGGCGGTCTTCGCGCCGATCATGCCCTTCGTCGTCAGGCCCATGTGCGCGACCAGCACGTCCGCGCCGGCGCGGGCCATGTTCACCGCGTCCGTCTCGTTGAACACGTACGGCGTCGTCAGCAGATCCATCTCGTGCGCGAGCCGGATCATCTCGACTTCCTTCGCGTAGCTCATGCCCGTCTCTTCCAGGTTCTGCCGGAAGACGCCGTCGATCAGGCCGACGGTCGGGAAGTTCTGGACGCCCGCGAACCCGAGGCGCTTGATCTCCGCCAGAAACACCGGCATCAGCCGGAAGGGATCGGTGCCGCAGACGCCGGCGAGCACCGGAATCGTCCGCACCACCGGCAGCACCTCCCGCGACATCTCGACGACGATCGCGTTCGCGTCGCCGTACGGCATCAGCCCCGACAACGACCCGTGTCCGGCCATGCGGAAACGGCCGGAGTTGTAGATCACGATCAGATCCGCGCCGCCGGCCTCCGCGCACTTGCCGGACAGGCCCGTGCCCGCGCCCGATCCCACAATCGGAATCCGCTGCGCCACCAGTCGTCGCAGTCGTGCCAGCACTTCGGTCCGGGTCGTGCCCATTCGCGCTCCTCTCAGGTGAGGAGCATTCTGCCACGTCGTCTGCGCGCCGCGTCATGGCCGGCGCTGCAAGGCGATCGATCCGCCGATCGCGCCGCCGCAGACGAACGCGGCATACGATCCCTCGAGCCGATCGGGCGCGCTCATCGTCAACGTCGCGCTCATCGTGCCCGACAGCGTCGCCGAGCCGCAGACGAGCGGCTGCGCCGGTGTGAGCGTGAGCGCCAGCGTGGTGCCGGCCAGTGTGCCGCCGGCGACGCCGGACTGGTTCTTCGACGCGTCGGTGTAGGCCAGCGTGTACGTGCCCGTGACGCCGGCGCCGGTCTGGGTCAACGCGATTTGCGCGGTGGCGTCGCCTGCCGCCGTGCCCGCGATGGGCCCGGACCAATTCCCGGCCAGGGTCCCGCTTGGGTCGGTGGGCGACGACTTCTCGCACCCGGCCAGGGCCAGAATGGCGATGGCGCAGATCACTGCGTGCGTTCGCATGCCGATCATCGATTCTCCTCCTCGAGCGTCATGGCGACGAGGCCGGAGCCCGCGCCGTTGATGAACATCGACGGGCCGTCCAGCCACGGCACCCATCGAAACCCTTCCCCGCGATCGCCGAGGCGCCAGCGCTCGCGGCCATCGCGCGCGTCGAGCGCGACGACGCGCCCGGACACGTACGGCACGTAGACGACATCGCCGCGCGCGATCATGCCGAACGCGATCGACGCGTCCGACGGCCAGGCGCGCCATTGCTCGCGTCGCGTGGCCATGTCGTAGGCCACGATCTCGCCGCTGAGCGATCCGACGACGAGCCGGCTGCCGCTCGCGACCATCGGCCGGAAGTCCTCCGCCGCGTCGACAGACAGCCGCCGCGGAATCCGCCACCGCACGGCGCCCGTCTCTCGATCGACGGCCGCGATCGTGCCACGGCGATCGGCGGCGACGACGACGTCTCCCGCGGGCACGGCGGGACCGATGACGCCGCGCTCGTCCGGCCCCGCCAGCCGCGCGCGCCACAGCGGACGCCCGTGCCGATCGAACGCGGCGACGCCGCCCTCGCCCGTGCCGCGGAACGTGCTGAATGTCGCGACGACGCGGTCGTCGTCAATCGCCGGCACGAAGACGTTCGTCTCCGCTTCCGGCGTGACGCGGCCCGCCCATCGCACGGCACCGGACTGCACGTCGATCGCCAGGAGCAGCCCGGCGTACGAGCCCGCGAGCACGACATCGTCCAGCACGCCGCCGAGTTGGACGCCTGAGCCCATGCCGCGCGCGAGATTCGCGCGCCAGATCCGCGCACCGTCGCGGCGCCGAAACGCCTCGACGTCGTCCGTGCCGGCGATCACGAGATCGCCGGCCAGGACGATGCGACCGCCGGAGACGAAGCCCGGCGCGTCGGCCATGCGCGCCTTCCAGCGCACGGTCCCCGTCGCGCGATCGACGGCGAGCAGCTCGTGCATCGCCGTCCGCACGTAGATCGATGAGGCGTCTGCGACGGGCGTTCCGCGCATCTCGCCTGGTGTGACCCACACCAGGCGAGGCGCGGAAACCGCAGTCCTCATTCGCAATCGCACCGGCGCGCTCAGGGTCGTCAACACGAGCGCGCCGGCTGCCATGAGATACCACGTCGCTGACATGTCGCTATCGCTGCCACGTGTCCGTGGACCAGAGCGGCGATCCGTCGACGTCGTAGATGACGACGTTGCCGTCCCCTTGCACGACGAGGAATGCGCCGGGATGACGGAAGGACGTGCGCGACGCCCAGATCGCCACGCCGTTGCCGTCGTAGATCACCAGGTTGCCGTCACCCTGCATCGCCAGGATGCCGGGCACGCTGTTCTCGGTGTGCGACGCCCACATCGGCTGCCACGTCTCGTCGTACAGCACGAGGTTGCCGTCGCCCTGATACACGAAGTGATAGCGGCCGTCGGTCGAGTCGACACGATCGTTGGGTAACAGCACCTCGCCGGGATTCAACTGTCCGCCGTGACCGACTGGCGCAGGACTGCCTCCCGCACCGGACGGCGGCGGCGGATCGGGCGTCGGCGGCGCCGGCGGAGGATCGGGCGCCGGGGGCGGCGGAGGTGGTGGCGGCGGTGGCGGAGGCGGCGGCGGTGGCGGTGGCGGAGGCGGCGGTGGTGGCGGCGGTGTCGCCGTCCGCGCGGGCACGTGCAGGTACCACGTGAGCGCGTCGGCGAGCACGTCCTCGCCCCACTGCTTCTCCTGCGAGTGCGCGGGACCGTTGTTGTCGTCCAGGCCGATGTAGATGTTCGACGCGCCCGGATATTCCTGGCTCGTGTATGGCACCACGCCATCGTTCGGCAGACACTCGCCGCCGGAGACGAGACTGCAATAGAACGGATCGACGGACAGCAGGAACCACGACAGCCCCACGAGCGCCGACGACTGGCGGATCGCCATGAAGTCGGTCGGATCCGCCTCCGTCGTGATGTAACCGGCCCAGAACGCGAGCGCCGACGCCGTGCCGTAAAGCGCCACGGCGATCTCGTCGGCGTGCTCAGGGACGATCGCGCGCGCCGGCCCGGCGAAGAAGAAGTTGTGCGCGACGCTGACGACACCCACGCGGGCGGGAACGGCGGCAGCCTCGCGCTGCAGATTCGCGCTGGAGTTGAGGCCGACCAGATAGGGCGATCCCGGCTGCATCTCCGCCATCACGGGCATCGACGTATCGATGCCCACCGTCGCGGCCAGATACAGGACCGACCAGATGCTGAAGTCCGACGCCCAGCTCAGCGAGCCGACGATGCTGGCGAACACCCACGACCAGTCGGACTGGCCCGCGAACGCGTAGACGACCGGATCGAGAAACGCCGGCGCGGCCGCCTGGAACTGCAGCCATTGGATGAATCCGGGCACGAGCGGCGCGCCGCGATGCGGTGTGCCGATCGTCGCGATGCCGCCGAGCGGCCGCAGCCGGCTCAGCTCGCGCGAGATCACGCCGCCGTTGCTGTGACCGACGGCCATCGGCGTCATCGACAGGCCGGTCATCGCCGCCGATTGATTGAGCGTCTGCGCCTGCTGCTCGTACGCCTGCCTCCACGGCAGGTCGGGCGTGCGCGGCGAAATCGCCAGCCGGCTGCCGAGCCTCGCCGCCGTCGCGGCCCAATCGGCTCCCTGCGACTGCAGTCCGTGCACGAACACGACGGGCCGCTCCTGCGCGGCGATCGGGCGCACGCCCACCAGCGCGACGGCGACGATCGCCAGCGTCTTCCGGAGTGACGACGGGGCGGTCATCGCGCACCCCCCGTCATGTCGAGGTTGGCCAGCTCGATCTCGGTCACGGCGCGGGAGCCCGCGGCGTCGCCGACGGCCTGTTCAGATCGCACGAGCCGCCGCACGTACCCACTCGACGTCCGGTCGTACAGGAGCTGCAAGTGCGCGATCAGCGCGCCCTGACGCGTGGCGTTGATCTCGACCGGCAGCGCCGTGTCCGGCGCGACGAGCGCCTCCTCCGTCTCGTCGGGCAGCGCGACGACGAACCGATCCAGCCCGCGCACGCGGCCGACCGATCGTCCATAGCGCTGCTCGAGCCGCTGGCGCCGCCGGTCCCGCTCGGTCGGGCCCGCGTCGGAGACCAGCCCGGCCGCCAGCGCCTGCATCGGCGGCGACGCTCGGCCCACGCGGCTGGCCAGCACGCTCGCATCCCAGTTGGTCTTCCGCTGCGCGGACGTCAACCCGAGTTGACGCCGCTGCGCGTCGGTCGCCACGGTGACGCGACGTCCGCTCGCGTCGTAGAACGCCGGCTCGCCTCCGCTGCCTTCGTCGTACTCGAGGCGCGTGACGAAGAACGGATTGTCGAGCAGCGTCGCGCCCTTGTTCGTGCGCACGCGCGGCCGATCGATGTCCGCCAGCGTGATCGTCACGTGCCAGCGCCCCGAGGCCTGCCGGCGATCGACGTGCAGCGTCATGCCGGGAGACGCCACGCCGATCGGCCGGCCGCGCGCGTTCACCTGCCGCTGCCGAATGCGCAGGTCCGCGCGCATCGCCTGCGGTCCCGCACTTCCACCTCCACCCTGCGCGCGCGCAACCGCGTCGCGCCCCATCCAGCACGTCGCGCCGCCGATCGCGACGACACCCGCACACACACACCGCTGCCACCACGTCACCCGCATCGTCCACCTCCTGCGCGGCGTGCGGACGTCGTGCGTCCACATGCGACCGCGCGGAGCACGGAAGAGCAACGGGCGTGCCCGATCGCGCGCCACGCGGAGGCCGTGCGAGCGATGCGAGGTTTTGCTCAGGAAATCAGCAAATGCGAGGCGGGAGCGCGATCAGACTGCGCGGCGGAGCGTTGCAATTTCTTTGAAGGCGTCGAAGGCGTTTCGCAAAATTCTCAATCGGGCGGCGGCACCGGCGCTCGAGCGATCGAGCACCGATGCCGCGTGTCGAACGACAACGATCAGGAGATCTTCTCGCCCTTGAAGCCGCCGGCCGAGCGATCGCGCAGCCAGATGATGCCGAAGACGAGCAGGAGGACCGCCGGCAGGATCGCGACGTAGCGGAACGACGTCTGCGCGGCGATGCCGAGCGCGCGATCGAGCCCGGCGCCGCCGGCCGCCTCCAACGCCGCGAATGCCGCCTGGCCGCCCGCGACCTCGACCTTCTTCGTGTCGTAGACCTGGCCCATCAGCGGCAGGACGAGCTGCGTCGAGAGCATGCCCGCCGTGCCCATCAGGCCCATCAGCAACGCGCCGCCGCGCGGGAACCGCTCCGATGCCGTCGCCAGCATCGTCGGCCACATGTAGCAGACGCCGATGCCCCAGATCGTTGCCGCGAGCAGACCGGTGACCGGCGAGTTGGCGATGCTCAGCGCGCCGAGGCCGAGGGAGGCGAGCAGGCACGAGACCCAGAGCAGGCCGATCGACGACAGCTTGTGGACGAGCGGTCCGGCGAAGTGCCGCATGACGAACATCAACGCGCTGACGTAGACCAGCAGCAGGATGCCCGGCATGTGCACCGTGCGGCTGAGCGCGAAGTCCACCCACTGCCCCGGCGCGAGCTCCGACGCGGCCGTGAGGAACATCGAGCAGAACAGGACGAAGAACATCGGCTTCAGCAGCTCGCGGAACATCTCGCCCGCGGAGATGCCGGCCGCCTGACGCTCGGTCGGCGGAAACGCGAGGCCCAGCGACAGCACCAGCGCGATGATCGCCGGAATGGCGACGAGCGTCAGCTTGATCTGCCAGCTCACGCCCATGCCCGACAGCCAGACGCCGAGCAGACCGCCGATGACGAGGCCGCCCGGCCACCATGCATGGAGCGCGTTGAGCTTGCCGGCCTTCTCGTCGGGATAGAGCGTGGCGATGAGCGGGTTGATGACGGTCTCGACCAGACCCCAGCCGATGCCCGCGATGATCGCGCCGTACCACAGCATGCTGGCGGCCCCCTCGCCGGTGGCGAGCGTGTTCGCGTAGGCCATCAGGACCGACCCGCCGCCGACGAAGATGACGGCGAGCCGCAGGAACAGGCCCATGTTGATGTAGTCGAGCAGCGGGCTGCAGATCGCGATCGTGAACGCGAAGCCCAGGAACGGCACGCCGAGCACGTTGGCGAGCCGCGCGGCCGAATGGACGCTGTCGATCGGATCGAAGAAGACGGCCTTCAGATCCGTGGCCGTATCGGCGCGAAGCGCGTTGGCCACGCCGGCCGTGACGAGCGCAAGGCTGCTCACGAGGAACAGGCGGGTCTTGTTGTAGGCCGCATGTCGATCGGCGGCCACGGTCCCCGCCTGACGAACCCCAGTCGTTGCACTCATGTCCTCGCCCCTCCAGATACGCAGGTTGGCTGGCACAGCCTCAGGCTGTCGCGACCTCGGTCAGTTTCAGAGGCGTGCATTCTACGCTGATTCGCGGTCCGAAGACGAACGAGGCCGCATGGTAAGGTCGTCGGAATGCCCGTCCTGACGTTGAGCCACGTGTCCACCGCCTTCGGACACCTGCCGCTGCTCGACGATGCCTCGCTGCAGATCGACGAGAAGGAGCGCGTAGCCATCATCGGCCGGAATGGCGCGGGCAAGTCGACGCTGCTGCGGATCCTGAGCGGCGAGCTGGAGCCGGACGCGGGCGCGATCTGGCGCGCGCCCGGCCTCGAGGCGGCGCGGCTCGATCAGGACGTCCCCCTCACCTCGACGCGGACGGTCTTCGACGTCGTCGCCGACGGCCTCGGCCGGATGGGCGAGCTGGTCGCGGCGTACCATCGCGCGGCCATGGCGGTCGCGGAGTCCGCAAGCGACGCCGCCCTGGCCGAGCTCGGCCGCCTGCAGCACGCGCTCGAGGAACGCGACGGCTGGCGCGCCGAGCAGCGCGTCGAGCTGATCGTCGGGAAACTGGAGTTGCCCGCGGAGACGCCGGTCGACGCGCTGTCGGGCGGCTGGCGCCGGCGCGTGATGCTGGCGCGGGCGCTGGTCGCGCAACCCGGGTTGCTGCTGCTGGACGAGCCGACGAACCATCTGGACATCACGGCGATCGCCTGGCTCGAGGCCTTCCTGCTCGACTACCCGGGCGCCGTCGTCTTCGTCACGCACGACCGCACGTTCCTCCGCCGCCTCGCGACGCGCATCGTGGAGCTGGACCGCGGACGGTTGACGTCGTGGCCCGGCGACTACGACACGTTCCTCGAGAAGAAGGAGGCGTGGCTCGCCAACGAGGCCCTGCAGCACGAGAAGTTCGACAAGAAGCTGGCCGAGGAAGAGGCGTGGCTGCGGCAAGGCGTCAAGGCGCGCCGGACGCGCAACGAAGGCCGCGTGCGCGCGCTGATCGAGATGCGCCGCGAGCGCGCGGCGCGACGCGACGTCGTCGGCCGCGTGCGGCTCGGCATCGACGCCGCGGATCGCTCGGGACACATCGTCTTCGACGCGGAGCACGTGTCGTTCTCGTACGACGGACGTCCGATCGTCGACGACTTCTCGGCCCGGATCGCGCGCGGCGATCGCATCGGCCTCATCGGCCCCAACGGCGCGGGCAAGACGACGCTGCTGCGGCTGCTGACGGGAGAATTGACGCCGGACAGCGGGACGATCGAGCGCGGGACGAACCTCCAAATCGCGTACTTCGATCAGCAGCGCGAGCAGCTCGATCCCGAGCGCTCCGTCGCCGACGCCGTGGCCGACGGCAACGACACGGTCGTCGTGCGCGGTCAGCCGCGCCACGTGCACGGCTACCTCGGCGACTTCCTGTTTCCGCCGGAGCGCGCGCGATCGCCGGTGAAGGCCCTGTCTGGCGGCGAGCGCAACCGCCTGCTGCTCGCGCGGCTGTTCACGCGTCCCGCAAACGTGCTGATCCTCGACGAGCCGACCAACGATCTCGACCTCGAGACGCTCGAGCTGCTCGAAGAGCAGCTCCTCGAGTTCCCCGGCACGATCCTGCTGGTCAGTCACGACCGGACGTTCCTCGATCACATCGTCACCAGCGTCTTCGCGTTCGAGGGCGACGGACGCGTCGTCGAGTACGTCGGCGGCTATGAAGACTGGGAGCGGCAGCGCGTGGCGTCGGCATCGGCGACCGAGACGACGCCGGCAACTGCAGTTGCCGCCTCGAAGCCCGTGCGCGTACGGGCGGCGAATCCCGCGAAGCTGTCGTTCAAGGAGAAGAAGGAGCTGGAAGAGCTGCCCGCCCGCATCGACGCGATCGAAGCGGAGATTCGCGCGCTCGAGACGCAGCTGGCGTCGCCTGACTTCTATCGCGAGCCGGCCGGCACGGTCCGCGACGCCGTCACGCGGCTGGACGCGCTGCGCGCCGAGCACGACGCAGCGCTGCAGCGATGGGAAGAGCTGGACACGAGACAGGCCGGCGCGAAGACGTCGTGAGATGACGGACCGATCCGGTCCGGCCGGACCTTCAGGTCCGGCGAGATCGTCTCCGACTACGTCTCGATCTTGAAGATCAACCCCGCCAGGGGCGGCAGCGTGAGGTACAGCGATTGCGCGTGGCCGTGCGCCGGGATCGGCTCGGCGTGCCGGCCGCCCTCGTTGCCGACGTTGCCGCCGCCGTACCACTCGGCGTCGCTGTTGAGCAGCTCCTTGTAGAAGCCGGGCTCCGGCACGCCAACACGATAGTCGCGGCGCACGACAGGCGTGAAGTTCAACGCGACGACGACGAAGTCGCGCGGATCGCGGGCGCGGCGCACGAACGAGACGACGCTCGAGTCCGCGTCGTTGCAGTCGATCCACGAGAAGCCCGCCGGCTCGAAGTCGATCTGATGGAGCGCGGGCTGCGCCGCGTAGAGCTGGTTCAGATCGCCGACGAAGCGCTGCAAGCCGGCGTGCAGCGGCATCTTCAGGAGATCCCAGTCGAGCGAGTCGTCGTGGCGCCACTCGCGCCACTCGCCGATCTCGTTGCCCATGAACTGCAGCTTCTTGCCGGGGTGCGCATACATGAACGTGTAGAGCGCACGCAGCGTCGCGGCCTTCTGCCACGGATCGCCCGGCGCCTTGTCCATCATCGATCCCTTGCCGTGCACGACTTCGTCGTGCGAGAACGGCAGCACGAAGTTCTCGTTGTACGCGTAGAGCATCGAGAACGTCAGGTGCTGGTGCTCCCAGCGGCGGTAGACGGGATCCTTGCCGATGTAGGTCAGGATGTCGTGCATCCAGCCCATGTTCCACTTGAACGTGAAGCCGAGCCCGCCGACCCACGTCGGACGGCTGACGGCGGGAAACGCCGTCGACTCCTCGGCGATCATCGCGGTGCCCGGATGCTGGCCGTGCGTGAGCGCGTTCAGCTCGCGGAGAAAGTCGATCGCGTCGAGGTTCTCGCGGCCGCCGTACGCGTTCGGGATCCACTCGCCCTCGCGGCGCGAGTAGTCGAGATACAGCATCGACGCGACGGCGTCGACGCGCAGGCCGTCGACGTGGAAGCTCTCGAGCCAGTAGAGCGCGTTCGACAGCAGGAAGTTGCGGACTTCGTGCCGCCCGTAGTTGAAGATGAGCGTGCCCCAGTCCTGGTGCTCGCCCTGCCGCGGATCGGCGTGCTCGTAGAGCGCCGTGCCGTCGAACTGCGCGAGGCCGTGCGCGTCCTTCGGAAAATGCCCCGGCACCCAGTCGAGGAAGACGCCGATACCGTGGACGTGGCACTCGTCGACGAAGAACCGGAAATCGTCCGGCGTGCCGTAGCGGCTGGTCGGCGCGAAGTAGCCCGTCACCTGATAGCCCCACGAGCCGTCGAACGGGTGCTCCATCACCGGCAGCAGCTCGACGTGCGTGAACCCGAGCTGCTTGACGTACGGCACCAGCTCCGCGGCGAGCTCGCGCCACGTGAGCGATCGATTGCCTTCGAGCGGGTTGCGCCGCCACGATCCGACGTGGACTTCGTAGATCGCCATCGGCGTGTCGAGCGACGGCTGGTCGCGCCGCGCGCCCATCCACGCCTCGTCGCGCCACACGTGCCGGCCGAGGTGCGTCGTGATCGACGCCGTGCGCGGCGGCAGCTCGGCCCACAGACCGAACGGATCGGTCTTGACGAGCGGCGGGCCGGACAACGGGACGATCTCGAACTTGTAGAGCTCGCCCTCGCGCACGCCCGGAATGAAAGTCTCCCAGATGCCGCTGACGCCGAGGCCCTGCATCTGGTGCCGGCGCGCGTCCCAGTCGTTGAACGAGCCGATCACCGAGACTGCGCGCGCGTTCGGCGCCCACACCACGAAGCTGTACCCGGCGGCGCCGTCGCGCACCGCGGGCCGCGCGCCCATCTTCTCCCACGCGCGCAGCCAGTGGCCTTCGCCGAAGAGATAGGCCTCGTAGTCGGTCACGATCCGGCTGGAGCCGGCCGTGCCAGGATTGGTCGCCACGGGGTAAGACTTTGGCAGAAATCCGCGGGCGGATTCAAATCATCCGATCGCGAATCGCCGGCGGCGGGA
Source organism: uncultured Solibacteraceae bacterium (assembly GCA_964573795.1). GTDB lineage: Bacteria > Acidobacteriota > Vicinamibacteria > Vicinamibacterales > SCN-69-37 > CAZNMF01. Next base: position 35,468 of record CAZNMF010000459.1, read on the forward strand.
TCTCGCACGCATTCGAGCGGCCGGCGACGCGATGACGGATCGCTGCGACGACGCGATAGACGGCGTCGCGGACGGGCACGGGGACGGCGAGGAACAGACGCGCGAGCGACCACGGCCAGCGGAGGTGGGCGGCGATGCGGAGCGACGCCGTGGATCGCAGGTAGACGCGGCCGTCCTCGATCAGGATGATGCTGCGTGCCGTATCGCGCGTGAAGCCGTGCCGCGCGAGCAGCGCCGCAGCCTGCGGCGACTGCGACGCGCCGAACCGGAATCCGGCATCGCGATCGCGCGCGGCGATGAACGTCACGGCACGCTCGCAGAATGCACAGGTGCCGTCGAACAGGATGACCGGCGCAGCGTCGCGCTCGTGTAGCGGTTGCACGCGTCCAGATTACTTCGCCGTCGCGTGGTCAGAGTCCCGGCCCAGGGATGCGTACGGGCACGCTATCGTTCCCACCCGCGCGCTCGCGCCAGCGCCTTGCGCCAGCCGTCTTCCAGCGCGCGTCTCGCCGCCGGCTTCATCGTCGGCGTGAAGCGGCGATCGGTCTGCCACTGCTCGGCGATCTCCGCGCGGCTCTTCCAGTAGCCGACGGCGAGTCCCGCCAGATACGCCGCGCCCAGCGCCGTCGTCTCGGATACCGTTGGGCGCACGACGGGAACGCCGAGCAGGTCCGCCTGGAACTGCATCAGGAGATTGTTGGCGCACGCGCCGCCGTCGACGCGCAGCTCTTTCAGCCGGATCTTCGCGTCGCGCTCCATCGCGTGCAGCACGTCGGCCACCTGGTACGCGATGCCCTCGAGCGCCGCGCGCGCGATGTGCGATCGGTTCGATCCGCGCGTCAGGCCGACGATGAGCCCGCGCGCATATTGATCCCAGTGCGGCGCGCCGAGCCCGGCGAACGCCGGCACGACGTAGACGCCGCCGTTGTCCGGCACGCGCGACGCCAGCGCCTCGACTTCCGCCGACGAGGCAATCAACCCGAGCTCGTCGCGCAGCCACTGCACGACCGCGCCGGCGATGAAGATGCTGCCTTCGAGCGCGTACTCGGTCGTGCCGCCGATCGTCCAGGCGACGGTCGTCAGCAGGTTGTTGCGTGACGCAATCGGCTTCGTGCCCGTCTGCATGAGCATGAAGCAGCCCGTGCCGTACGTGTTCTTGACCATGCCCGGCTTCGTGCAGACCTGGCCGAACAGCGCGGCCTGCTGATCGCCGGCGATGCCCGCGATGGGAATCGGCGCGCCGAACAGGTTGCACTCGCCATAGACCTCGCTCGACGATCGCACCTCCGGCAGCATCGATCGCGGCACGCCGAAGATCTTCAACAGCTCGTCGTCCCACTCGCCCTTTCGAATGTCGAACAGCATCGTCCGCGACGCGTTGCTCGAATCGGTGACGTGCTGTCGGCCGCCGGTGAGATTCCAGATGAGCCACGCGTCGACCGTGCCGAACGCGAGCCGGCCCGCGCGCGCCTTCGCCTTCGCGCCCGGCACGTGCTGCAGCAGCCACTGCACTTTCGTCGCGGAAAAGTACGCGTCGATGACGAGCCCGGTCTTGCGGCGAATCGTCGACGCGAGCCCGCGCGCGCGCAGCCGATCGCACGCGCCGGCGGTGCGCCGGTCCTGCCACACGATCGCGTTCGCGATCGGCTGACCGGTCTCGCGATCCCAGACGAGGGCCGTCTCGCGTTGATTGGTGATGCCGATCGCCGCGATGTCCGTCGCGTCGAGCCGCGCGCGCTCGAGTGCCTGCGACGCGACGGTCGACTGCGTCGCCCAGATCTCCTGCGCGTCGTGCTCGACCCATCCCGGCTGCGGATAGATCTGCCGGAACTCCTGCTGCGCCATCGACACGACCGATCCGGCGTGATCGAAGACGATGGCGCGCGAGCTCGTGGTGCCTTGATCGAGAGCGAGGAGGTATTTCATCGGGCTACGGGCTACAGGTTACGGGCTACGGGCTTACGGGCACGCCGGGTCTGAAGACCCGGCCTACATCTGTGCGCGCGCCTCGGAGGGCCGAACCTTCAGGTTCGGCCACACTCATCCCCCCCACAACGCGCGATACAACAACGCGCCCGCGACGCCGCCCGCAATCGGGCCGACGATCGGAATCCACGCGTAGGACCAGTCAGAATCGCCTTTGCCGGCGATCGGCAGCATTGCGTGAGCCAGGCGCGGGCCGAGATCGCGCGCGGGGTTGATGGCGTACCCCGTCGGGCCGCCGAGCGACAACCCGATCGCCCAGACGAGCAGGCCGACGAGCACCGGCGCGAAACCGAGATCGAAGCCGGTGTTCGGCACGAGGTTCGCCGGCGTCAGAATCGCGAGCAGGCCGAACACGAGCATCGCCGTGCCGACGATCTCGGTCAGCAAATTCGATCCCGTCTGCCGGATCGCCGGCGCCGTGCAGAACACGCCGAGCTTCAGGCCGCGATCGGGCGTCACGGCCCAGTGCGGCAGATACGTCAACCAGACGAGCGTCGCACCGAGCACGCCGCCAACGAGCTGCGCGGCGATGTACGACGGCACCTTCGCCCACGCGAACTTGCCGATCGCGGCCATTGCAATTGTCACCGCCGGATTCAGGTGCGCGCCGCTGATGGCGTTGACCGCGTAGACGCCGACCGTCACGGCCAGCGCCCAGCCGGTCGTGATCACGATCCAGCCGCCGTTCTGGCCTTTCGACTTGTTCAACAGCACGTTGGCGACGACGCCATCGCCCAGCAGGACGAGCAGCATGGTGCCGACAACCTCAGCGAGGAAGGGATGCATTCGGGGAGCTCCGCGCGACGCGCGAAGGCTATCACACGGCGGTCCGCAGTCTGCGGGCTGCGGTCCGCAGGCTGCAGGCTGCGGGCTGCGGGCTACGGGCTACGGGCTGCGGGCTGCGAACCGCAGACCGCGGACTGCGGAGCGCAGACCGCCAAGTCAGCCTTCGATCTCCAACCACTCGCCGACAGGCCCAGGCGCGGCGAACGTCGCGGGACACAACGTGACCTGTCCCGGCGCCAGCGTCTCTCCCGCCCACGTCGTCGTCGCGATCGGCATGATCAGACGTCCGCGCCCGGCGGGCACGCGATGTCCGGTCCGCGCGTGCGTCACGCGGAAGTACTCGCACGAGGCGAGCACGTCGATGCCGTGCGATAACGCGGGCTCGACGTCGGTGAAGTCGATCGACTGCAGCGACTCGTCGACGTGCAGCGCGCGCGGTTTGCCGTCGAGCCCGAGCCGGTTCCAGTCGAAGACGCGATAGGTCGTGTCGCTGTTCTGCTGAATCTCGTAGATGAGCAGCCCGCCGCCGAGCGCGTGCAGGCGGCCGCTCGGCACGAACAGGCTGTCGCCCGTGCGCGCGTCGACGTGATGCACGCAATCGGCGACGGTGCCGTCGGCCAGCGCGCGCTCGAAGCCTTCGCGCGTGACGCCGGCGCGCAGGCCCGCGTAGATGCGCGCGCCGGGATCGGCGTGCGCGACGTACCACATCTCCGTCTTCGGCTCGCCGCCAAGCGCCGCCGCCACGCTCGCGGGCGGGTGCACTTGAATCGACAGATCGTCCGAGCAGTCGAGGATCTTGATCAGCAGCGGAAATCGCGCGGACTCGGCGTCCGCGAGCAGGCCGCCGAAGACGTCGGCGCGATGGTGCGTCCACAGGTCGTGGAGCGACGTGCCGGCCAGCGGCCCCGACGCGACGAGGCTCTGATCGCGCTCGCGATCGACGAGCTCCCAGGACTCGCCGTACGGCTGGCCGTCGGGCAGCGTGCGGTGGAGAACGGACTCGAGGCGGCGCCCGCCCCAGACGCGCGTGTGGTAGTGGGGCGTGAAGTGGAGGAGGCGATCGAACCGCACGCGGAAACTATAGTCCGCGTGCGGCCCTTTCGAGATCGTGTCGCAGCGCCTGCCGGCCGCCGCGGCGCCGCTTACGAGTAGAACTCGACGACGAGCTGCAGCTCGATCGGGAACGGGACGTCGGTGGCGCCGGGCAGGCTCACGAGGCGCGCCGAGAGCGCGTTCGGATCGACCGACAGCCAGTCCGGCGCCGTGAGGACCGCGCCGCCGACTTCCTGCTGCTTGCGCACGGCCGTCTCGCCGCGCGTGCCGACCACGCCGATGACGTCGCCCTGGTCGAGGCGCGCCGACGGATAGCTCAGCCGCTTGCCGTTGACGCTGATGTGGCCGTGCGAGACGAGCTGCCGCGCCGCGGGAATCGTGCGCGCGAAGCCCGAGCGGAACACGAGGCTGTCGAGGCGCAGCTCGAGGAGCTGCACGAGCGTCTCGACCGCGTTGCCGCGCCGGCGGGCGGATTCCGCCGCGACCTGGCGAAGCTGGCGCTCGGACACGCCGTAGTGCGCGCGGAGCTTCTGCTTTTCCTTGAGCCGGAGGCCGTAGTTCGACGCGGTCTTGCGCTTGCGCGCGCCGTGCTGCCCCGGCGGCGTCGGCCGCTTCTCCATCGTCTTCGCGGACAGGCCTGGAAGATTCACGCCGAGCGCGCGCAGCACGCGAACACGGGGACCGGTGTAACGAGCCATCACTCTACCTTTCGAATCGAATCACTGCGCGGGCCACCGACACGCGCAAAGCATATGATGATACTCCAACCCGACGGACGGCCGGAAATGTGCGGCGTCCCGTCTCAGTCCCCACGCAGCGTGACGGCGGGATCGACGCGCAGGGCCCGGCGGGCCGGCACCCACGTCGCAAGCCCGGCGGCGACGCTCAGCACGCCCGCGACAAGCACGTAAGCCATTGGATCGAAAGGGCTCAGCCCATACAGGAACCGTTGCATCGCGACGGCGACGGCGGCCGCGAGACCGCCGCCAACCGCGAGGCCGCCGACCACCGCCGTCCGCGCGCTCGTCAGGACCAGACCGAGCACGTGCGCCGCGCGGGCCCCGAGGGCCAGACGAATGCCGATCTCCGTTCGCCGTTCCTCGACGGCGAACGCGAAGGCCCCGCACGCGCCCACCGCCGCGAGCACGAGGCCGAGACCGCCGATCGCCCATGCGATCCATCCGGCCGCAATCGAGGCGCCGAGCGCGTCGCGGACGTTGTCGGCAAGAGGCCGGGCGTCGAGCGTGACACCGGGATCGATGGCCATCGCCGCGGCTCGCACCGCCGAGATCGCCGCGGGCGCCGATGTGCGCGCGAGCACGATCGGCGCGAAGTCATGCGTGCGTTGATAGACGACGGGCTCGATGTCGTTAGGCGAGCGTACCGGCACGTCGGCGGCGACACCCACGATCGTGTGCGGCGCCATCGTCGCGCC
>CAZNMF010000460.1:0-1873 GCA_964573795.1 uncultured Solibacteraceae bacterium
GGACTCGAACCCCCACGAGATTGCTCCCGCCAGCCCCTCAAGCTGGTGCGTCTGCCAATTCCGCCACTTCCGCGTGGGTGAGACCGGCGACGCCCTGTCGGTGCCGCACGGTGACTGGCCAGCCTTGAAGTATATGGCAGCGGAGGCGCCGAGCCAAATGGCGCGTGCAGATCGACGCGTGCCACCGCGCGCGTGCCTCAGTTGCTTCGTACAAGCGAGAACTCGCGATCGAACCCGAACCGGGCGACCGTGCCGTCGTGCTGCATCTGCAGCGATCCGTTGCCCCGCGGCCATCCTCGCCAGCCCCAATAGACGGAGGGGCCTCGCGGATCCCGCCGCAATTGCGCTTGCACGCCGAACCAATAGCGGGTGCCGGCGATCGGCGCGACCGGGCGGTCGAGCGTGACGGCGTAGCGATAGTGCGTCCACGTGCTCATCACACCGCCGCACGACGCCTGGCCAGCCGCGTCCAATGTCTCGCCGGTCCGCTCGATGGGGTACATCGCGTGATGCAGCGGCGCGGACAGGTCCGGCTTGTCGTGCGCATCCGCGTAGATGCCGACGAGAAACGCGACCGTCGCGGGCGTCGGCGCCGGCATGTCGGCGATCGGCGTGCAGTACGTCCCCATCCACGTCGCGCCGACGATGGGCGCGGCATCCGCGGCCACGAAGTCGTCGTACATCCGCGGGCCGGGAGCGGGATCGTTGACGAAGTGCATCGAGCTCCGCCCGTCGAACGTGTGGATTGGAGGGCCGACGGTCGGCGCCGCCAGGCGGCGCGCGATCGCATGTGCCGCCGCGCCGGCGACGACGACCAGTGCCGCGCCGGCCATCGTCAACGCCCAACGATGACGGCGCGTCCATCGCGCGGCCGCGCGCCGCCCGCCGGCCGCTTGCGCATGCGTGGGCTCACCGGCGAAATAGCGGCGGAGATCCTCCGCCAGCGCCGCGGCGGAGGCATAGCGGGCCGCGGGCTCGTGCGAGAGCGCGCACGCGGCGATGGCATCGAGGTCGCTACGCAGGGAGGCGCGCAGCCCTCCCGGCGTCGTGTCCCGGCGCTCGGCCGCGTCCTCGGTGACCAGCTCGGCCAGCGGAATCCGCGGCGTCGTGCCGGCCGCGCGCTCGGCGACCGTGACGATCGACTCGCGCCGCGCGTACGGCCAGCCGCCCGAGACGAGCTCGCAGAGGATGAGACCGAGACTGTAGACATCGCACGCGACCGACACGGGCTCGCCGCGCAAACGCTCCGGACTCGCGTACTGCACGGTCAAGGGCTCGGTGCGCGTCAGATCGAGCGCGGGATCGGCCAGCTTCGCCGTGCCGAAATCGACGAGCTTGACGTGACCGTCATGCGTGACGATGACGTTGGACGGCTTGAGATCGAGGTGCAGGATGCATCGATCGTGCGCGGACTGGACGGCGTCGCACACGACCAGGAACAAGGCGATCCGATCGCGCACGCCGAGCCGCCGCTCGTCGCTGTGCGCGACGAGCGGCGATCCTTCCGCCAGCTCCATCACGAGGTACGGCCGCCCGTCGGCGGACAGGCCCGCGTCGAAGAACCTGACGATGGCGGGGTGCGTCAACGCTGCCAGCATGCGCTGCTCGCGCGTGAATCGTTCGACGTCGTCCGGGCCGGCACGGTGCGCGTGGAACTGTTTGACGGCGACGATCTGCTCCGTGCTGTTCGTCCGCCGAACCCCGCGGTAGACGTCGCCGGATCCGCCGGTCCCGATGCGCGCCTCGATCCGCACGCCGCCGATCTCCGTGGGAAGACCGCCGGGATCGGCCGCGAGATGCGAGGGAAGATGCTCGCGGCACGCGCGCGCTTCGTCCTCGATCGCCTGGAGCAGCGCGATGGCCTCGCGCTGAA
>CAZNMF010000461.1:0-2646 GCA_964573795.1 uncultured Solibacteraceae bacterium
CACGTTGTCGAACATCCGATCGTCAAGCACAAGCTCGGCATCCTGCGCGACAAGCACACGAAGCCGCAGGAGTTCCGGCGGCTCCTCGAAGAGCTCAGCCAGATCCTCGCGTACGAGTGCACGCGCGATCTGGCACTCGCGCGCGTCGAGGCGGAGACGCCGCTGCAGCGCACGACCGTCGAGCGCGTGTCCGAGGAGCTCATCCTGGCGAGCATCCTGCGCGCCGGCGAAGGGATGATCGGCGGCTTCCTCGAGATGCTGCCGTTTGCGACGCTCGGCCACATCGGCATCTATCGCGACAAGCTCATGGACCAGACCGTCGAGTACTACTTCAAGCTGCCGCCGAACATGGCGGGGAAGAAAGTGCTGCTGCTCGATCCGCTGCTCGCGACCGGTGACACGTGTCTCGCCGCGCTCGATCGGCTGAAGCAGTACGAGGTCGGCCCGATCAAAGTCGTCAGCCTGTTGTCGTCGCCGATCGCCATCGACAAGATCGCCGAGGACCACGCGGACGTCGAGATCTATACGTTGTCGATCGAAGCCGGATTGAACGAGAAAGGCTACTTGTTGCCGGGCCTCGGCGATGCCGGGGATCGACTGTTCGGGACGCTGTGAGCGGTCTTGATGGAGGGGCGGACCTTCAGGTCCGCCCGTTGCGCGTTGCCTTGTCAGGAGTCGACATGATCGCGAAACGGATCGCCGTGTGCGTGCTGGGATTGCTGCTGGTCGCCTGGGTGCGGCAGGGCGTCGTGCTGCGGCCGAGCTTCGACGCCTCGTCGCGGATCGACGAGTGGACGATCGACGGCACGGGGCAGTGGGACGTGCGCGACGGGATGCTCGTGCTGGCAAAAGCTGGTGTGCCGGCGGGACCGATTCGTCGCCCCGCGGGCCTCGCGATCTTGAAGTCCGAGCCGCTCGGCAAGCTGACCTTCGAGGTCGATCTGCGATCCGAAGAGCCGGAGACACTGCTCGTCCGCGACGTCGAGCTCATCGTCGACTGGCAGTCGCCCACGCGTTTCTATTACGTCCATCTCGCCGCGAAGACCGATCCGGTCCACAACGGCATCTTCCTGGTGAATGACGCGGATCGAAAGCGGCTCGACACGCCGACCAGCGTGCCGCAGCTGAAGGACAAGGCGTGGCACCACGTGACGCTCGAGCGCGATCCAGCGAGCGGGCGCATCGCCGTGTTCGTCGACGGTGCGACAACGCCGGCGCTCGAGGCGAACGACACGACGCTGAAGGATGGCCGCGTGGGCCTCGGATCGTTCGACGAGACGGGGCAGTTCAAGAATGTTGTCGTTATGGGGTTCTGATGTTACGGGGCTGGGTTCCGAGGTTCTCCGTTCTAGGTTCTGGGTTCGAGCGCGACTATGTAGTAAGCGTCTCATGTAGTAAGCTGTCTCGCATGCCGCCCTCCTATCTGTCCCTCTCGGCCACGGCGATCCTGCAAGCCGTCGCGAATGGCTACGTCTACGGCTTCGACATCATGGACGCGACCGGCCTGCCGAGCGGCACCGTCTATCCAGCGCTGCGCCGCATGGAAGATGCCGGGCTGATCGACTCGCGCTGGGAGAAGGCCGAGGTCGCGCAGCGCGAGCAGCGGCCGGCGCGGAAGTACTACGAGCTCACGAAGGCCGGACAGGCGGCGCTGACCGAGGCCGCGGCGCGGTATCGAATGGCCAAGCCCGCGCCGGCGCGCGCGACGAAGCCGTCTCCGGCGCGGCGGTAGTCATGCGCATCCATCGCTGGATTCTCGCCGTCGCCAGCCGCCTGGTGCCGAAGGCGATGCGCGACGAGTGGCGCGCCGAATGGGACGCGGAGCTCGATCACCGCGAGCGGTCGCTGCGCGAATGGCGCACGCGCGGCCGCGGCCGCCGCCTGGATCTCGCGCGCCGCAGCGTCGGCGCGTTCTGGGATGCGCTCTGGCTGCGCTCGGCGCGCTGGTACTCGATGCGCCTCTTCGGCCGCCACTGGCGGCTCGCGCTCGCCGCCGTGCTCTCGCTGAGCGTGGCGCTCGCCGCCGTGACAATCGGCCTGGCCGCGTACCGGACTGCGCTGATGCGGCCATCCGGCGTCGGCGATCCGGCGAGACTGCAGTTCATCCACACACGCACGCCGGCGAAAGCCTTCGAATCGCTGTCGTACGACGAGTTCGTGGCGTATCGCGAGCGCGCGAAGTCGTTCACCGACGTCGCGGCGTTTCCGTATTCGTTCACGACCGTTGACGTCACCGTCGGCGATCGGAACGAGACAGGGCTGCTCACGTGGGTATCGACGAATTACTTCTCGGTGCTCGATGTGCGGCCCGCGCTCGGGTCGCTGATCTTCCACGATGACGTCGATGGGGTCGCGATCGGCGAGACGCTGTGGCGCCGGATGGGCGCCGATCCGGGCGTGGTCGGCGCGAAAATCAGGATCAACGGCATCGACACCGGCACACCGATGACGGTCGTCGGCATCGTGCCGCAGACGTACGGCGGGTTGATGTTTCCGTGGGAGCCGAATGTCTGGATCTCGCTCCGTGCGAGGGACCGCCTGTTTGGATCGTCAGGCGCGCAGCGAGATCTGAATCTGATCGGCCGGCTTCGCCCTGGGACGTCGCGGGCGCAGGCATCGCCGGAAGTCGCGTCGATCGCGATGCAG
>CAZNMF010000462.1:0-24607 GCA_964573795.1 uncultured Solibacteraceae bacterium
TGCCGCGCACCGGTCCATCGAGCCGCTGCAGGTTGCAGTTGACGACGAAGACCAGGTTGTCGAGCCGCTCGCGCGACGCGAGCGTGATCGCGCCGAGCGTCTCGGGCTCGTCGGTCTCGCCGTCGCCGAGGAACGCCCAGACCTTCTGCTCCGACGGCTGCTTCAGCCCGCGGTTCTGCAGATACTTGATGAAGCGGGCCTGGTAGATCGACGTGAGCGGGCCGATGCCCATCGAGACCGTCGGGTACTCCCAGAAGTCCGGCATCAGCCACGGATGCGGATACGACGACAGCCCGCCGCCCTCACGCAGTTCGTGGCGGAAGTTGCGCAGATGCTCTTCGGTGAAACGGCCTTCGAGGAACGCGCGCGCGTAGATGCCGGGCGAGGCGTGGCCCTGGAAGAAGACCACGTCCGCGTCGCCGCCGCCGTCCTTGCCGCGGAAGAAATGATTGAAGCCGACCTCGTAGAGCGTCGCGGCCGACGCGTACGTCGAGATGTGGCCGCCGATGCCGTCCGACTCGCGGTTCGCGCGCACGACCATAGCCAGCGCGTTCCAGCGCACGAGGCTCTTGATGCGGCGCTCGAGCGCCCCGTCCCCGGGCATCGAGACCTGCTCGTGCGGCGCGATCGTGTTGATGTACGGCGTCGCGGCGGCCTGAGACGCACGCACGCCGGCCAGACGGGCGCGCGCGTGCAGCGCGTCGAACAGACGCGCCACGCGCGCCTTGTCGCCCTGCGCGATCACATAGTCGAGCGACTCGAGCCATTCACGGGTCTCGACGGCTTCGAGGGCCGCCGCATCAATTGGCGCAAGATTCTTCATGTCGTGTGCTCGTTTCGGAGACCGTCAATAACAATTCATTCTACTTCCTTGCACGCACGGGAAGATACACACGACGCGCAGGAAGTGTGCAGAATCACCTGGACGCATGACCGCCATCTGGCGGCCAGATGATCGCCAACGAGAGGAACGCGCCCGTGACACTCGACTCCCGTATCCGCCGCTTCGCGCCTGCCGCGATCACGGCCGACCTGTCGCCGCTGCCTGCGCCGGATCGCACGGCGCTGCGCCATCTGATTCGCGCCGCGCGGCGCCTCGACGGCCTGTTCCTCGAGCAGGTGTGGGCCGGCAATCCCGCGCTGCTGCTCGCCCTGGCGAGTGACGACTCGCCGACATCGCGCGCCGAGCTGCGCTACTTCCTGACCAACAAGGGCCCGTGGTCGCGACTCGACGATCACGACATCTTCGTCGGATCGCGGTTCGCCGTGCCGCCGAAGCCGCGGCAAGCGAACTTCTATCCGGCCGATGCGACGCGTGACGAAGTCGACACGTGGCTGGCCTCGCTCGCGCCGGACGAGCGTGCGGCGGCGACCGGCTTCTTCTCCATCATCAGACGGCGCGCCGACGGTCAGTTGACGGCGGTGCCGTACAGCGTCGCGTACCGGCCGCAACTGGTCGACCTCGCCGAAGACCTGCGCCAGGCGGCCGCGGTGACGACGTCCGCGTCGCTCCGCGCCTTTCTCAACGCGCGCGCCGACGCCTTCCTGACCAACGACTACTACGCGAGCGACCTCGCGTGGATGCAGATCGACGCGAACATCGAGCCGACGATCGGGCCGTACGAGACGTACGAGGACGAGTGGTTCGGCTATAAGGCCGCCTTCGAGGCGTTCATCGCGATCCGAGACGACGAGGAGACGCGCAAGCTGGCGACGTTCGGATCGCACCTGCAGAACATCGAGCTCGCGCTGCCAATCGAGCCGCGCTATCGCAATCCCGCGCTCGGCGCGCTCGCGCCCATCCGCGTCGTCAATCTGATCTTCTCGGCCGGCGACGGCAATCGCGGCGTGCAGGCGGCGGCGTTCAACCTGCCGAACGACGATCGCATCATCCGCGAGCAGGGCGCGAAGCGCGTGATGCTCAAGAACGTGCAGGAAGCGAAGTTCAATCAGGTGCTGCGTCCGATCGCGCACGTCGCGCTCGGCCCGGCCGATCGCGAGCGCGTGTCGTTCGACGCGTTCTTCGCGCACATCCTGCTGCACGAGCTGATGCACGGCCTCGGCCCGCACCAGGTCGCCGCCACCGGCCAGCCCGTGCGCCTCGCGCTCAAGGACACGTACGCAGCGATCGAGGAAGCGAAGGCCGACAGCTCCGGGATGTGGGCGCTACAGCATCTGGCAGACACGGGCGTCGTGCCGGCGGCGATCGCCCAGTCGATGTACCACACGTATCTGGCCGGCGCGTTCCGCTCGCTGCGATTCGGCATCGGCGAAGCGCACGGCCGGGGCATGGCGCTGCAGCTCAACAGCCTCCTCGACGCCCGCGCCGTCGTCGTTCATGGCGACGGCACGTTCGGCGTCGACGACACACGCGTCCGTGGCGCGATCGCCGATCTCACGGGCCGCATCATGACGCTGCAGGCGGAGGGCAATTACGAGGCGGCGCAGGCGATGATCGCGTCGTTGGGTGTCGTCCGGCCCGAGGTGCAGCGCGTGCTCGATCGGCTCGGCGACATCCCGGTCGACATTGCGCCGGACTTCCAGACGGCGAAAGAGTTGGAGGGGTGAGGATTTTCGGAGGGGCGGACCTTCAGGTCCGCCCGCACGGCCGAACCTGAAGGTTCGGCCCTCCGAAAGGCAAGCCTCACGCCTCACGCCCCACGCCAGCCCTCTCCCGCACGATCCGCACCGCCACGTCCGGCCGATCGCTGATGAGGCCCGTGACGCCCCAGTCCAGCAGCATCCGCATCTCGTCGGCCTCGTCGACGACCCAGACCTGCACCGGCACGTCCGCGCGCCTGGCCGCACGGACGAACGTGCGCGTCAACACGCGGCGACCGCGAAATCGCATGGGCACCTGAAAGACGTCGAAGCCCGTGCGCTTCGGACGGCAGCGCAGCCACGCGCGGCGCAAGGCCGATCGCACTTCCGGCATGGACGCCGACGTGGTGATCCCGCGCTGTCGCTCGCGAGCGGCCTGCAGCACGGGGCCGCTGAAGCCGCCCACGATGACGCGATCGAAGGCGTCGGCTTTGCCAATCGCGTCGAGCACGACGGGCACGTCCTCCGCGCGATCGCCTTTGATCTCGACGATGAAGGGCATCTGCGGCCACCGCATCAGCGCGTCGACCAGACGCGGGATGCCGATGCCGCGGCCACGATGCGGAAAGCCCTGATCGGCGCCGAAGCGCCAGCCCGCATCCACGCGCGCGAGCTCGCTCGCCGTCAATGCCGCCACCGGTCCAGACGCGTTCGTCGTGCGATCGAGCGTCTCGTCGTGCACGACGACGACTTCCCGATCGCGCGACAGGCGTACGTCGCACTCAATCGCGTCGACGCCGTGGCCGGCGGCGTGGGCAAAGGCCTCCAACGTGTTCTCGGGTCGCAGTTTGCCGCCACCGCGATGCGCGATGGCTGCGGGCGTCGCGAGCGACAGAAGCGGGGCGAGCGGCGATGAGGGCATGAACGAAGCGACGAACGCGAGCGGGCGCGTTACTATGCAGTATGACGCTACCATCTTCGTTGGGCGCGCTGCGGACCGCTGTCGCGGGCGGACGCGTGCCTCACCGGTCCGTCAAGGACGAGCTCCGCGACAACCTCATCGGCCAGTTGCGTGCGGGCCGCACGCTGTTCCCCGGCATCGTCGGCTACGACGACACGGTCGTGCCGCAGGTCGTCAACGCGCTGCTCTCCCGGCACAATTTCATCCTGCTGGGCCTGCGCGGCCAGGCGAAGACGCGCCTGCTGCGCGCGTTGGCCACGCTGCTCGATCCGGAGATCCCGGTCGTGCCCGGCTGCGAGATTCACGACGACCCGCTGGCGCCGTTGTGCGCGGCGTGCCGCGCGAGAGTCGCGCGCGAGGGCGACGACCTCGAGATCGGCTGGCTGTCGCGCGACGATCGCTACATCGAGAAGCTGGCCACGCCCGACGTGACGATCGCGGATCTGATCGGCGACGTCGATCCCATCAAGGCGGCGCGCGCCGGACGCGAGCTGGGCGACGAGTTGACGATGCACTACGGGCTGCTGCCGCGGGCGAACCGCGGCATCTTCGCCGTCAACGAGCTGCCGGATCTCGCGAGCAAGGTCCAGGTGGGCCTGTTCAACATCCTGCAGGAAGGCGACGTCCAGATCAAAGGCTATCCGGTGCGCCTGCGGCTCGACGTGCTGCTGGTCTTCAGCGCGAACCCGGAGGACTACACGGCGCGCGGCAAGATCATCACGCCGCTCAAAGATCGCATCGGCTCGGAGATTCGGACGCACTATCCACGATCGCGCCAGGAAGCGCTGGCGATCACGGCACAGGAGGCGTGGACGGATCGCGCGCCGAACGGCGGCGGCCTGCCTGTCGTCGTCCCGGACTTCGTGCGCGAGATCGTCGAGGAGATCGCGTTCCACGCGCGCGCGGATCAGAAAGTCGATCGCCGGTCGGGCGTCAGCCAGCGTCTGCCAATCACCGCGCTCGAGAACGTCGTCTCGAACGCCGAGCGGCGCGCGATCGCCAACGGCGAGCCCGTCGCCGTCCCGCGCGTGAGCGACGTCTACGCGTCGCTGCCATCGCTCACCGGCAAGATCGAGCTCGAGTACGAGGGCGAGCTGAAGGGCGCCGAGCACGTCGCGCGCGAGCTCGTGCGGCAGGCGGTCGCGACCGTGTTCGACGGGCATGCGACGCAGGTCGACGCGCGGCCCGTCATCGAGTGGTTCGAGAACGGCGGCACGCTCGAGCTGTCGGACACGGCGCCGGCCGCGGCGCTGCTCGAGCACGTCGATCCGGTCAAGGGGCTGGCGCGCGCGATGGCGGCGCTCGGCGTCCGAGAGTCGAAGCCTTCGGATCCGATGCGCGCGGCGCTCGCGGACTTCGTGCTCGAAGGCCTCTGCGCGCTTCGGAAGATCACGCGCACCGACGAAGGACGTCTGCTCGGCACGCCGTCGCCGGGCCGCGCCAAGAGCGCGGAGGCGCGTCATCTCGAGCAGTTGCTGGAAGACGACGAGCCGGCGGTCAAGGGCAAGAAGAAGTACTACAACTGACGCGAGGCGACGCCCCATGAAATACCGCTATTCGCGATTCGTCGCCGACGCGCTCGACGGCCTCGACTTCGACTCGCTGCTCTCGCAGCTCTCCGATCTGCTGCTCTCGAGCGGCTTCAACAACCCGTGGGATCCGCAGAGCGACGACGACCGCACGTGGCAGGCGCTGCACGACGCGATTCTCGACGCGCTGCTCAACGGCGGCGCGCTGTCTGAAGAGATGCTCGACCGTCTCACGTCCGGCGACGACGACCAACCGGGCCGTGACGGCGAGGACGCGCGAACCGGCAAGCGCGACCAGATCGAAGAGCTCGTCCAGCGCATCATCGAGCGCCTGACCGAGCAGGGCTACGTGAGCGTGACGGGCCGGCCGGAATCGCGTCAGCCGACCGGCGCCGCCGGCGGGCAGGGCGGCAACGGCGAGGCCCGCTTCGAGGTCACGGACAAGGCGATCGACTTCCTCGGCTATCGCGCGCTGCGCGACTTGCTGGGCTCACTCGGCCGAAGCAGCGTGGGCCGCCACGACACGCGCGAGCTGGCGACGGGCGTCGAAGCCGGCGGGCCGCCGCGCCAGTACGAGTTCGGCGACACGATGAACCTCGACGCGTCGGCGACCGTGCTCAACGCGGTGACGCGATCAATGCGATCGACGCGCGCGGGCGGCGCGGGCAGCGGCGTCGACGTCGACTACGAGGATCTGATGATCACGCAGGGCGACTACCAGAGCTCCTGCGCGACGGTGATCCTGCTCGACTGCAGCCACAGCATGGTGCTCTATGGCGAAGATCGCTTCACGCCGGCGAAGCGCGTCGCACTGGCGCTCTCGAACCTGATTCGTCATCAATATCCTGGTGACGCGCTGAACGTCGTGCTCTTCCACGACTCGGCGGAGGAAGTGCCGCTCGGCCAGCTCGGTCGCGTGCGCGTGGGGCCGTACTACACGAACACGCGCGAGGGGCTGCGCATGGCGCGCCGCGTGCTCGATCGCCAGCGCAAGGACATGCGCCAGATCATCATGATCACCGACGGCAAACCGTCGGCGGTCACGCGGCCGGACGGCCGCATCTACCGCAATGCGTTCGGCCTCGATCCGTTCGTGCTGCGCGAGACGTTCGCCGAAGTCGCCGCGTGCCGGCGCTCCGGCATCATGATCAACACGTTCATGCTCGCGCGCGACTACGATCTGGTCGCCTTCGTCCGCCGCGTCGCGCAGATCTGCCACGGCAAGGCCTATTTCACGACGCCCCATACGCTCGGGCAGTACGTGCTGCAGGACTATCTCACCAAGAAGACGCGGACGGTGCACTGAGGAAGGCGTGGGGCCTGAGGCTCGGGGCTTGGGGGCGTGAATCGTAGCCGGCGGGCTTCAGCCCGCCGGGACCGCAGGGCTGAAGCCCTGCGGCTACGTCGAACTTAACCAAGCCTCGAGCCACAAGCCCCACGCCACAAGCCGCTGCCTCTACCTCGGCTTGTACTCCAACCGGATGTTGCTGACGATCGCGACGGGCCGTCCCGGCGTCTCGAAGACTTCGTCGCCGCCGGCGCGCGTCAGCGTCTGCAGGCGCGATCCGACGATGCCGACCTGGGAGAGGCCCGCAGGGATCGTGAAGCGAATCGGCTCGGCCTCGCCGGGGGCGATGCCCTTCACGCCGCCGGGCCGCCCGCCGCCCGTGATCTGATCGAAGAGATCTTCGGCCCGCCGGAACTCGCGCACGACGGCGGCGCGATTGAGCACGTCGCCGTTCGCCTTCACGAGGCTGACGATCGCCTCGTGGCGCGCGAACGACAGCGCCGAGCCCACGTTGACGGCCGGGACCAGAAAGCGATTGTGCAGATCGAACAGCAGCGTCGCCGCGCCGGTATGGGCGGGAATCGCGATCGCGATGCTGTCTTTCGGCAGCTTGGCGACGATCACGTCGCAGAACTCGCGCTTGCTCTTGAGCCCCGTACCGAGGCTGGCCGCGCAGGTCTTCGCCGTGCTCACGCGCGTGCCCGGCGCGCGGCCGCGCGCGCGCTGCGCGGACGCACTCGTCCACAGCAGACAACACACGGCTGCGGCAACGACGACATGACGCATGAGCGTTTTCGAGTATATCGAAGCGCCGCGTCGATCCCCAGCGCGAATCAGTCCGATGCCGCGCATCCGGCGCCAGGGCCGCCGCTCCACGTGAGCCCGCCGCGCTGCCGCCCTTGAATCAGCTCGAGGAACTCGTGGCGCGTGCGCGCGTCGTGATGGAACACGCCCAGCATCGCGCTCGTCGTCGTCACGGAGTTCTGCTTCTCGACGCCGCGCATCGCCATGCAGAGGTGCGCGGCTTCCATCACGACGGCGACGCCGAGCGGCGCGATGCGATCCTGAATCGTGTTCGCGATCTGCGACGTCAGCCGCTCCTGCACCTGCAGCCGCCGCGCGAACGCGTCGACGATGCGCGGGACCTTGCTGAGCCCGATGACCTTGCCGTCCGGGATGTACGCGACGTGGCACTTGCCGAAGAACGGCAGCAGGTGGTGCTCGCAGAGGCTGTAGAAGTCGATGTCGCGTACGATCACCATCTCGTTGTAGGCGACCGTGAAGAGCGCGTCGTTGATGATCGCGTCGAGGTCGGCGCGATAGCCGCTCGTCAGGAACTCGAGGGATTGGGCGACGCGCCGGGGCGTGCTGACCAGGCCCTCGCGGGCCGGATCCTCGCCGAGGGCTTCCAGAAGCTGCCGAACCAGATCCTGCATCCGGTGATTGTACCGGACGCACGCAGCCGGCGCGGCTACTGCGCCGGGGCGGGCGCAGGCACGGCCGGAGGCGCGAGCATGCCCATCGGGCCGTGCTTCATCAGGTCGAGCATCTCCGGCCCGACGTCGAACGTCACCTGCAGCGTCTTGCCGCTGCCGGTGGCCTGCAGGCTCTTGAGCGTCGCGTCGAGCCGGGCGTCGCGGCCCGCCAGCAGATGGGCGGCGCCGAGCGCGGCGTTCACCATGCTGCGCAGCTGCTCGCCCGACTGGTCGTCGCGGGCCTCGGCGCGAACGACGCCGTGCACGGCGCGATCGACGTCGGCCGTGACGATGAACCAGTCGACGGGCGGAAGTTGCTCGCGGATGCGATCCGGAAGACCAGACGGTTGGCTGATGGCGTCGAGGCGGCCGACCATCCACGCATTGCCGCCGCGCTGCGCGTCGGCGACGAAGCCCATCAACTCGGCATTCGACGTGACGCTGGAGCCGCTGGAGGCGTCGACGGCGGCGCGAAGGCCGTCACGCGTGCCGAGCGCGAGCAAGGTGGGCTCGAGAAACGCGATGCCCGGCTCGCCGTGGGTCGTCGCGTCCGCCGGCATACCCGGCATGTCCGGCATCGGATGCATCGAGGGCATGGCCCCGCTCGGCGCGATCAGCAGCCGCCGCCCCTTGTAGTCCTCCGCGAGCGCGCCGTGCTGGGTCGCCAGGTTTTCGATCTTGGTCGTGTCGAAACGGCCGCGCAGGAGCACGACCGGATCGCGGCGGCCGTCGGCATCGTGTCCGAAGCCGGCCGTGACCGAATCGATGTCGCGCTCGATGTCGACGCCGGTCTCCGCCAGGAACCGATCCTTTTCCGCGCCGGCCTGGGCGCCGGCAGGCAGATTCGCGTGCAGTTGCCGGTGGAACTCGGAGCTCATGATGTCCCGGACGTTCGCGTAGGCGATCGCCGTCGCATCGGCGGGGACGTACGCCATCTCAGGCAATCTGGCGGCCGCTCCGGCAGGCATGAGCGCGCCGTTGTAATAGGCCACCAGGCCCGTGCACAACCCGACGACGACAACCAGAGCTGAGCCGATCAGAAAGTAACGCGTGCGAGATGACATGGGGCCTCAGGGGATTATACGGTCGCGCGGTCGGGAGGTTCGGGGACGGGGCTTTGGGGCTTACGGCTTACGGCTTACGGCTTACGGCTTACGGCTTACGGCGGGAGGATGCCACGTCGCTGTCCCCTACTGCTCCAGCACGTATTCCCGCCGCGAAACCGCCCGTCCGGCGAGCCAGAGTGAGACGAGCGCGATGACGGTGAGGCTCACGAGGCTCTCGGTGACGCCCAGATCGTCGCGAAAAATCGATTGGACCAGCGACAGCGGCGAGTCGGCCGGCATCGCGTGCGGGACGAGCCCCTGCAGGTAGTAGGCGACGCTCAGCCGCCGCAGAAAGCCCGGCAGCGCCAGCGCGAGCGTCTCCCAGCCGAAGATGAACGCCAGCCCGAAGACGAGCGGACGCTTGACCGTCGCGCCGACGAGCGCGAAGACCGCGCCGTAGACCGCAAGCCCGGCCCCCAGGATGCCGAGGTCCTTCACCAGGTTGATGAACGTCTCGCCGAGCGCGCCGTTGACGGGCGCGATGAGCAGCCAGACCAGCACGACCGACGGCAGCACGACGCCGATCGTGCACATCAGATACGCGAGATATTTGCCGAGCAGCACGGCCGCGCGCGGCACCGGCCGCGTGAACAGATACGTGAGGGTCTTGTCCTCGACTTCGTCGGCGATGAGCGACGTGCCGTAGAAGACGGCGAGCACCGGCACGGCGAATCGCACGAAGAAGCCCCACATCATCAGCCCGAACACGACGCCGCCGCCGATCGGCGTTCCGCCGGCGCGCATGACGGGCGCACCGAGCTCGACGAGCACGCGCAGCACGACGGCGATCACGACGGGCACGCCGACGACGAGCGCCATGAAGATCGTGCGGCGGGACCAGAGCATCTGGCCGATCGACAGGTCGAACACGCGCATCGCGCCGTAACCCAGGCCCGGCGAGGCCGGCCGCGGCGGCGCCGCGGCGGCGGATGGAGTCGAAGGACGATCGGCGGTCGCCATCTCAGCTCTTCACCAGATACTTGAAGACCGCCTGCAGATTGTCGTCGGGCGACGTGAGCTCCTCGACGGCGCCGCACTCGCCCGCGGCCACCAGCTCCGTCAGCCGGCCGTAGAACGCGTCCGGCTCGCCCGTCTCGACGACGACGGCGCCCGGCTCGAAGCGCAGGCTGATCACATCGCTGCGCGTGAGGAACTCGCGCGCCAGACGGCGCGGATCGGCCGCGCGGATGTAGACCGTGTGCGGATGCTCGTCGATCAGATCGCGAATCTGATGGACGTTGCCTTCCGCCAGGATGCGCCCGTTGTTGATCAGCAGGATGTCCGTCGTCATCGACTCGATCTCGTGCAGGATGTGGCTCGAGACGAGGACGCTCCTGCCCTGCCGCGCCCAGTCGCGAATCAGGCGAATCGTACGGCGCCGCGCGAGCGGGTCCATGCCCGCCAGCGGCTCGTCGAGAATCAGCAGCTCGGGATCATGCACGAGCGCCTGCGCGAGCTTGACGCGCTGGCGCATGCCTTTGCTGTACGCGCCGATACGCTTCGACGCCGCGTCCAGCAGATCGACGGCTTCGAGGGCACGCCCGGCCGCCTCGCGCGCCTCGCGCTCGCCGAGACCGTTCAGGCGCACGAGCGCCGAGACCCATTCGAGGCCCGTCATGCGCTCGTAGAAGCGATCCTGCTCGGGGCAGAAGCCGATGCGGAAGTACAGCCGCGGATTGCCCCATATCGGCTCGCCCAGCACGCGCACCGTGCCCTTGCTCGGCTGCAGCTGCCCCGTGATGAGCTTCATGAACGTGCTCTTGCCGGCGCCGTTCGGGCCGAGCAGACCGGTGATGCCCGGGGGCACGCTGACGGTGACGTCGTTCAAGCCAATCACCTGTCCGTACCACTTCGACAGGTGCTCGGCGGCGAGCACGGCCCCGCTCACGACACCACCTCGACGCCGCGCACGCGCCGCTCGAGCACGGAGATCGACACGGCCACCAGACCGAGAAGCACGAGCACCGAGACGATCACCGGCGTGTCGAACCGCGCGGGTTGGCGGAAGATCGCGTCGCTGACGACGTCGAAGTTCCGCGAGGGCGAGACCCACGCGACGCGCGTGGATCCGGTCGCGAAGGCGAGCACCGCGTAGACGGCTTCCGTGAAGAACACGACGCCGGCGTACATCACGGCGACGTATCGCGTGCTCGTCGACAGCGACGACAGCGCCACCATCGTCATCGCATAGACGATCACGCGCATCGTCGACGCGACGAAGACGGCCGGGATGACGTCGGGATGCTCGCGCATGAACGCGAAGCTGCCGGAGAGGACGACCTGCATCACGATGAGCAGCAGGCCGGGCAGCACGGTGACGAGCGACAGGAAGACGACGAGAACGCCGAGCTTGCCGCCGATGTACTCCATCCGCAGCAGCGGCTTCGAGAGATACACCTGCAGCGCGTTCGCGCGGCGATCGGTGGCGATCAGACCGGCGCCGGCGTAGACGGTGACGAAGAACGCGAACAATCCCTGGAATTCGACGAAGCTCTGGAACATCCGCATGTCGATCGGCACGATCTGGCCCGCCTGCGGATACGTGGCGACCGCGTAGATCTGGACGGTGCGGACGAGAAACGGAATCCAGGCGACGATCACCAGGCCGAGGAACATGCGCCGGCCGATGAGCTGCCGCACGCCCGCGCGCAGGATCACGGCCCATGCGCGTCCGGGCGGACGCCGCGCGCCCGCGTAGCGGCGGTAGCTCTGATCGTGGACCGGGCTCATGGCTCTCCGACCGCGCGCGCGAACACGTCCTCGAGCGTCGGCACGCTCGGCTTCAGATGGCGCACCTGCACGCCGACCTCCTGCGCGAGCTGGCAGATCCGCCGCTGATCGGTGCCGGCCGCGAGGGCATCCCCGGGGACGAAGACGCGCATGACGTCCTCGTCCGTCTCGTGACACGCCATCTGCTCGGCCTCGAGCCGTGCCACGAAGGCGGCCACCGCGCCCTTGACGCGGACCTCGAACACGCGTCCCGCCGGCCCTTTGAGCGCGTCGATCGTTCCTGCCGTCGCGACCTGGCCTTTGTCGAGCACGACGACGTGATCGCACGTGTACTCGATGTCCGGCAGCAGGTGCGACGAGACGATGACGTTGACGCCCTTGTTGCGCGCGAGATCGCGGACGAGATCGAGCATCTCGTCGCGCCCTTTCGGATCCATGCCGTTGGTCGGCTCGTCGAGGAACAACAGATCCGGATCGTGGACGAGCGCCTGCGCGAGCTTGATGCGCTGCTTCATGCCGGTCGAGTACGTCTCGACGTTCCGATAGCGCGCCTCGCCGAGCCCCACGTAATAGAGCACTTCGTGCGCGCGCTGCATGGCATCGGCCCGCGGCAGACCGGCGAGCTCGCCGCAGTAGGCGACGAACGTGACGGCGTTCATGCCGGGCACGTGGCCGTCGCTCTCCGGCATGTAGCCGAGGCGTGCGCGAATGTCGAGGGGACGCGTCGCGACGTCGAGGCCGAGCACGCGCATGTGGCCCTGCGACGGCGCGACGAAGCCGAGCAGGCTCTTGAGCATCGTGCTCTTGCCCGCGCCGTTGGGGCCGAGCAGGCCGACGGCGCCTTCGGGAAACGTGGCGCTGACGTCGCGCAGGACGGGCTGCGCGCCGTACATGACGGACACGTGATCCAACTCGACGACGGAGCTCATGCAGGCTGACCGGGCATCAGCTTATACGAGCCTCCGGCGGCGACGGTTCGCGGGACGCTAGCGGGCGGGAGCGGCGGCCGGCATCGACGCGGACATCGCGCCGAGCCCGGACGGCGGCGGGACTTCCGTGAAGCCGGCGGGGATCTCGAAGAGCGACGCCGGCACGGCGGCTTCTGCGACGTTGGTGACCGTCGATTCGATCTGCCGGTTGCCGAGCAGCTCGCCGCGCAGGATCGATCGCATCATGAAGCCTTCGTTGGCGATCGTGTCGACGCCGAGCACGTTGACGCCGCCGACGAGACCGGCCGCGGTCTTGGCGTACTGCTTGTACTGCGGCGCGAGCCACACCTCGCCGGTCATTGCGATGTCGGCCGGCATGCCCGGCGGCACCTGCGAGCCGGCCGGCACGGGCAATGGCATGTGGATGTCGAGCGTCGCGCGCTCCGCGCGGACGCCGCCGATCGTCTCGCTCTGTCCCGTCCGCTTGATCGTGACCGTCGGCCCGCCTCCGGGCAGCGTCGACAAGTCCGGCTTGCTCATCTTCCAGAACGTGCGCTTCGATGGATCGAGCACGATCATCTCGCCGGACGGCGTCAGCAGCGTGACGCCGCCCGCGGGCACGATCATGTAGGCCTGCGCGTAGTCGACGCGCGTGCCGCGGTCGCCCACCGTCACGGTCAGCTCGAGGCCGCCCTGCGGCGCCATCGTGCTGGCGACGATTGCGCCGATCATCTCCATCATCGGGTTGGCCGGCGTAGAGGAGGTGGCCGTCGACGGCTTGGCCTCGATGTGCATCGTGTACTTGAGCTCGGCGCCGAGCGGCGCGGCCAGCAGCACGGTCAAGAAGGCGGCAGTGCAAAAACGGGATCTCATACTCCGTCTTATCGGCAGATCGCGGGCGTGGTCCAGTCAGTCCGCCAGCCCCGCCAGACGGCGGGCTTTCAGCACGACCGCCATCGTTTCGGGCTTCAGATCGTAGGACGGCAGATCGCGGCGATCGGCCAGGGCGATCTCGCTTGCGTCGGTCGACGCGCGCGCAATGCCGCCGCGCGCCCGGCAGAGGTAGTCGAGCACGACGTAGTGATACTGGACGCGGCCGTCCTCGTCGTGCGAGACGTGCTCGAACGTGTCGACCAATGGGCCGACGTCGACGTCCAGCCCCGTCTCCTCCCGCACTTCGCGCGCGACACCATCCGTCAGCGCCTCGCCGAGCTCGACGACGCCGCCGGGCAGGCTCCATTCGCCCTCGCGCGGCGGCTGCGCGCGACGCACGAGCACGACGCGGCCGTCGGCGGTGAGCACCACGGCGCCGACGCCGACCACGGGCCGATCCGGATAGCGGCGATCGGCCATCGCGCCTACGCGTCGATCGGCAGCGTGGCCTGCGCGTTGAAGTCGAGCGGCGCGACGCGGCCCTGTTCGAGCTTGCGCAGCCCCGCGGCCGCGATCATCGCGGCGTTGTCGGTCGACAGCGACAGCGCGGGGACGAAGACCGGCAGTCCCATCTGCTCGCCGCGCGCGATCGCGTCGCGGCGCAGACGGCTGTTGGCCGATACGCCGCCGGCGATGCCGACGCTGGCCGCGCCGAGCCATCGCGCGGTCTCGAACGTGCGATCGACGAGCGTCTCGACGACGACGCGCTGGAACGTCGCGCAGACGTCGGCGACGTCCGTGCGCGAGAGCGATCCCGCGTCCGATGGCACGACGAGCCCCGTCGCCACCGGCACGCCGCGCTGCTGCAGCAGGCGCACGACAGCCGTCTTGAGGCCGGAGAAGCTGAAATCCGCCAGGTGCTGCAGCGACGGCGGCAGCGACGTGCCGGCGAAATCCGCGGGCGGCGGATTGCGATCGGGATGCGTGAAGCGCGGCCGCGGCAGATCGACGCCGTGCTCGTCACCTTCCCTTGCGGTGCGATCGATCACTGGCCCGCCGGGATAGCCGAGCCCCAGCAGCTTCGCGACCTTGTCGTACGCTTCGCCCGCCGCATCGTCGCGCGTGCGGCCGATCAGGCGATACTCGCCGGGCGTCGGCACGAGGTAGAGACTGGTGTGCCCGCCGGACACGACGAGCACGACGGCCGGCAGGGGAATCGCGCCGTGGTCGAGGAAGATCGATTCGATGTGGCCGGCAAGGTGATTGACGGCGACGATCGGCTTGCTCAGCGTCGCGGCGGCGGACTTTGCGAACGACACGCCGACGAGCAGCGAGCCCACGAGCCCTGGTCCCTGCGTGACGGCAATCGCGTCGACGTCCGACCACGGCGTACCGGCGTCGCTCAGCGCGCGCTCGACCACGCCGCAGATGTCGCGCACGTGCTGGCGCGACGCGATCTCCGGCACGACGCCGCCCCACTCACGATGGATGTCGGCCTGCGACGCGATGACGTTCGATCGCACCGTCCACGGCTTCGCCGGATCGCCCGTCGTCGACACGACGGCCGCGGCCGTCTCGTCGCACGAGGTCTCGATGCCGAGAATGTTCATGGGAAAGTTCGAAGTTCGAAGTACGACGTTCGAAACCTAAGACGCCGCCACGGCTGCGGCGTCGAACAGCGCACGCAGGCTGTCGGCGTACGGCGCGCGGGCGATGCCGCGCTCGGTGATGATGCCGGCGACGAGGCGCGCGGGCGTCACGTCGAACGCGGGGTTCCACACCGACGCGCCTTCCGGCGCCAGGCGCGTCGCCCCGAGGTGCGTCACTTCCTTCGGCGAGCGCTGCTCGATGGGGATCTCGTCGCCGCTCGGCGTCGCGAGATCGATCGTCGACAGCGGCGCCGCGACGTAGAACGGCACGCCGTGCTCGTGCGCGAGCAGCGCGACGGTGTACGTCCCGATCTTGTTCGCGACGTCGCCGTTGGCCGCAATGCGATCGGCGCCGACGACGACGAAGTCGATTTTGCCCTGACGCATCAGCGGGCCAGCCATGCTCTCGGTGATGACGGTCGTCGGAATGTGATCGCGCACGAGCTCCCACGCCGTCAGCCGCGCGCCCTGCAGGAACGGCCGCGTCTCGTCGGCGAAGACCTGCGTGATCTTGCCTTGTTCGGCGGCCGCGCGAATGACGCCGAGTGCCGTGCCGTAGCCGGCAGTCGCGAGCGCGCCCGCGTTGCAGTGCGTGAGCACGCGCGCGGTCGCGGGCACGACGGCGGCGCCGAGACGTCCCATCTCGCGGCAGCTCGCGACGTCTTCGTCGTGAATCGCGTGCGCCTCACGGGTCAGCCGCGCGGTCAGCTCGGCGACCGACTCCCCCGCCTGCACGCCGGCCGAGAGCGATCGCTTCATGCGCTCGATCGCCCAGAACAGGTTGACGGCCGTCGGCCGCGTGCCGGCCATCAAATCGCAAATCTTGTTGAGCTCGACGACGTACTGGCGGGTGCCGGTGGCCTTGCTCCGCTGCATGCCGAGCGCAATGCCCATCGCCGCCGCTACGCCAATGGCCGGCGCGCCACGAATCACCATCGTCTTGATCGCGCGCGCCACCTCCACCGCGGTCTTGCAGCGGACGTAGATCTCCTGACCAGGCAGCTTGCGCTGGTCGACCATCACTATCGCGTCGTCTTGCCAGTCAATCGTCGGAAGCATTGGCGAGATCATAATCGCATCTCGCCATCGGGTCATCGGGACATCGGGAGCCAGATGACCAGATAGCCCGATAGCCAGATGATCCGATCCCAGATGACCCGATGATCCGATGATCCGATGGCCAGATGTCCCGATGGTCCGTGTTGCTACAAGAGCCGTCCGTCGAACGGAAACGGCAGCAGCTCGCCGACGGTGTGATGACCGGTGATCGCGTCGAGATTGGCGAGCGTGACGCGGATGTCGCCGCAGTATTCCCACAGCAGCTGACGGCACGGGCCGCATGGCGGCGTCGGCGAGGCAGTGCCGGCGACGACGGCGATCGCGGAGAACTCGCGCGCGCCTTCGGAGAGCGCTTTGAGCAGCGCGACGCGCTCGGCGCAGACGGTCAGCCCGTACGACGCGTTCTCGACGTTGCAGCCGGTGAAAATGCGGCCGTCCGTCGTCACCAGCGCCGCGCCGACGCGGAAGTGCGAGTACGGCGCGATCGCACGCTCGCGTGCCTCGCGTGCCGCGGCGACCAGTCGTTCAGAGTCGGCCAATGATCGCCTCCAGGAGCCGGATGAAATCGCCCTGCACGCGCGCGGTCGTCGCGATCACTTCCTCGGCGCTGAGCGCAGTCGCCTGCATGCCCGCGGCCATGTTCGAGATGCACGAGAGGCCGAGCACGTCCAGGCCCATGTGGCGCGCGACGATCGCCTCGGGCACGGTGGACATGCCGACCGCATCCGCGCCGAGCGCACGAAACGCGCGAATCTCCGCGGGCGTCTCGTAGCTCGGGCCCGTCACGGCGAGATAGACGCCGTGGCCGATCGCCAGATCGATCTCGCGCGCGGCCTCGTCGGCGATCGCGCGCAATCGTGGCGAATAGACCGCGGACATGTCGCAAAACCGCGGGCCGAGCCGCGCGTCGTTCGGGCCGATGAGCGGATTGCTGCCCATGAAGTTGATGTGATCGTCGATGACCATCAGCAGCCCCGACGAGAACGCCGCGTTGATCCCGCCGGCCGCGTTCGTCACGACGAGCGTCTTCACGCCGAGGCGTCCGAGCACGCGCGTCGCGAACGTCACGACGGAAAAGGGATGGCCCTCGTAGTAGTGGGCGCGGCCCGACAGCACGAGGACACGGCGGCCGGCGATCGTCCCGGCGACGAGCTGTCCCGCGTGCCCGACGACGGTCGGCGTCGGCCAGTGCGCGATCTCGCCGTAGGGCACGGCCACGGCGCCTTGCAGCCGCGCGGTGAAGCCGCCGAGACCCGAGCCGAGCACGAGCGCGATCGACGGCACGTCGCCGCCGAGACGCGCACGCAGGTCGGCGGCCGCCGCGTCGATGCGCGCCAACGCCTCGTCGATCGAATGCGCGGACGTGGACGTCATCGGGGTCACTCGAACGACTCGCGCGTCAGGCGATCGAAGATGAGCGGACGGCGCGCAGGGGCGTCGGCGCCAATCGCGATCGCATCGGCCAGCAATGCGCGCGCGGCGTCGAGTTGCGCCTGTTCGCGCGCGGTGAGCACGAGGATCGGCTCCCCCGCGCCCACGGGCTCGCCGACGCGCACGAGAATCTCGATGCCGGCCGCGTGATCGACGCCCGCGTCCACGCGGTCGCGCCCGGCGCCCAGCGCGACCGACGCGCGCCCGATGAGCTCCGCATGGAGATCGGTCACGATGCCGGCGTGCGGCGCGGTCCAGGTCTCCTGCGTGCCGCCGCCGGGCAGGCGGCCGTAGTCGTCGATCACGTGCGGATCGCCGCCCTGCGCCGCGATCACGTCGCGGAACTTCTCGAGCGCGGCGCCGCTTTCGAGCGCCGCGCGCACACGTCGCTCCGCGTCGTCTTCGTCGCGCGTCACGCCGGCGAGCACGATCATGCGGACGGCCAGCCGGATCGACAGCGACTCGACGTCGGACGGTCCGCGTCCTTTGAGCGTCTCGATCGACTCGATCACCTCGTTCGCGTTGCCGACGGCGCGGCCGAGCGGCACGTCCATGTCCGTCAGCAGCGCTTCGGTCCTCACGCCGTGCGTCTCGGCGATGCGCACGAGGCTCGAGGCGAGCTCGCGCGCCTGCGCCTCGGTCTTCATGAACGCGCCGCGCCCGACCTTGACGTCGAGCACGAGCGCGCCGATGCCTTCCGCAATCTTCTTGCTGAGAATCGACGCCGAGATCAGCGGCACGCTCTCCACGGTGCCCGTGACGTCGCGCAGCGCGTACAGGCGCTTGTCGGCCGGCGCCATCTCGCGCGTCTGGCCGATGAGCGCACAGCCGGTGCGCCGCAGGACCGCGCGCATCTCGTCGAGTGACAGCCCGGTCCGGAAGCCCGGGATCGACTCGAGCTTGTCGAGCGTGCCGCCCGTATGCCCGAGACCGCGTCCCGACATCATCGGCACGATCGCGCCGGCCGCCGCGGCCAGCGGCGCGAGCACGAGCGAGATCTTGTCGCCGACGCCACCCGTCGAGTGCTTGTCGACCGGGCACGGCCCGAACTCGGACAGGTCGAGCCGCGTGCCGGACTTGACCATCGCGTCGGTCAGCTCGGCGGCTTCCGCGGTGGTCATCCCACGCAGGACGATCGCCATGAGCAGGGACGAAAGCTGATAGTCCGGCCAGGAACCGTCGGTGGCCGCGCGGACGAACGCACGGATGCTCTCGGCGTCGAGCGCGCCGCCGTCGCGTTTCCGGCGAATGACGTCAACCGCGCGCATGCGAGGAAAAGTATAGTTTGGAACGTGAACGACACAGCCCGAGTGCTGCTCACCGCCGGCATCCTGTCGGCCGCCGCCATTTCGACGTTCGCCTGGCGCGTCACGCAGATCGATCTCGAGGAGCCGCAGCGCCTGATCGGCGAGCTGCGGCTCGCGCAATGGATGGCGATCATCCTGGCCGGCATCGGCGGCATCCCGCTCGGCCTCGCGCTCGCCGATCCCGCGGCGGCGCTGGCCAATCTCGACGCGGCGGCGGCCGTGCTCTTCATGGGGCTCGCCGGCGTGATCCTCCAGCGCGATCCGCGCGAGGCGCTGCTCCTCTGCTCCGGCGGCTTCCTGCTGCACGCGCTCGTCGACATCGCGCATCGGCCGGGCTGGCTGGCGACGGACCTCGCCCCGCGCTGGTTCACCATCGGGTGCGCGATCCACAACGTCTATCTCGCGGGCGTCTGCTTCTGGGCGCGGCGGCGATGAGCGCGGACGCCACGTTCGCCCGCCGCGTGCTGCGCGTCGTCTCGCGCATTCCGCCGGGGCGCGTGGCGACGTACGGCGACGTCGCGCGGCTCGCGGGCCGCCCGCACGCGGCGCGGGCCGTGGGCCGTATCATGGCGGCCGCAGCGCAGCCCGGTCTGCCCTATCACCGCGTGATCGCCGCCGGCGGCGCGCTCGGAGGCTACGGATCGTCGATCGCGCTCAAAGCTGCGCTGCTGGCTGCCGAAGGTCTCGTCGTCCGGCGCCGGCGCGTCGCGGATTTCCGCGCGAAACGCTGGCCGCAATCGTAGCCGGCGGGCTCCATGCCCGCCGGGCACCGCAGGGCTGAAGCCCTGCGGCTACGATTACGTCGATCCCGACAATGGCCCCGCATCGGCAACGCGAGACGCCGATCCCGCCGTCTAACGCCATGAATGACGGAGGACGTCTGAGCGCCGACCTCGCCCTGGCCAGCCGCTGCCGCGCGGGCTCGCCCGGCGCGTTCGACGAGTTGTACCGCGCGCACGCGCCGCGCCTGTTCGGGCTCGCGTGCCGGCTCGTCGGCCGCGTCGAGGCCGAGGATCTGCTGCAGGAGATGTTCCTCACCGCGCACCGCAAGCTCGGCCAGTACAAGGGCGAGTCGTCGCTCGGCACGTGGCTCTTCCGTCTCGGCACTAACCTGTGCCTGGACTACCTGCGGAGCCGCCGCGGACGCTTCGCGCAGATGCAGGACGAGATCGACGACGACACGCTCGCCGCGTCGAGCTCGGGTCCGGTCCTGGGCGTGATCGATCGGCTCGATCTCGAGCGCGCGCTGACGACGCTGCCGCAAGGCGCGCGGACGGTGTTCGTGCTCCACGACGTCGAGGGTCTCGAGCACCGCGAGATTGGCGAGTTGCTCGGCGTGTCGGAAGGGACGTCGAAGTCGCAACTGCACAAGGCGCGATTCCGGCTGCGCGCCGCGCTTCGACCGGAGACCGTGAGGACGGAACGATGACCGACTGCCCGACCGTTCAACGTCAGCTCAGCGACTTCGCCGACGGGCTGCTGGACGCCGACGCGCACGCGGCGGTGCTCACGCACGTGCGCGAGTGCGCCGATTGCAGCGGGGTGCTGGCGGATCTGGAGCGATTGCTCGCGACGGCGCGGCGGCTGGGCCCGATCGCGCCGCCGGATCACGTCTGGCTGTCGGTCGCCGGACAACTGCGCGCGCAGTCGAGCGCACCCGCCGCGCCCGTGCCGGCGCCGCGCGCGCACGGGCCCGTGTGGCGGCAGTGGGCCGCGCTCTCCGCGGCGCTGCTCGCGCTCACCGTCGCGCTCTACGTGCTCGGCCGTGAGCGGCCGGCCACGCCGGAGACCGCCGCCAACGTCGGCGCGGCGGCCGCGGCGCCGACGGGCTCGATCCAGACCGTCAACGACGAGCTGCTGCTGGCCATGCAGCACTACGAGCGCGCGGTCGCCGAGCTCGAGGCCGCGGCGCGCGCCGGCGACGGCACGCTCGATCCGTCGGTCGCCGCCACGATGCGCACCAGCCTGACGTCGATCGACCAGGCGATCGCCGAGAGCCGCGCGGCGCTGCTGACCAACCCGGACAGCGAGCCGGCGCGCGAGAGTCTGTTCGAGGCGCTGCGCCGCAAGATCAGCGTGCTGCAGACGACGGTCAGCCTCATCAACGACAGGCGACAGGGAGATCCGGCCGGCGCGTCGCGCTCGGCCGCACGACTGGGGAGACAATCATGAGACTGTGTACGGATCGATCGGTCATCACGGGTGCTGCGCTCGCGCTGGCGGTGCTCGCGCTCGCGCCCACGCCGCTGGCGGCGCGTGGCGCCGCCGAGCAGGACCAGACGGATCGGCAGACGCGCGTGGTGACGATCGGCGCGTCGGGATCGCTGGAGATCAAGAACGTCTCCGGCGACGTCACCGTGACGGCCGGCTCCGGCAACGACGCGCGCATCGAGCTCACCAAGCGGGCGCACGGAAGAGCGGCGGCCGACGCGCGGCGCGCGCTGGACGAGGTGACGGTCGACATCGAGCAGCAGGGTGAGCGCGTGACGGTCGTCACGCGCTACCCGGACGGACGCGACCGTCGCCGCAACGACACCGACGTCGACGTCACCTTCGTCGTCACGGCCCCGGCCGGCACGCGCGTGACGGCGAGCACGGTGTCCGGCGACGTCCGAGTCGAGAACATCAAGGGCAATCTGTCGGCCAGCGCGGTGAGCGGCGACGTGTCGCTCGTCGGCGTCGGCACCGTCGCGGACGCCAAGACGGTGTCGGGCAGCGTCAGAGCGACCGACATCCCGAACAGCGACAGTCTGAGCCTGACGACCATCAGCGGCGACATCCTGATCGATCGCGTCAGCGCCCGTCGTCTCGACGGATCGACGACGAGCGGCGACGTGACGGCGACCGGCATCACGTCGGAGCGCGCGAGCCTGCGCAGCCTGTCGGGCAACGTCGTGTATTCCGGCGCGCTCGCCCGCGGCGGCCGCTACGAGCTGCAGTCGCACTCGGGCAACGTGACGCTCAGTCCGTCCGGCACCGTCGGCTACGAGCTGCAGGCGTCGACGTTCAACGGGCGCATCACGCCGGCCGGCGACATGACGGTCAAGTCGATCTCGGGCGGGCCGAGCAACGTGCACGCGACGGTCGGCGACGGCAGCGCGACGGTGGCGATTACGACGTTCAGTGGAAACGTGGAGATTCGGAAGCGATAGCAGGGAGACGGTCGACGCCCGCCCACCGGCGCGCGTCGACCGTCGATCGCCAGGCTACTTCGTTGCGGAGGACAGAGACAGGTGGATCAGATACTGCGATCCGCCGTGTCCGACCCAGACGCGCAGGTAGTCGGCGCCTCTGAGCATCTGCACGAGCGGATGGCCGTCGGCCGGCGGCGTCCGCTTGGCGACGACCTTCACGTCGGCCGGCGCCACGACGCTCGCGAGCTCCTTGCCCTTGACCTGCCCGCCTTGCACGAACTCGACCCACTTCGCCGCGTCCGGCCCCTGCCCCGAGACCGCGGTGACCGGATCGGACGACAGACGCAGCGCATACGTACCTGCAGGCAGCGGATCGCCATTGGCGACGACGGCACGGGGGAGACGGACCGTCCCAAGGGCCTGCGCGGCCTGCTGCGCGGTCACGGTGATCGTCAGCGCGGCCATCGCCGCCACCGCCGCCACGCCCGCGCGAGTCAACATGGAATGACGCATGGGACCTCCTGAACAAAGCCTAGTATCGCACTATCGCGCTATCTCGCTATCGCACTATCTGATATCGAGCTATCGGGCTATCTGCCGGCTATCGAGCTATCTCGCACTATCTCGCCATCTCGGCATCTGGCCTCCGAGGCAGATAGCGAGATAACCCCGATACCAGATCGTGCGATAGCGCGATAGTGACATAGCGCGATACAGGCGTCAGCTCAAATGGCCATCACGTCGAACTGCTCGTGGTGCAACTGTTCGTCGGGGCGGACGGTGACGGGGCGGCCGACGGCGGACTCGAGCTCTCGGAAGACGCTGCGGTTCTCGTCCTTCAGCGAGCGCGCGATCTCGGGGTTGACGCGGAGCACGAGGCTGTAGCCGTCGAGCTCGCTGCTCACCTTCTTCACCTCGGTGAGGATGTCGTAGCAAATCGTCGCGCTCGCCTTGATCGTTCCCGTGCCGGAGCAGTACGGGCACGGCTCGGTGAGCTGGCGCTCGAGGCTGCTCTTCACGCGTTTGCGCGTGATGATGATCAGGCCGAAGTCCGACACCTGCACCGCCTTCGACGGCGCGCGGTCCTTGCGCAGCTCCTGCTCGACGACCTGCGCGACCTTCTGGCGGTTCTTCTTCTCCTCCATGTCGATGAAGTCGAGCACGATGATGCCGCCGAGATCGCGCAGCCGCACCTGACGGACGATCTCCTTCGCCGCTTCGAGGTTCGTCTTGACGATCGTGTCCTCGAGCCGGCCCGACGATTTCTTGCCGACGTACCGGCCGGTGTTGACGTCGATTGCGACGAGCGCTTCGGTCTGGTTGATGACGATGTAGCCGCCGGACTTGAGCCAGACCTTGCTGCGCAGCGCCTTGTCGATCTCGCTCTGGACGCCGTACTCGTCGAAGATCGGATAGTCCTTCGTGTAGAGCTTGACGCGGCCGATCATCGACGGCATCACGCGCTGGATGAACGCCACGACGCGCCGGTGCTCCGCCTCGTCGTCGATCCGGATGGCCTGGAACTGCTCGTTGAGCAGGTCGCGCAGGAGCTTGGTGACGAGGCTCTCCTCGCGGAACAGCACGGCGGGCGTCCGCTCCGTCTCGCGCTTGCGCTGCACCTCGTTCCAGACCTGCTGGAAGTACGACAGGTCCGCGATGATGTCCTCGTCGGGCCGGTTGGCCGCCGCCGTGCGGATGATCACGCCGCCCGGCAGGCCCGACTGCTCGCGGAACTGCTGGACGATGCCGCGCAGGCGGCGCCGCTCGTCGCGCGCGTCGATCTTGCGGGAGATGCCGATGTGATCGACCGTCGGCATGTAGACGAGGAACCGGCCGGGCAGGCTGAGGTGCGACGTGATGCGCGCGCCCTTCGTGCCGAGCGGCTCCTTCACGACCTGGACGACGACCTCCTGCCCTTCCTTGAGCAGGTCTTCGATCTTCGCGGTGGGCGGCGTGCGCTCGCGCTGTCGTCGATCGGGCTTCGACGTCTGCTGTGGCGCCGCGGGCGCCGACGCTGGCGCGGCAGCGGCCGGCGCCGACGGCTCGGCGTCCGGCGACGGCTCGGCCGATGCCGATGCGGCGTCGTCTTCGGTCACGCCGCCGAGCGCCGTGCCGAAGGCCGGCGTCTCGTCGCCGCCCGCATCAGGGCGCGCGACCGGCACGGGCTCGTCGTCTTCGTCTTCGAGGGACTCTTCGGTGGGGCTGATGACGTCGGAGACGTACAGGAACGCGTCGCGCTCCAATCCGAGATCAACGAACGCCGACTGCATCCCCGGGAGGACCTTGGAGACGCGGCCTTTGTAGACGTTGCCGACCACGCCCCGCGACTGCTCCCGTTCGATGAAGATCTCGACTACCTGATCGTCCTCGAGGATCGCCACCCGCGTTTCGTGGCTCGTCGAGGAGATGATCATCTCCTTCGTCATTCCCGTGGCTCCAGTGGGCGGCGGCGACGGCGATGCCGGCCGGCCGCGGCTGCGCCAGCCTCACGTGCGCACGCCACACGAGCGCGCACAGCACGAGGAGCCACGAAGCCGGGATGGAGCCGGTGAGATCGATCATCGACGGTCGACGTCCCCGAAACGTGACGGCGAC
>CAZNMF010000463.1:0-2724 GCA_964573795.1 uncultured Solibacteraceae bacterium
AGGATGTGCGATTGCAGCGAGGTCAGGTTCTGTTTGGATAGCGCACGATCGGGCATCGCGTGATTTTATCGCGAACGGTTGGGTTCACATGGAGGCATGGAGGACATGGAGCAACGTGGCTGGCGAGCGGCGCCCGGCGCAGCCGGGCGCCTGCGGATGTGCGTGTCGGACGGAAATACACACGCGCGGTGATCGTGGTGGCGTGCGTATTTCCGTCCGACACGCACATCCGCCCGGCCGCATGCGCGGCCGCAGCGCCAGCCACGCGTGTCTTCTTCTCCATGTCCTCCACGGCTCCATGTGATTAACCGGACTGGTCCAGGTCTTCGATCGACACCAGCCGTCGCCGCAGCGCTTCGGCGATGGCCTGCGCGCGGTTCTCGACTTGCAGCTTCGCGAGCACGCGGCTGACGTGCGTCTTGATCGTCTCTTCGCCGATGCCGAGCGCGTCCGCGATGTCGCCGTTGGATCGGCCGGACACCAATTGCCGCAGCACGTCGAGCTCGCGCGGCGTCAGCGTCTCTTCGGAGACGTCCGTCTCGCGCACGAGACGCGCGACGGCGGGATCGATGTAGGTCCGGCCGCGCGCGACCGCGCGCACCGCGGCGAGCAGCGCCTCCGGCTCGGCGTCCTTACGGATGTAGCCCGCCGCGCCCGCGCGCAGCACGCCCATCATGCGCGGCTCGTCGATCGACGCCGTCAGCGCGATGACCTTCACCGCCGGCGCGCGCTCGCGCATCCGTTTCGTCGTCTCGATGCCGTCGAGGCCGCCGGGCATCAGCAGATCCTGCAGCACGATATCCGGCCGCCATTCGTCGAGATGCGCGAGCGCCTCTTCGCCGTTCGCCGCGACACCGACGACGTGCATATCGGGAAACGACTCGAGCCACGCCTTGAGGCTCTGCGTGACGACGCGGTGGTCGTCGACGAGGACGAGGCGAAGGGGCGTCATGTCGCGCTCGCGGTCATCCGGCGCGATCGGACCCACGCCACGAGATAGCGGATCAGCTCGAACGTCGGGATGACCACGAGCCACCACATGTTCCAGCCGCTGTGCGGACGGACCACGATGACCGTCACGGCCACGATCGCGAGTCCGACCGCGGCGCCGCGGAGCTTCCTGGAGTAGCACTGCGGCGAGGCCTCGCTGAATGGCACGTCGAATCGCACGGCGGTGCCGCCGCCAGGCGCAGGGGCGATCGCGAACGCGCCTGCCAGTTCGTTCGCGCGCGTACGCATATTCGACAGTCCGGAGCCCGCCGACGGCGACGGCTCATAGCCTGCGCCATTGTCCTGGATGACGAGCGCGAGGCGGCCTTTCGACGCGTGGAGCGAAACGGTCACGTGTGTCGCTCTCGCGTGCCGCGCGACGTTCGACAGCGCTTCCTGCGCCACGCGGAAAATCGCCTGCTGCGTGCCGGGCGTCAACTGCTCGTCGCGGGGAAGATCGCCGATCGTCAGCTCGACGTCACCGCCCGTTCTGAACCGGAGCGCCTCGCACTGCCGTCTCAGCGCGGCGACGAGCCCCGCGTTCTCGAGCGGCGCAGCTTTCAGCGGCTCGGTCATCGCCTCCATCTCGGTCATCGCCTCGCGTGCGCTGGCGCGCACCATGTCGAGTGCCTCGCGCGCGCCGCAGGCGTCCTCGTCGAGGCGCGTCTCCGCGGTCGCGGCCGCGGTCTGGATCGCGAAGATCTGCTGTCTGATCGAGTCGTGAAGATCGCGCGCGAGCCGGTGGCGCTCTTCCTGCGCCGCGGCTGTCCGGATGCTCTGCTCGTATTGCGTGCGCAGGTGCTCGATGCCGGATCGTCGCGCGGGTCCGAACCGCGTCGCCTGCGGCCGCCACCACGAGGGATCGCCAAATGCCGTGGCCCAACTGTAGAAGAGCAGGAACGACGCGAGTGCCCAGACGCCGACGATCCCGTCGGCCACGCCGGCAGGCCAGACCGCAAGACGTTCCGCGAGCAGAATCGCCAGGACGAGGAAGTGCGCGGCCACGAACCAGCCGAACGCGCGGCGGCGATCGACCGCGTTCGGAATCGTCGACAGGCCAACGGCGATCAGGCCCCAGGCGATGAGGCCCGTTCCCGTGACGAAGATCAGGCTGTCCGACCCGTTGGCTGACGCGCGCAGTAGATCTGCAACAGGCCCCGGCGTCGTCAGCGGCAGGAAGCCGGCCACGGCCGCCGCGACGGCGTAGACGAGCAGGATGATTCGCAGGTCGAGGGCGTCGAGTGAGGTGCGGGTCTCCATGGCCGCGAGTCTACGCCCGCGGCAGATGCGCGCGCGTCACTCGGGGGAGGGAGGGGCGAGGACGGCGTGGGGCGTGAGGCGTGGGGCTTGGGGAAAGTTCGAAGTTCGAAGTTCGAAGTTCGAAAAGAACCCCCTCACGCCTCAAGCCTGTAGCCTCAAGCCTTCTCACGCCAACAACTCCTCCAACGCCCGCCGCACGGCTTCGATCGCCTCGCCTTCCGAGTGCGCGCTGCGTGCGAGGTGGGCGAGGCGCTCGGCGACGCCGGGGTGGCTCGCGGCGGTCTGGTCGGACAGGGGATCGCTGATCATCCCCGCGCCCGCCGTGAAGTTCGTGGTGGGCTCGATGAGGATGAACGCGCCGGTGCCGCGCTGGTCCTTGTAGCGATCGAAGATCAGCGCGCGCGAGGTCTCCACCGTCACGTTGCCGATGTCGTTGAGCAGCAGCCGCGTGTCCACCTGCGCCGTCGTCGTGCC
>CAZNMF010000464.1:0-5341 GCA_964573795.1 uncultured Solibacteraceae bacterium
GTCGGCAATTGTGACAGGCATCGGATCGCTCGATCGGATTATCGCTCAAGTCCTGCCAGGGTGCTCAAGAGTCAGTGACGCATCGACTGCGACCCGCTAGCCTTCTTCCTCCAGCGACAAACTCCGTGGGGCCGACGCGACAGCGTTTTGGCGCCAGTTGCGAGTAAGCTGCCGTCGTGAAGATTCTCAGCGCCGAGCTCGTCACCAGCGCGTCGACCGATGGGCCGCGAGACGGCGTGCTGCGCGACGAGCTTCCGCGGTTCGCATTTCTCGGACGATCGAACGTCGGCAAATCGAGCCTGTTGAACGCGCTGACGCGCCGCACGCTCGCGCGGACCAGTGCCGCGGCCGGCAAGACGCGGACAGCCAACATCTACCGCGTGACGGCCGATGGCGGCAAGGGTGGCCCGCCGTCATGGAGTGTGTACCTCGTCGATCTGCCGGGATACGGCTACGCTCGCGGCGGCCGCGAAGCCGAGCAGGAGCTCTCGGCCGTCGTCGACGCCTATCTCTCTGCGCACGAGCGACCGTCATCGCCGAACGTCCACGCGCGCGAGCCGCGCGCGGCGATCTTCCTGGTGGTCGACGCCAGACACCCCGGCCTTGCGTCCGATCTCGAGGCGTGGAGGCAGATCAGCGGACGCGTGCGATTGCACGTCGTGGCGTCGAAGATCGACAAGCTCGGGCGCGCCGACCGTGCGCGCAACCTTCACGAGCTCGAGCGGCTGTTCGGGCAGACGCCGATCGCCGTGTCGACGACGACCGGCGAGGGGCTCGACGCGATCTGGCGCGTGATCGCGTCCGTCGCCAGGGGCGAGAGCGCCTGACAGCCTGTGATCGACTCGAACGACGGCTCGCGTCGCCGTCGTCCGGTACAATGCAGTCTTGCGTCTCACGGCTCGTCGGAGACCGACGAGTGGCCGGTGACGCGGAGGTTGATGAATGACGGGAACAATTCGGACGTTGCGGGTCGACAAGGGATTCGGGTTTATCAAGGACACCGCGGGCAACGACTACTTCTTTCACCAGAGCGCCATCTACGGAGAGGGCATCGCTGACCTGCGAGAGGGCGACACCGTTGAATTCGAGGTCGGCCAGGGTCCGAAAGGACCGCGGGCGGAGAACGTTCGTCGCACGTCCACCTAACGCGGCTGGACCGTTCGCACGCACGCAGTCGGTCGTGCGTACGCCGTAGCCACGCCCTCTCTGCTTTCGCTGTCGAGCGTTTCCCGACGGAGCGAGCGCGCGCGGGCGCGCTCGCGGCATTTTGCCAGTGCACTGGACCGACATTATCGGCATGCACCACAAGGTCGGGCACGACTACCCGGGAGGAGCGCACGCCCCTGATGCGACAAGTCAGACTGCGGCTGCGCAACGTCCTTGACCGTCTGGGCGGCAAGGAGTCCCGATTCAAGGGCGGCTTCTCCACTGCCGGCGTGGTTCGCATCGGCGATACCGTGCACCGCCCGATGAAGAAGGACTCGCCTTTCGTGCACGACGTGCTGCGTTACCTGGAACGTCACGGCAGGTGACCACGGCGAAGCCGTTGTCCGCCAGGACCGCCGCCGTATCGTGGTGACTGAAGGCGTCTCCAAACAGACCATGCGAGATGACGATGAGGGGCAGCTGCGTGCCGGCAGGGGCACAGTTCCTGGTCCCCTGGATGGTCATCCGGCCCGCTTCGCCAGTGACGACGAGTGGCCCCGGCGCCTCCGCACAGGGCGTCCAGATCTGCCCGCCGATCTGAGGCCGCTTCGAGTCAGCGGGAATCAGGACTTCTCGAAGCCCGGCGGATCGTGCAGGGGCCGCGAACAGTCATACGCAGCTCAGGACCAGCAACGTGTGCGCGTGGAGGAGCGTGCGACGCGCGGTCATCGATCCGTGCATCTTGAAGGAGCTTCGTTCTTCGCCTCGATAATTTGCGCGACCATACTACAGCCTCTCGCGCGGCACGGGCGCGGCCCACCAACGCGATCGGGATTGACGATGCGGCAGTCCGAGTCGATCGACGAGCCGTTTGAAGCGAGGCGCGAAATACCGAGACCGGCGTGGGCTACTCGATCGACTCGATGCCGGATAAGATGACCGGGGCTCTGTCGGGGAAGCGCGCCACGAGGTAGAGATCGCCGCCCATCGCCTCGATCGCCCGTCGAAGCGTGGAGATGTGCATGTCCGTCCGGCGCTCAATGGCAGAAATCTGCTTCTGCGCCACACCGAGGCTCTTGGCCATGCGCGCCTGCGTCAGCTCGCGCGCGCGCCGCAATTCCTGCAGCGTCAATTCCTCGGCGATCAATTGCTTCGTACGGCGCCTGATCTTCTCGCGATCCGCCTTCGGGAGCTTCTTGATGATGGCCTTGATGTTCGTCGGCACCGCTATTTCCCTTTCTGCTTCAATCTTTTCAAATGGACGTCGAAGCGGTCGTCCGCCTTCTTGATCAGAGTCTTGTAGAACCGCGTCTGCGAGCCGCGCGCCTTGTCCCCGGCCACCAACAGGATGGCGTGACGCCGGGGATCGAAGGCGAACGCCGTTCGCCAGACGCCCCGGTTCGCATCGAAGCGCAACTCTTTCATGTTGGCGTGGCGCGATCCGGCCAGCGTATCGACGTGCGGACGTCCGAGGTTCGGACCGAACTGCTCCAGCACACCAGCCAGCACGAGTATTTCCTGGCGTACCGGCATCGGCAAGGCATCAAACTCCGGCTTGAACTCATCACCGATTTCGACGACCCACTTCATCGGTTATACCGTGTATCGTATATACCGTCAAGAGTATCGCGCCCCTGACGGCCAGGCGCGACTGAAGTGCCGGGGGTGGGGATCGAACCCACACGTGCCTTTTGGGCACTCAGGATTTTAAGTCCTGTGCGTCTGCCAGTTTCGCCACCCCGGCGCAGCAAGCAGCCTACCAAATCGCCGAAATCCCAGCGCGGCTCGGGCGACGTTCGCGACGCCGCTGAGACCTCAGGCGTCCTCACCGGCCAACGTCTCGGCCAGATCCCGGAACGTTATGATTTGACCGAACTGCACTGCGCGTGGTGGACGCCTTGACAGCGTCCGCGCTGCGACCCCTGCTAATACGCCTACCGCGAATGCCCCCAGTGCTAGGGTTGGGTAAAGCGAGACAGTGGCCAAGGCGACGATGAAGGCCAGAATGATCGTCCACACCGCGGCGTCATGGAGCGGAGTTCGAATGACCACTGTAGGCAGTCTGCCTGGCACGAGTCGGGAGATCGGGCCGAGGAAAATCCCCGGGTGTCGCCGCGCGACTTCGGCAATCGGTTGAGACGGCCGTATTGAGTTCTCCTGCGCGCCCGCTTTCAGGAGCAGAGCGCGTACGGCGAGAAATGTGCCGGCGGGTCTGCACGAGGCGTCGAAGACGCCAGCCGGCTGAATGATGGCCCTTTTCGCGCGGGCAGAAATCAGGTCGCACACGTCTCGCAATGTCCTTCGTCGTGCAGGCTCCAGCACCGTCCGCCACGCCGCTGGCGAAACGTCGATGCTCCAAATCTCGTTGAGCGCTTCACCGAGTTTCTCGGTGCGAACGAGATCGCACGCATCACGCCACTCCGCAACACTCGTTTCGAAACACAGCTCAACTGATGGATCCGCCTCGGGGTCGAATGCACACTCATGGCGATGACTGTCGCGAATCGCCTCGAGAATGAACTCCGGAGAAGCCGCAACCGTTTGGACCGAGGTACGCATTCGCATTGGAAGCCTCGAGCCGCGTTCACGCCGACGCGCGGAGCGTGATGCGCACGCACTTGTGCGCGGGCTGGTTGCACTCGGCGTCGACGGCGCGCACGGAGACGAGCACGTTGCCTTCGGGAAAGTATGTCGCGGCGCTCTTTCGCGCGATCGGATAGGCGACGGCGCGGAAGCGCGGCGCGATGCGCGTCTCGCCTTGGAAGGCGCTCGTGATGTCGACCCACTGCCCGTCCGCGAGGCCGAGCTCGCGCAGATCGTCGGCGTTCACGAAGATCACCCGTCGCCCGCCCCACACGCCGCGATAGCGATCGTCGAGGCCATAGACGACGGTGTTGAA
Organism: uncultured Solibacteraceae bacterium; assembly: GCA_964573795.1. Lineage (GTDB taxonomy): Bacteria > Acidobacteriota > Vicinamibacteria > Vicinamibacterales > SCN-69-37 > CAZNMF01. Next base: position 4,046 of record CAZNMF010000464.1, read on the forward strand.
CTGGTCGTGGCTGCGCACGGTCGTCATCAGGAGCTCGCCAGGCGCGAGGTCGTGCTTCGGCATCCCGCACGCGGAGAACTTCGCCTTCCCCGTGGACGTGCGGAATTGACGCTCGCGCGCGGCGTTCGGCAGATAGAAGAAGCCTTTGTGCAGCCGCTCGTTGAAACGCTCGAAGCCGGGGATCACGCGCTCGATGCGATCGCGGACGCGATCGTGATCGAGGAACGACGCCCAGTCGACGGGCCCGTCCGCGCCGAACGTCGCCTGCGCGACGCGGACGAGAATCTCCGTGTCGCTGAGCAGATCCGGCGCGATGGGCACCTCGCGGCCGCGCGTCGGATTGACGATGCCCATCGAGTCCTCGGCGCTCGAAAGCTGCAACGCGCCGCTGTGCATCGCACGTTCCGCGCGTCCGAGGCACGGCAGGATGATCGACGTCTTCCCGCCCAGCAGATGGCCGCGGTGCAGCTTGGTCGACACGTGCACGACGAACGGACAGCGCGCGAACGCCTCCGCCGTGTAGTGCGTGTCTGGCGCGGCGGAAAAGAGATTGCCGCTGATCGCGAAGAACACTTTCGCGCGTCCGTCGTGCAGCGCGAGCAGCGTGTCCACCGCGTTCCATCCAGGCTTGCGCGGCGATCGGATGCCCATCTCCTTGTCGAGCGCGTCGAGAAACGCTGCCGTGGGATGTTCCCAGATGCCCATCGTGCGATCGCCCTGCACGTTGCTGTGGCCGCGCACGCAGCACGGCCCCGCGCCTTGCCGGCCGATGTGCCCGCCCATCAGCAGCAGATTCACGACCTGCCGCACGTTCTCGACGCCGTTCGCGTGCTGCGCGAGGCCGAGGCACCACAGCACGATCATCCGTTTGCCGCGCGCGACGATGTCGGTGAGGCGATCGATCATGACGCGATCGATGCCGCTGCTCTCGACGATCTCGTCCCACGTCGAGCGCTCCAGCCCCGCTTCGAACGCGTCCCAGCCGCTCGTGTGCTCGGCGATGAACGTGCGATCGACGATCGTGCCCGGCGCCGCGCGATCGCGATCGAGCAGCCCTTTCATTACGCCCTGCAATAGCGCGGCGTCGCCGTTCACGCGCACGGGGACGTAGAGATCGGTCAGCGCGGTCCCCTTCCCCAACAGCGCGAACGGCAGCTCGAGCGGGTTCGCGTAGTCCTGCGGGTTCGGGTTGACCACGCGCATCAGCCCCGATTCCGGCATCGGGTTGATCGACACGATCGTCGCGCCCCGATGCTTCGCCGCCTCCAGCGTCGTCAGCATCCGCGGATGATTGGT
>CAZNMF010000465.1:0-4172 GCA_964573795.1 uncultured Solibacteraceae bacterium
CAATGCCACGCCGATCGCGATGCCCAGCGCAACCGGCCGCATCGACGTCTGGACGATCGATCCGATGACGTGGCCGCGTCCGGCGCCAAGCGCGATGCGCACGCCGATCTCGCGCGTGCGCTGCACGACCGAGTACGCCACAACGCCGTACACGCCCGCGATCGCCAGCACGAGCGCAATGCCGCCGAGGCAGCCCAGGAGCAATGTCGTCGTGCGCTCGGTGTGTATCGACGCGTCCAGACGATCGCCCATCGTCGCTTCACGATCGATGATGATGTCGCTGCCGAGCGCCCAGACGGCCTGCCGGATGGCCGGAGTGAGCGAAGCCGGATCGATGTCCTGCGTACGAGCGAGCAGAACGAGCCGGTCCCATCGGAACGGCGTGCCTGCCATCTGAGACAGAGGAATAAAGACAAACGGCTTTGCCGGTTCGCGCAATGAAGCGGTCGGCGTGTCTTCGACGATACCGACAATGGTCAATCGCAGTTTGCCGAAGGTGAGGCGATCGCCCGTCAGCGCACGCTCGGGCGCGAGGGCGCGCCGCAGCGTGTCGTTGACGATGGCGACGCGGTCGGCGCCGTCGACATCGGTGGCCAGGAAATCTCGGCCCGCGATCACGCGCGTGCCGATTGTCGCGAAGTAGCGAGGCGTGACCGTCGCGACCGACGCATCCAAGGCATCGGATATGGGGTGACTCGCCAACGAGACGGCCATGGTCATGGACGCACCGCCGAGAGGAACCTGCGACGCGGCTGCGGCCGATGTCACACCCGGCAGATGCATCAGGCGAGCCGTGGCAAGAGCAAAGAACGCCGACGATTCATGCTGCGCCGCTGGAAACGTGTCACGCCGAAGCGGAATCGTACGCGACGTGTTCGGCATGACGGCGACGGTGATCACCCGCGCACCGTCGAATCCGCGGTTCTCATGGTACAGATTCCACAGCGTGCGCAGCAGCAGCGCCGACGTGACGACGAGGACGAACGTCAACGCGACTTCGACGACCAGGATGCCGCGTCGCAGATGCATGCGGCTCGTGACCGTGCGCGCCGCGCCGACTGATGAGATGCTCGCGAAGCGCCCCGAACGGATCGTGACGGCCGATGCGAGGCCGCTCAGCACGCCGACGAGCACGGCGACGCCGGCGTCGAAGAGCAGCACCCATCGATCGATGGGAATCGCGCCGACGTACGGCACGCGCTCGGCGACCAGCGACAACGCCACGCCCGCGGTCCAGTGCGCCAGTATCACGGCGGCTGCCGCGCCGACGAGGGCGAGCAGCACGCTTTCCGTCAACATGAGACGCACGAGCCGTCCCGTGCGCGCACCCAATGCCGCGCGGACGGCGAGCTCACGCTCGCGCGCGTACGTCCGTGCCAGCAACAGATTCGCGAGGTTGGCACAGACCACGAGCAGCACGCAGGCGACGGCGCCCATCAGCAGGAGAAGCCGTGGTCGCGTGTCGCCGACGAGCCGTTCCTGCAGCGGCGTCACCGTGAGGCGGGTCCGGTCGGCAAAGCTTCGGGTGAAGCGTCCAGGGCCGACGACTTCGCGGGCAAAGATCGCCTGAAGCTCTGCGGTCGCAGACTCTGGCGTGCTGGCCGCACCGACCCGCCCGATGACGGGCAGCCACTGTTTTTCGTCGGCCAGTTGAATCACGTCGGGCTGGGTTTGCGGCGCGAACGTCGATAGCCAGGGAGTCGGCGCCGTGGGAAAGCGGAAGCCGTCGCCGACGACGCCGACGATGGTCAACGGCGTGCCGGTGAGCGTGATCGTGCGTCCGACGATGGCCGGATCGCCGCCGAAGTGCCGGCGCCAGAAGCCGTAGGTGAGCACGGCGCCGTTCGGCGGCGCGCTCGCCTCGTCGCCGAACAGGGTTCCGGCCGCTGGTGAGATGCCGAGCATCGGAAAGAAGTTCGACGTCGCCATCGCTGCTTGCACCGAGACGGGACCGGCGTTGGTGACGAGCGTCGCGGTCGTGGGCGCCTGATATCCCGCGAGGTCTTCGAGGCTATGCGCCCGCGCGCGCCATGCCGATCGCAGCCAGTCGGGACTGCCGGCCATGCTTGGAATCTCCACGAGCACGAGCCGCTCGGCATTGCGGTAGGGCAGCGGACGCAACAACACCGCATTGATTACGCTGAAGACCGCGGTGTTCGCGCCGAGCCCGACCGCCAGCGTCAGCAGCGCGACGATGGCGAATCCCGGCGATCGGCGCAGCGAGCGGAGGGTGAATCGGACATCCTGCCGGAGATCATCGAGCCATGCGAGACGCCTGGACTCGTAGAACCGCTCACGCGCGCGTGTCGCGTTGCCGAAGGTTCGCCGTGCTCGCGTGGCCGCTTCGGCCGGCGCGACACCTTCCTCGATCAGTCGATCGGTCTCGATCTGGACGTGCGCCTCGATCTCGGCGCGAAAGTCGTCGTCGGTGCGGTCGTCGCCTTGGGTTGTCATTCGACCCGCAGTGTGCGCCTGCTCGGGTTGAATGTCAACCTGAAGACCGGCTGCGGGAGTCGGCGCTAGGGCCGAGCCTGAAGGTTCGGCCCTCCGAAGAGCGACTACTGCGTCTTCTGAATCTTCAGCTGAGCGCGCAGCGGCGCGACGTCCGATTCGAGCACGATGCCGAACGTGTTGTTCCACGCGTTGCGGACGTACGTCGCGGCCGCGGCGACGTCGTGGTCGCTCAGCGTCTTGCCGAACGCCTCCATGCCCTTCTCCGGCGAGCCGCCGAGGATGCGCTTGATGACGTGCTCTTTGTTGGCGAGGTTGTTGTTGCCGTCGAGCGCCGGCCCGGCGCCGTCGCTCGTGCCTTCGGCGCCGTGACAGGACGCACAGTCGCGCGCGTAGATCGTCTCACCGTCGCCCTCGAGCGCTTCGAGCTGATCGGCGGGCGCGTCCTGCGCGCGCGCGGCCAGGCGGCCGAGCGGAACGGACAGGCCGATCGTCGTCGCCGCGCAGACCACTGCTGTCGTCAGGATTTTCGTGTTCATTCCGTGGGATTCACATGGAGGCATGGAGCGCATGGAGAGGCGTGGCTGGTGAGCGGCGCCCGGCGTAGCCGGGCGCCTTCGGACGTGCACGTCAGACGGAAATACACACGTCGGACGTACTTGGAACGTGCGTATTTCCGTCTGACGCGCACGTCCGTTCGGCCGCATTCGCGGCCGTCATACCAGCCACGCGTCTCATCCTCCATGTGCTCCACGTCTCCATGTGATCAATCGGCTTTCGACCTTACTTGAACGGGCTCCGGCTGATCACGTAGTCGATCGATTCCTGCGGGACGACGAACTCCGTCAGCGGCGGGCGGCCGTTGGGGATGATCTCGTGGATGCCGATGTCGCTCGTGTAGAACCCGTCGACCGTCATGCGGCGCGCGAGCGTGAAGAACTCGATGCCGGGATCGAGCTCGGCAGACGCGTTCTTCTTGAACGCGATCAGATCGAGCAGCGCCGTTTGCTGCGCCGTGGGCGCGCCCGCGAAGTCCGTGCCCGCGCGCGCCAGCATCGTCGTGTCAAGCCAACCCAGACCGGACACGTACTTCGCCTTGAGATCGGCGTTCACGGCGAGCAGAGCATCGATCCACGACGGCACGCCCGCGGCCAGCGCGCCGGGCTTGCCGTTGTCGACGGGGATGATCAGGTCCGTCAGCCGCTCGAGCGTGTGGAACTGCTTCGACGTCAGCGCCTGCGGCGAGTACGCGCCGCCGATCATCGTCTGCCGGACGAACGCGTGCGCGTCGGCGCCGAGCGCGTAGTCGATCGCGGCCGTCGCGGCGAAGGCCGTCGCGAGGCGGTTCAAGGCTTCACGTCGCGTGAGCTTAGACATTGCCCTTCCTCAATTCCTCGGCAAGATATTCCGCTGTTCGCCAGGCGAGCGCGATGATCGTGTGCGTCGGGTTCTTGTCGGCGTGGCTCGCGAACGGGCCGCCGTCGGCGGAGAAGACGTTCGGACAGTCGTGCACCTGACAGAAGCGATTGACGACGCTGTTGTCCGGGCCGGTGCCCATGCGGACGCAGCCGACCTCGTGGATAATGCCGCCGCCCGCGCCGAGCTGCGGGCGATCGTCGGCAGGTTGAGCGGCCGCTGCCTGTGCCGGCGGCGCCCCCGCGCCAGCCGGTGGGGCCGCCGCGCCCGGCGCCGCACCCGCGCGACCGGCCGCTCCCGCCCCG
>CAZNMF010000466.1:0-7963 GCA_964573795.1 uncultured Solibacteraceae bacterium
ATCGGCTGGAACAGGGGCGTGTGCGCGAGCACGCGGCCGTACGGATCGACGGCGCCGCTGATGCCGGTGTTGGCGGCGCGCACGACGTAGCGGCCTTCTTCGACCGCGCGGATCGCGCCCTGCTCGAAGTGCTGATAGGCCGCCGACGACCGATCGAACCACGCGTCGTTGGTGATCGTCGCGAGCAACTGGCTGCCGCGCGCGACGAACGCCCGCGAGATGCGCGGGTAGATCGACTCGTAGCAGATCGACACGCTGACCCGCCGGCCGTCCGCATCGAACACGACAGGCTCGGTGCCGGGCGAGAAATCGCCGACGGACTGGACGAGCTTGCCCGCGAAGAACAGCAGCGACTTGAACGGGACGTACTCGCCGAACGGCACGAGGCGCATCTTGCGATACGTCCCGAGCGATCGGCCGTCGGCGCCGACGAGCACCGCGGCGTTGTAGAAGCGCTCCGGCGCGCCGGACCGCGGCGGGTCGTACGCATCGCTGCCCAGCAGAAACGGCGTGCGCGTCTCCAGCGCGAGACGGCGAATCGGCAGGGCCTTCGTTCCCTCCAGGTCGAAGTAGAACGGCACCGCCGCCTCGGGCCAGAAGATCATCTGCGCGCCGGCACCGATGGCCTGCCTCGACAGCGCGACGTAACGCGCGAGCACGTCGTTGGCCAGCGCCGGATCGTCCTTCTCGTCCTGCGCGATCGATCCCTGCACGAGGCCGACGCGCAGCGGTTGCCCGCTCCTGGTCAGCGTGGCGCTCGACACGCGATACGCGCCGGCCGCGCAGACCGCGATCAGCAGCAGCGCGACGCACGCCGCGCCGGCGCGATGCGCGCGGGCGCGCGTGAGGCTGAGCGTCGCCGCGGCCGTGCTCACGAGGGCGACGAGCGCAGACAGCCCGTACACGCCGGTGACCGCGGCGAGCTGGACGACGGGAATGACGGCCGCCTGCGAGCTGCCGATCGGCGCCCACGGAAATCCGACGATGACCCCGCGCGCCCACTCGAGGGCGACCCAGAAGAGCGGCGCCAGCCAGATGCCGCCCGCGCCGAGCCGGCGCACCGACGCGCGCACGAGCATCGCCCAGAGGCCGAAGAAGATCGCGAGATAGCCGATCAGCCCGGCGCAGATGAGCGTCGCGAGCGCGAACGGCAGATCGCCGTAGCGATGCATCACGCCGGCAATCCAATAGATGACGCCGGCGAATCCGACGATGCCGCTGCAGGCGCCGAGCGCGAACGCACGGCGCCACGTCGACGAAGCCGCCGACGTCGCGATCGCCACGAGGAGTGGCGTCAACGCAATCCACGCAAATGCGGAATGCCCGAATTTCGGGAAGCTGGCGGCGAACAGAACGCCGGAGAGCAGCGCTAGCGGGTAACCGACGGCTTCAATCCTTCTTGACGCATGCGCGCGGCGACGCGATCGGCGTCTGCGCGCTGGGCGTAGGGGCCGACACGCACACGGAACAACCCGCCGGCCTGGCCTGGCGCGACGAACGCGGGATAGCCTTTCGCCTTGAGCTGCGCGACTTCCTTGTCCGCGTTCTCGCGAGAACGGAAGGCGTTGACCTGCAACGCCCAGCCACTGGCCGACGGCGCCGGCAGCGACGTCTTCGGCGCAGGAGCAGGCTCGGCAGCTTTCGGCGCCGCGGGCGGCGGAACCGCCGTGGAACGTGCTGCATTCGACGTCGCGGTCGCAGCCGGCGCGTTCGCTTCCGGCTCGCTGACCTCCGGAGTCTCCGTCGTCGCGGGCGCCGCAGCGGCCGGCGTGGACGCCGCGGACGCGGACGGCTGCGCCGCTCCGCCCTGCTGCAGGTTCTTCGCGAATGTCTGATCCTGATCCGTCAGCTTCGTTGCCGGCGGCATGGCATCGGCGGGCGGCGCCGTGTCGGCGGCACTGGCCATCGCTGCGCCCACGGGCTCGCCGGCGGTCGCCTGATGCACGCCGCGGCCGACCGACACACCCAGCAGAAAGATCGCGACTGCCACGACGACAGACGCCATGAACAGGAACACGAGCTGTTTCCCGCTCACCTGGATCTCGCGAATGTGCTGATCGGCCATGCCGGCAGGCAGGATGTTAACACGAGGCGTCAGCCGCCGATCCGCCGCAGCAGATCCTGCGCGTCGGTCGATCCGGGCGACAGCACCAGCGCGCGGCGCAAGGCCTGCCGCGCGCCGTCGGCATCGCCGGACTCGAAGAGCGCGCGGCCCAACGCCAGGCGGCCGTCCGCCGTCTCGCGGCACCACAAGGCCACCTTCAGCTCGTCGATCGCCTCGGGCAATCGTCCGCCGCGTTGATACAACTGGCCCAGCAGCAGGTGCGGCTCGTCCTCGTACGGCGCGAGGTAGATCGCGCGTCGAAGCTCGTTGACGGCCTCGCGATCGCGGTCCGCGGCCATCAGCTTGCGGCCGTTCGCGAGATGGAACGCCGCGGTCTCCTCCTGATCGCGCTGCGCGGGGTTGGCGACCATCGTCCGCAGCCGCAAGATCGGCGTGATCTCCGGCGACGCCGGCAGCCGCTCGAGCCCGCTCGGCACGCGCGGCGCCGGCGTGCGCGCCGCGCTCTCGCTGCCGGCGCCGAGCAGGTGCGCGAGATCGAGCTCGCGCTGCGATTCGGCCGTGCGCCCGGCGCCGGCGAGCACCGCGCTCATCACGAGGTGCGCGTCGCCGTCGGCCGCGTCGAAGCGCACGGCTTCGCGCAACCAGTTCAGCGCCTCGCTCCCGTTCTGCGCCAGCGCCTGCGCGTAGCCGAGATTGAAGAGGTAGTCGGTGTTCTCCGGGTCGTCGTCGACGGCGCGCTTGAAGTACATCGCCGGCGGATTGCCGCCCGGCGGCGTGCCCCGCCGCAGTTGCACGATCCCGAGCGCGTTGGCGATGGGCGCGCCGCGGCCGTCGGAGTACAGGGTGTTCAGCGCCTGGAACGCGCCGTCGTACCGCTTGAGGTCGATCAGCGACAGCGCCATCGCGAAATGCGCGCGCCGCACGATCACCGCGTCGCCGGTCACGGCATTCGCCGCAGCCAGCGCCTTGTCGTACAGCTCCTGCGCCGAGTAGACGCCCCACAGCGCCATCAGCACCCGCGGATCGGTCGGCGCCTGCCGCGCCGCGCTCTCGAGGAAGCGCTGCTGCGTGGCCGGCGTCGTCGCCACCAGCCCTTTCATGTAGCTCTCGAACGCGTCGAGGGCCAGCGGCCTCGTCTGCGGCGTGGCGTTCGGGCGCAGCCGGCCGGTCTGCGCGGCGACGCGGCCGGCGACGCGCGCGAACAGCGGGAAGATGTCGGTCATCGCCGCCTGATCGGTGATCGCGGCCGTCTCACGGCCCGCCGCGAGCCGAATCATGCGGGCGTGCACCTGCAGCGTCTCGCCAAGGTGCAGATCGCCGAAGACGATCTCGGACGCGCCGATCAGCTCGCCCACGCGAATCATCGTCGCGCGCGTGAGCGCGGACGTCATGGGCAGATTCAGCTCGTCGAAGGCCGCCAGCCGCTCGTCACGCGAGAGCGCGCCGACGCCGGCCGACGACAACCCTTCGGTGATCAGGATTGACGCCGCCTCGCCGAGCCAGAGCGCCGCGCCGGTGCCGCCGGTCGCGTTCGCGTCGACATCGGCGGCGAACGGCATCACGAGCACGCGCGAGCCGGGCGTCGTCTGCGCCGACGCACGGGCGGGAACGAGACAGACGACGAGCCCGAGAACGATGAGCCAGGTTGTTGCACGCACGAAAGAGAAGACGCCGATCATGCCGCCATGGCCGGCGCAGGGACCGCGCCGCTCGCGCCCAGATCCAGCGCGAGCACACACGCCTTGCCGCTCATCGCATGGCACTGCTCGACGCGCGCCGACGCCGCGATACCGAAATGGCCCAGCGCCCGAACCGCCATCGCCGCGTAGAACGCGCAGAGCGGGGCCGGCTGCGACTCGCGCACCGTGCAGAAGACGGACGCCTTCACCTCCATGCGCGCCGTCTTGCCGCGCACGCGCGTCGACACGCGGCTGATGCGACTGACCGAGCGCGCCATCTCCGCCGCGAGCCGGAGCGTCGCGCGCGTCCGCAGCGATCGCGGCAGCCACAGCATCGACCGCCGCCGCCACGGCGACACCGTCGCCAGCCACCAGTCGGCCGCCAGCGTCCCGGCGCGCGTCATCACGCGGTCGTACGCCAGCCCCTCCGTCCGCAGGAAGCCGACGACCGCCGTCATCGGCGCGAGCCCGATCGATCCGTCACGCAGGCCCTCCGAGGTCAGCCAGTTCTCGTAGAAATCGAGCCGTTGCGGCAACTCGTCTGCGATCGCCTGGTGCAGGCTGGCGGGCAGCAGACGCCCAAGGTGGACCTCTGTCATGATCGGCTCGTGGAGGCCTCGACGACGCCCGCCGCCGCCATCGTGGCGGGCGGACGAGCCCGGCGCTTCGGCGGTCAGGACAAGAGTCGCCTCGTCGTCGAGGGACGCACCATCATCGTTCGGCAGCTCGAAGTTCTGCAACAGGTGGCCGCCCCCATCTTCGTGGTCGGCCCCGATCCGGCGCGCTACGCCGATCTCGGATTGCCGGTCCACCCGGACGCCGTTCCCGATGCCGGCGCGCTCGGCGGCATCTACACGGCTCTGCTCCACGCGACGACCGCGCACGTCCTCGTCGTCGCGTGCGATCTGCCCTTTCTGCACGCGGGCCTGCTCGCACGGCTGATCGCGGCCAGCCGCGGGCGCGACGGCGCGTGGGCGCGATCCGATCGGCATCCCCAGCCGCTGCTCGCCTGCTATCGGCGCGACGCGCACTCGCGGGCCCGCGCGCAGATCGACGCCGGCCGGCTGCGCGCGACCGATCTCGCGCAAGTGCTCGACATCGCCGAGATCGGCCCGGCCGAGATCGCGGCCTATGGGGCTCCCGATCGCCTGCTGGCCAACGTCAACACGCCCGCCGACTACGCGCGAGTACAATACGGCGGCTGATGATTCTTCCGGTTTACGCCCGCCTTCGCGCCGCGGTCACCCATTCGCTCTCGTCGCACTTCGGCCTCGCGCCGGCCGATCATCCGGCGCTGGTCATCGAGACGCCGCCGCGCCGCGCGCTGGGCGATGCGGCGCTGCCCGTCGCGTTCGAGCTCGCCCGACGGCTGCGCAAGGCGCCACGCGTCATCGCGCAGGAGCTGGCCGCGTCGCTCGGATCGATCGAGGGCGTCACGCGCGTCGATGCGGCGCCGAACGGCTACCTCAACGTCTTTCTCGATCGCGCCGCGTTTCTCACGCAGTGGCTCGGCGCGCCCGCGGCGGGCGGCGCGGCCACGGGGCCGAAGGTCATCGTCGAGCACACGGCGATCAATCCGAACAAGGCCGCGCACATCGGCCATCTGCGCAACTCGGCGCTCGGGGACACGCTCGTGCGCCTGCTCCGTTTCCAGGACAAGCGCGTCGAAGTCCAGAACTACATCGACGACACGGGCGTGCAGGTCGCCGACGTCGTCGTCGGCTTCGTGCACCTCGAGGGACGCGACGTCGCGTCGGTGACCGCGCTGGCCGACGATCCGGCCACGCGCTTCGACTATTACTGTTGGGATCTGTACGCCAAGGTCACCGAGTGGTACGCGGGCGACAAGGAACGACGGCTCGCGATCCGCGGCGAGACGATGCACGCGATCGAGCACGGCGGCAACGATCTCGCGGCCATGGGCGCGATCGTCGCCGATCGCATCGTCCGCTGCCATTTGCGCACGATGGCGCGCATGAACGTCGACTACGACCTGCTGACGTGGGAAGGCGACATCCTGCGGCTGCAGTTCTGGGCGACGGCCTTCGAGCAGCTCAAGGCGCGCGACGCGGTGTTCCTGCAGACCGACGGGCGCCTCGCCGGCTGCTGGGTGATGCCGATCGACGACGGTACCGCGCCAGCGGCGTCGAACGACGAGTCGCGCGCCGAACAGACGGACGCGGACGACGAGGCCGAACAGCGCGAAAAGGTCATCGTGCGATCGAACGGCACGGTCACGTACGTCGGCAAAGACATCGCGAATCAGTTCTGGAAGTTCGGCCTGCTCGGCAAGGACTTCCACTATCGCGTGTTCACGACGCGCCCGGACGGCCGGCCGTTGTGGGCGACGACGTCCACGCCCGGCCAGGATCGCGAGGCGCCGGCCTTCGGCCGCGCCTCCGCCGTCTACAACGTGATCGACACGCGGCAGTCGTATCTCCAGCAACTGCTGAAGCAGGCGCTGACGACGATGGGCTTCGGCGCGGAGGCCGAGGCCTCGACGCACTTCTCGTACGAGATGGTGGCGCTCTCGCACGCCACCGCGCGCGCGCTCGGCTACCAGAACGAAGAGAGCAACGGCAAGCCGTTCGTCGAGGTGTCCGGCCGCAAGGGCCTGGGCGTGAAGGCGGACGATCTGCTCGATCGCCTCGTCGATTCCGCGCGGAGCGAGGTCTCGACGCGCAACCCCGAGCTGGATCCGGACGACTGCCGGCGGACGGCCGAAGCGATCGCGATCGCGGCGGTGCGCTACTTCCTCGTCAAGTTCACGCGCAACAAGATCATCGCGTTCGACATCGACGAAGCGCTCAGCTTCGAAGGCGAGACCGGCCCGTACATCCAGTACGCGGCGGTACGCGCCGGTAACATCCTCGCGAAGCTGCAGGAGCGTGACGGCGTCGTTGCCGCCGATCTCCCCGCACGCCTCGTCGCGCGCGATCGCGCGGCAATCGACACGGGTGACGAGGGCGACGAGCTCTGGGGGCTCGTGCTGGACGCGGCGCGGCTCGACGACGTCGTCGACACGGCGGTACGATCGCTCGAGCTGTCGCTTGTCGCGAAGCACGCATTCACGCTCGCCCAGGCGTTCAACGCGTTCTATCATCGGCAGCAGATCCTCAAAGAGGACCGCGAGGACGCGCGGCTGTGGCGCGCCGCGGGCGTCGCGTACGTGCGACGTCAGCTCACGGCCGCGCTCGATCTGATGGGCTGCCGCGTGCCGACCCGGATGTGAGTCATGCCGCGCATTGCCGTCGCCTGGCCGCAACCTGACTATTTACGATCGCTCGAGCGCGCGGGCGCGACGCCGCGCGTGCTCGATCCCGAGAAGGACCGCGACGTCGCGGCCGTGCTCGACGAGTGCGATGGCGTGCTGCTGACCGGCGGCGCGGATGTCGAGCCGCAGCACTACGGCGCGACGGATCGGCACGCGACGCTGAAGACCGACGCCGCGCGCGACGCATACGAGATCGTCCTCGCGCGCGAGGCCATGAAGCGCGACCTGCCGCTGCTGGCGATCTGCCGCGGCGTACAGCTCCTCAACGTCGTCGCAGGCGGCACGCTCGTGCAGGACATCCCGAGCCATCGGCCGACGGACGTGACGCACGTGCAGCGCGAGCCCAACACGAGCACGCCGCACACGGTGCACGTGCAGGCCGGATCGCGCCTTGCCGCGTTACTCGGCCCTGATGCATCGCGCGATCTGCCGGTCAACAGCCGGCACCATCAGTGCGTCGACGTCGTCGCACCGGGGTTCGTCGCGTCGGCAACGGCGCCGGACGGCATCGTCGAAGGCATCGAACGGCCCGGCGCGAAGTTCTGCATCGGCGTCCAGTGGCATCCCGAGAATTTCTGGCAGACCGGCGAGTTCTCGCAGATGTTCAAAGGGCTCGTCGAGGCCGCGACGAAGAAGCCGTAGGGGCGGCCCTCGTGGCCGCCCGGATCGCGACGGGACCTGCTCGCACCTTGCGACCCACGATCACCGATCGCACGACCCGCTGCCCCAGTCGCGCATGTCACTGTCGCGGCGCCGGCTCGTGACCTGGGATCATGACGTCCGCGACCTGCATTCCCGAACCGCGCGACCTGGTGACAGTGGGTCGCGCGCTCGGCGATGACGTCGCGCTGCTTCGTTACAGCGTCACGGGCGGCCACAGGGGGCCGGCCCTACATCATCGGCCTGTGGCCGCCCATGCCACGACTGACGTCCCTATCGCTGTAG
>CAZNMF010000467.1:0-23087 GCA_964573795.1 uncultured Solibacteraceae bacterium
TTCGCCAGCGCCCGGCGGATCTTCTCGCCTTCGAGCCGCTTCATCATGTCCTTGCGTGTCTCCTCGGACTCCGTCTCGATGCCGAGCGCGAGCATCCAGCATCCGGCCTGCTTGAGCCGCTTGACGAACGCCGGATCCGTCAGATTGTCCGCGCGCGCGTTGCCGAACCACTGGATCGGCAACCGGCGCGCGATCAGCTCCTCACAGAACGCGCTGAAGCTCTTGACGTTCAGCGTGACGGTATCGCCCCAGAGATAGAAGAACGTCAGACCGAGGTCGCGATAACCGCGCTCGATCTCGTCGACGAGCGCCTTGGCGCTCTTCTCGCGGAACTTGTGGCCCTGGTGAATCGGCGCGATGCAGAAGTCGCAGGAGTACGGGCAGCCGCGCGACGTCTCGACGATCACGTACCGCTGGTTGACGACGGGCAGGCGGTAGACGGACAGATCGAGCAGGTCCCACGCCGGATACGGGGCGTTCAGAAAGCCGGCGAACGAGCCGTGCGCGCGATGCGGCACGACGCTGCCGTCGGCGCGGCGGAAGGTGAGCGTGGGAACCTGATCGAACTGCGCGGGGGACTCGAGCGCGGCGAGCGCGACGAGGCCGTCCTCCGGCTCGCCGACGAGCATCGCGTCGATCGACGCCGCGCGCGCCATCGATTCGGCGGGCGCCGCCGAGGCGTGTGGGCCGAAGCAGACGAGCGGCGCGCCGTAGCGCGCCTTGACGTGGGCCATCACGCGGGCGTCGGCGTCGAGCGTCGGCGTCGTGCTGGGAAACACGACGAGCGTGGGGTGGAAACCCTCGCGATCGAGACGGGCGATCAGGGCGTCGATCGACTGCCGCGTGGCCGTCAAATCGATCAGGCGCACGTCGCATCCGCGCTCGCGCAGCAGCGCGGCGGCGAGCGCCAGCGTGTACGGAGGCTTCGTCGTGCCGAGCACTTCCTCGCGCTCCTGGCAGCGGCCTTGCCGCGTGAACGCCAGGCCGCCGACGAGCGGCGGATTGACGAGAAGGGTCTTCGCACCAAGCATCAGGCGTTCCGGATCAGCCCTGGAAAGATACCATTAGTCCACGCGCCAGACTTCGACGATGGGGCCCGGCCGCTCCAACGCCCGCTCGATGCGCACGTCCGTGTTGTGGATGAAGGGTGGCACGGCGGCGCCCGCATCGGTCGCGTCCTGGCGATACGGCGAGAAACGCGCGACGACGTGCGCGCTCCGGCCGAGCGCCGCGGAGAGCCGTGCGAGCGCCGGATCGTCCACGTCGAAGCGTTTCAGCACGACGTACTCGATCCCCAGCGCCCGCGCCGGACCGAGATCGTCAGCGTGGAACGCAGACGGCGACAGATAGATCTTGTCGACGTCGAGCCCGCCGTCGCCGAGGAAGATCGTGCGATAGGCCGGCGCGGGATATGGCGTCAGCGCGCGCTGCCGCTGAAAGCGAATCGACGCGCGCTCGGGCGATCCCAGATGCGCCGCCAGCGCCTCGTCGAGCGCCGCGCGAGACTGCCGTAGCGGCACGCTGTACGGCTGAATCAGGATCGAAGTCCCGTCTGGTACCGATCGCTCGAACCAGTCGAGGGCGAGCGTGCGGGTGTCGGTCTGCCGGAAGAAAAGGTCGCCGCGCACGCTGGCTTGCGCGCCTTCCACGAGCGCGAGGAGCAGCACGGCCCATGCCGCGTGGCGGACGAGCCCGCGCCGTTCCGCGATCCACGCGACGGTCGCGCCGGCCAGCACGGCCACGAACGGCAGAATGGCGTTCAGATACCGGCTCGCCGGCACGGTATTGGCGATGAAGAGCAGGAACGTCACGGGAAACGCCAGGAGAATCGCGGTCTCTCTCGCGCGCCGGCGCCACGCGACGACGACGCCACCGAGCGCCAGCGCCATCGTCATCCAACCCGCACCATCGCGGACGAGCCAGCTCAGATAGAACGGCATCGATCCGAACAGGCCGGCCGTCGTCGTCGCGCGATCGACGACGATCTCACGGTTGGCGACGACGTCACGGACTGCGGTCATCGGGTCGAGCGCGAGGAACGGCGACGCCAGGAAGAATGTTCCGGTCACGGCCATCGCGGAAAACAGAAGCGCATCGAGGCGCGTCCGCCACGGCTGCGAATCGCGCGGCCAGACTGCCGAGATGACGAGCGGTACGGCGAGGAAGACGGCGTAGTAGTGCGTCGACATGGCCAGACCGGCGATGGCCGACGGCCAGAGGAGGCGTTGTCTGAGCCGGAGGCGCGCATCCGACGCTTCGAGCGAGGCGTACGCCAGCGCGATCAGCCACGTGACCGGCACGTCGTGCTTGACGTAGTGCGCGTCGCGAACGGCCAGCGGCGCGACCGCGAGCATCAGCGCGGCTGTCACGCCGGCCGTTCGGCCGTACAGCCTCGTGCCCAGCCGCCACGTGGTCCAAACCGCCAGCACGCCGCAGAGCGCGGACAGCAGACGCCCGGCAACGTAGATCGACGTCGGATCGACGAAGAACGATCGCTCGAATGCGGCGAGCGACGTGAACACGCCGCTGAGGCGGCCGATGACGAACCACGCGCCTTCCCATGCGAAGAGCACGTAGAAGTAGAGCGACGGATAGAGGAAGTTGTGCGGATGGCCGCCGTTCTGCGCGAGCGCCATCGCGCGGTTCATGATCGCGACTTCGTCGGGGTTGTAGACGGCCGGCAGGCCGTAACCGGTACCGACGACCCGAAGGGCGGCGGCGACGGCAATCGCCGCGCCAATCGTCGCGCCGGCCACGCGTGTCGCCCGGCGGGCGCGATCCGCGTCAGTCGCCATGGCGCGATGTGCTGCGGCGGCGCTGCCGCGCGCGCATCCAGATCTCTCGAAGGAAGTCGCGTTCCGACGCCCGGAAGAAACCGGTCGCGAACAGACACCCGGCGAAGACGACGACGGTCGTCGACCCGCGCGCGAGTAAGCCGAGCCACGCGGGCATTGGCGGCAGGGCGAGGGCCGCCAGAGCCGCTGCGATGCCCGAGAGCAGAATGCGCACGAGCCGGCCGTACTCGTACGCGACGTGATAGACGCGCTGGGCGAGCACGAACGCGACGATGGCCTGCGTCGCATAGGACACGAGCAGCGTCAGGCCGGCGCCGATCAATCCGTGCCGTGGGATCAGCCACGATCCGCTTGCCACGCTCACGCCGGCAGCGGTGAGCGTCGCCACCGGATAGAACTCGGTGCGGCTCGTGAGATTGAGGCCGATCGACGTCAGTTGGTAGATGCCCTGGATCGCGAACGCCATGGCGACGAGCGGCACCACGGGAACGGCCTGCAGGTATTCAGGCCGCAAGAGCAGCAGAATCGTGTCGCGCGCGACGGCGGTCGTCCCCGCCACGAGCAGCACGAACACGGCGACGCCGTACGTCGCCATCTTGGCGAAGATCGCGCGCGCGTCGTGCTGCCGGGCCGTCGCGTAGTAGAAGGGCGCGAACGCGTTCTCGAGCGCGTTCTTGAAGTACGCGACGCCGGCGCCGAGCGTGGCGCCGTTCTGATAGACGCCGACGAGGTCTGCCGATACGGCGTGGCCGAGCATGAGCTTCGGATTGCCGTCGAGCGTCTGCGAGGCCAGGCCGTGCGGCAGGCGAGGCAGGCCGAACCGCAGCACGCGCCG
Organism: uncultured Solibacteraceae bacterium; assembly: GCA_964573795.1. Taxonomy (GTDB): domain Bacteria; phylum Acidobacteriota; class Vicinamibacteria; order Vicinamibacterales; family SCN-69-37; genus CAZNMF01. The sequence continues at coordinate 3,631 of CAZNMF010000467.1, forward strand.
CAGCTCCGCCATCGAGAAATCGAACGCGACGAGCGCGCGCGCCCACGGCCACATGAGCGGCAGCAGGATGACCGTCAGCGCGATGTCCGCCAGATAGATGCCGGTGACGCCGGTTCGCAGGCCGATGACCAGCACGATCCGCAGCAGAATCGTCCCCGCCGCGCGTGCAAGCGTGAACAAGCTGAAGACGGCCGCGGCGTGCTGCATGCGCATGGCGTGCTGCGGCACGAACGTGAAGGCCATCAGGAACATGTTGACGAGCATCAGCCGGAGCGCCAGCAGATACGACGGCTGGAGCGCGATGACGCGAGCCAGCCACGCGCTCGCGAGCCAGGCGATCGCGAGCAGCGTGCCGTTGGCCGCGACCATGAACCAGATGATCGTGCTGGCCATCCGCGCGCGCTCCCGGCCTTCGGCACGATCGTGATAGAAGCGCATGAAGGCGCCGTCGAGGCCCCACCGGTTGATGATCTTGGCGAAGGCCTCGATCGATCCGATGAGCGCGAGCGCGCCGAAATCGACGGCGGTGAGGAACCGGAACCGGACGTAGACCGGAAGCAGGAGCGCGTTGACGAGCGCGATGGCCGCGTCGCCGGCGCCGTAGATGGCGACGCTCTTCGAGAAATCTTTCAGGCGATCGCGCAAGGTCCCGCGAAGTTTACACGAGCGACCACGCGCGCCTGGCTAGCGTCCGGGCTGTGGCAGCGGGATCGGCGGCGGGGTCTGCGAAGGCGCGGGGCCCACGGTGCCTGGGGCCGTCGTCTGCGGCTGCGGCGGGCCGGCCGTCACCGGCACGATCGGCACGAACGTCCCAGGCGTGCCAGGTGGCGGCGGGGCCGGCGTGCTCGTCGTCGGATAGGACGCAGGCGCCATGCCCGGCGGCAGCGGCGCGCTGGACGTCGGAGTCGGCGGCGCAGAAGCCGCCGGTGGTTGCGCCAGCGCCGCGCCCGGCGCGATGGGCGTCACCGGCGCGATCTCATCGTCGGGTCCGCCCGGTGTGGAGATGCCGAACGACGGGGTCGCGGGCGGTGGAACGTACGAGCTGGCCGACGCCGCGCTGGTGGCGACGATGTAGATCGTCTCGAAGTCGGACTTGCTGGTCACGCCCACGCGCCGTGGCGTCAGCACGAAGCCGGCGGCCGGCCGCAGCAGCGATTCGAGCACGGCCTCCTGAGGCTGATGCTCGAACAGGAGCGGGACTTCGAGCGGGCCGCCCGTCATCTTGTCGCCGTTGACGACGTAGCACCCGCACTGGCGCGCCCATTCGGCGAGGATCTCGCGAATCGTGACGCCCTTGGCCGAGAGGGAGACGCGGCCATCTGGATCGAAAGACAACTGGAGCGTGTGCTCTGAATCGGCGGTGACTGGAGCCGGCGCATCAAGCGGCGCGGGGAACTGCGCGTTGACGGCGGCTGGCGCGCCGACGGCGGCGATCACGGCGAGGGCGAGAATACGCGTCCGCATGGCCGGAAACTGCAAGTATACCTGCTTGGACGAGGGGCGGCTCGGAACAGCCGGGTGGGCGTTCTGCGGCGGCCGCTGAACGGAACCCGGCATATATAATTGCCGTCCGCATGCGCCCGTCCCGCTCCTGGAGTCTTCTCATGCGGGTGGTGCTGCTCGGCGTCATCCTCGCAGCCGAGTTCGTCGTCCTCGAGATCGGGCTCAACGCCTCCCTCGAATCGGAAGCGTCCTCTCCGTTCCAGACGCTGTTCATACAGGACTCGCGTATCGGCTATCGGCCGAGGCCCGGCGCGGCGACCACGTACAGCACGGCCGAGTTCAGGACGGAACTGAGAATCAACGGTCAGGGGGTTCGCGACGACGAGGAGATCGGACCCAAGGCACCAGACGAGCGGCGCATCGTGATCCTCGGCGACTCGCTGGTGCTCGCCGTCCAGGTGCCGCTCGCGGAGACGTTCGGGAAGCGCCTCGAGGCGCGCCTGAACGATGCGGATCGGGCGCACCGCTGGAGGGTGATCAACGCCGGCGTCCAGGGCTATGGCCCCGTGGAGGACTGGCTGTTCTTCGAGCACGTGGTGTCGGCCTTCCAGCCGGACATCGTGATCGTCACGGTCTTCGTCGGCAACGACGCCGTCGAGGCGAGCGGCGCCCGCACGACGTTGGCGGCCGGCCGCGTCCCGGTCGTGTCGGTCACCGACAGCGCGCAGGCCTGGCTGCGCCGGGTGATCCGGTACAGCCAAGTGCTGCAGCGTGTGCGAGTGCGGATCGATCAGCTGCGCTCGCGGCTGACCGCATCGGTGCCCGAGCTTCCGCTGGCCAGCTATCTGGACAATCCGCCTGCCGCCGTGACCGAGGGGTTCGATCTGGCCCGGCAGGCATTCGGCCGCATCGCCGATCGCGCCGACCAGGAGGGCGCGGCGACGGTATTCGTGCTCATGCCGGCACGATTTCAGATCGATGACGCCGACTTCGGGCGGCTCGACGAGGCCGTGTCGGCGGCCGGCGGCACGTTGCGCCGGAACCTGGCCACCGAGCGGTTCCTCAGTGCGCTGGCGCCGCTTGGCCGGCCCACGCTCGATCTGCTCCCGGTCTTGTGGGCGCAGGACCGGCGCGACGAGCTGTTCTTCCAGCGCAACGTCCATCTGACGCCCCGAGGCCACCAGGTGGTGGCGGACGCGCTCTTCTCGTTTCTCGAGACGCGCGAGCCCGCCCGTGTCGGCCGCCGCTGATGGTCTTCACCTCCCTCCAGTTCGTCGTCTTTTTCGTCGTCGTCTACGCGCTCTACCGCGTGCTGCCGAGACGGGCGCAGAACGTGGCGCTGCTCGTGGCCAGCTACGTGTTCTATGGCGCCTGGGACTGGCGGTTTCTCGGCCTGCTGTGGGCGTCGACGATCATCGACTACGTCATCGCGCGATATCTCGGCCGCGCGCCGGACGGCCGCGCGCGGACCGCCGCGCTCGTCGTGAGCCTGACGTCCAGCCTCGGCATGCTGGGCTTCTTCAAGTACTTCGACTTCCTCGCCACGAGCGCGTCGCGCGTCTTCGGGGTCCTGGGCTGGACCTTCGATCCGATCACCGCGCACGTGCTGCTGCCGATCGGCATCTCCTTCTACACGTTCATGACGATGGGGTACGTCATCGACGTGTATCGGCGCGAGATTCCGCCGGAGCGCAACTTCATCACCTTTGCGCTGTTCGTCGCCTATTTCCCGCACCTGGTCGCGGGGCCGATTCTGCGCGCGTCGCTTCTCATCCCGCAGCTCCGGAGGCCCAGAGTCCTGTCCTGGGCGCAATCGCGCGAGGGACTGTGGCTCATCGCCTGGGGCGTGTTCCAGAAGATGTTCGTGGCCGACAACCTGGCGGGCCTGGTCAACGCCACGTTCGCGCGCACGGCCGACCCGGCTGGAGTGGACGTGCTCGTGGCGACCTACGCGTTCGCGTTCCAGATCTACGGGGACTTCGCCGGCTATTCGAACATCGCCCGCGGCGTGTCGAAGCTGCTCGGCATCGAGCTGAACGTCAATTTCCTCTACCCGTACTTCGTCCACTCGCCGCAGCAGTTCTGGCGTCACTGGCACATCAGCCTGTCGACCTGGCTGCGAGACTATCTGTATTTTCCGCTCGGCGGCAGCCGCGGGTCGCGGTGGCAGACCGCGCGCAATCTGCTCGTCACGATGACGCTCGGCGGCTTGTGGCACGGCGCGGCGTGGACGTTCGTCCTGTGGGGGCTGTACCAAGGCGTGCTGCTCGTCGTGTCACGGACGATCGCCGAGTGGGGAACGCGCCGGGGGCTGCACGTCCCGCCCGGCTGGTCGTGGCGACGCGTCGCGCTCGGGCTCGTCACCTTTCACGCGATGTGCGCCGGCTGGCTCATCTTCCGGGCCGAGTCGTTGTCGCAGGTGGTCGACTTCGCCAGGCGGCTCGTCGCACGTTTCCTGCCGTCAGCGTCGATCTGGCCGTCTCTGGTCGTGCCGCTGGTGCTGATCCTCGCGCCGTTCCTGATCGTGCACGTCTACCAGGCCAGGCGCGGATCGGAGTCGGCGCCGCTCGAGCTGGCGCGGCCGATTCGGTACGCGCTCTACGGCGCCGTGTTCTACCTCGTGCTGCTCTTCGGCAACTTCGAGGGCGCCCAGTTCATCTACTTTCAATTCTGACCAGGGCGTGCGCCGGTGCGGCGCGGGCGGTTCAGAACAGCCGGGTGACCCAGAGCGGCGAGTCCTTCTTCGGCAGATCGCAGGACCGGCAGATCTCGGGCCCGCCGCTGTCCAGGTGCTGGCGGCGCACGGCGCGATACGCGGGGGAATTCCAGATGGCGGCGATCGTCGACGTGCGCAGGTCGCCGAGCACGTTGCGGCCGTCGTAGTCCGCGCAGCACAGCGAGACGCGGCCGTCCCACAACACCGTGAACGTCTGCCACAGCCGGTAGCATGGATAGCGCACGTTCGATCGCTCGTGCAGCGTGCCGGCCCAGTTGTGTAGATCGGTGATGTGGATCTTGTCGGCGACCGCACCCCACTCGCGGATGAACGCCTGCTCGTCGGCCGAGTTGTCCTGGCGCACGAAGGACAGAATCAGCCGCGGCCGCTTCTTCCCGAGCTCCCCGCGCAGGCGCACGAGCGTCCGGATGTTGCCGATCACCGTGTCGTAGTCGAGGTTCAGGCGCGTGCGCTCGAAGACCTCCTTGCCGGCCGCGTCGACGCTGATGTTGATGGCGTCGAGCCCCGCCTCGATCATGCCGCGCGCGATCTCCTCGGTGATCAGCGAGCCGTTGCTGATCATGCCGACCTCGGCGATGCCGCGCTGCTTCGCGTAGCGCACCTTCTCGACGAGCTGTTTGTCGAGGAACGGCTCGCCGTAGTTGTGCACGCGGACGTGCGTGATGCCGAGCGCGGCGCACTCGTCGACGATCTTCCGGAACAGATCGACGTCCATCACCCCCTGGCGCCGGTGCATCTCGTCGCGCGGACAGAAGACGCACTTGGCGTTGCAGAGGTTCGTGCTCTCGATCTGGACGATGTCGGGCAGACGCGGCGCGCGATCGCGGCCGGTCGCGAGCATCAGCCGCCGGACGGACTTCGCGTTGCTGGAAAGCAGCCGCTCGGCGGCCCGCCGCGCGTGCTTGGTGACAGCCACAAGTAGGATCGATTATCGCCGATTCGCCGCGGGAAGTGCCGCCCGCTCGTGCGCGATGACCCGGGTGAGGATTTCGTCCAGTCCGACCGTGGGCCGGTAGCCGACGGCGCGTTGGATCTTGTCGAGCGACGGCACACGGCGCGGCATGTCCTCGAATCCGGCCTCGTACGCCTCTTCGTACGGGATCAGCACGATCTCCGATCGGCTGCCGGTCATCGTGCGAATCCGCTCGGCCAATGCGCGGATCGAGATCTCCTCCGTGTTGCCGATGTTGAAGACCTGGCCGACGGCCTTCGGCTCGGCGACGAGCCGCGTCAGCCCGTCGACGACGTCGCCGACGTAGGTGAACGATCGCGTCTGCGTGCCGTCGCCGTACACCGTGATGGGCGCGTCGGTCAGCGCCTGCCGGACGAACGTCGGGATGACCATCCCGTAACGGCCGGTCTGCTTCGGCCCGACGGTGTTGAACAGACGCACGACGATCACCGGCAGCTTGCGCTCGCGGTGATAGGCGAGGGCGAGGAACTCGTCGATCGCCTTGCTGCACGCGTACGCCCAGCGGTGCTTCGGCGTCGGGCCCATCACGAGGTCGGCGTCCTCGCGGAAGGGCACGTCCGTGCTCTTGCCGTAGACCTCGGACGTCGAAAAGATCACGACCGGCTTCTGCTTCTTGCTCGCGTGCGTCAGCACGACTTCGGTGCCGTGGACGTTCGTCTCGATCGTCCGCACCGGCGCTTCCACGATCAGCTTGACGCCGACGGCCGCCGCGAGATGGAACACGACGTCGGCGCGGTCGACGAGCTCCGCCGTGAGCGACGAGTTCATGATCGTCGCGATCACGTACTCGAATCCCGGCCGGCCTTTCAGATGGACGATGTTGTCCATCGAGCCCGTCGACAGATCGTCGATCACGATCACCTGATGGCCATCGTCGAGCAGCCGTTCCGCGAGGTGCGATCCGACGAACCCGGCGCCGCCGGTGAGCAGAGCTTTCATCTGGAGGTCCTCGTTTCTCTCATGTCTCTCAGGTGGACGCGGCGACGGCGGCGCGGGACAGAATCGTGTCCGCCGCCCGCCGCGCGGCGTCGCCCGCCGCGCGCATCGCGTGCGCGTCCGCATAGGCCGCGGCCCGCTCCCGCCAGCGATCTCTCGCCGCTCGATCATATAGGAGCGCCTCGAGCGCTGCGCCGACGGTCGTGCGATCGGCGCCGAACATGACGCCGGCGTCGACGAACGGGCTGAGATTGTTCGGCAAGCCGACGACGAGCGCCGGGATGCCGAGGACCATCGCGTCGATCGCCACCGTCGAGTTCATCGTCGCCACCGCATCCGCGGCGGCCAGCAGCCGGCCGAGGTCCGTGTCGGCTGTGGCGACCGTGATGCGCGGCCGGCTGCCGGCGATGCGCCTGTAGTCGTCGGCCCGATCGGCCGGATGCGGCTTGACGACGAGATGCGTCGACGGCTGCGCCGCGACGGCATCGAACAGCGCCGGCAGCTCCGCGTGGATCTCGCTGAACTTGGCGGCGAGGACGAGCAGCGATCCCGTGCCGGCGCCGAGCGATCCGCGCAGGCGCTCGCGTTCCGGCGCGAGCGCGCGCACCCGTGCGGCGAAGCCATCGAGCCGCGGGCTGCCGGTGATCGCGACCGCGTCCGGAGGAAAGTGACCGTCTGATTGCAGATGTGCTGCGGCGTAGCCGTCGAAGATGAGCGTGGCGTCCGGCCGGGGAAATCCTCGGTCGGTGCCGTCGGCCTGCATCTCGTCGGCCTCGTGCCGGTAGTTCAACCAATGCCGGTAGATGAACCCGTGCTGAAGGCCGACGGACGGAATGCCGCGCCGCCGCGCTTCGAGCATCAGCGCGCGACCCCAGCCGCCGGCCTCGGCGTACGTGACGACGGCGTGTGGGGCCAGCGCGTCGAGCGCCGCAGCCGCTTCGTCCATCGCGCGCGCGGACCACGTCCATTGCACGCGTGCGACGCGCGCGAGCTCGGGCTCGAGGATCGGCCAGAGATCGCAGCCGCGGTAGTCGGCGGCCGCGCGAATCGCCGGCCCGGACGTGAGGTCGCGCGCCAGCGCGTCCCGCCGGCGCCAGAGATCGAGCGCGCCCGTGAGCGTCCGGTGCGGCGCGAGCTGCTCGATGGGCACGACGCGCGGACCGGCGCTGGCGGCGGTCAGCGGATCCCACCAGCGTCGCGCACGGAACTGACGCCGCGGGCCGACGCCGACGCACGTGAGCGCGTCCCGCCCCGTTCGATCGGCGAGCGCGGCGAGCACGGGGCCGACGTAATGTTCCTGATTCGCGTCGTCCGCGTCCGGCCGCCAGAACGCCGTGTGCACGAACGCCGCGATGCCGCCTCGGCGCACCGGGCGCTCGCGCGGCGCCGGACGAAGCCGCGACAGATAGGCGGTCGCGCCGACGAGCCATCCGGCCCAGGACGACTCCTGCGGCGGCTGCAGCGGCGCGTCCGCCTCGCCGATCGGGATCGTCCGCGCGCGGCCGAACGCGCGAGCCGCCGCGCGCACCGTCGCGTCGCGTGTGGCGATCTCGAGGCGCGCCGGCTCGAGCGCGGCGCATGCGGCGTCCAGCGCGAGCACCGTGCGGACGGCCACGTCCACGCGACGCATCTTGTGCAGATACAGCTCGGTGAACCACCAGAGCGAGTCGCCGCGATACGTGAATCGCCGACGCATCGGCACGTCATCGAACGGCACGAGGCGGAGGCGCTTGATCCAGCGATACGCCTCCTCGTGCGCGAGCTCGCGCAGGTCGGGGGAGAGCCAGTCCGCCAGCAGACGCGACGACCGGGCGCCGGTCGCGCCGATGCAGGTGAGCGCGCCGTCGATCACGCGCGCTCCTGCGCGGCCGTCCGCGTGTCGAGAATCTCCAACGCGCGCGCGACGACCACGTCGACGCCGATGCCGTCCATGCAGTCCGGCACGTGGCCGCGGCAGCGCACGGGCGGCAGGCGGACCTGTCCGCACGGGCTGCAGGGCAGGTCGACGCGGACGATGCGCTCGACCGCCGCGCGCGGGCCGTAGCGTTTCGGATCGGACGGCCCGAACAGCGCAACGACGGCCGTCTGCATCGCCGCGGCGAGGTGCATCGGACCGGTGTCGCTCGTGATGAAGACGTCGAGTTGGTCAAGCAGCGCGGCCAGCGACGGGAGATCGAGCGCGCCATCCGCGCGAATCATCGTCACGCCGCCGAGCGCAGCCGCGACCTCGTCGACCATCGATCGATCCGACGGACTGCCGGTCAACACGATCGTCGCACCGCGCTCCGCGGCCAGACGCCGCGCGACCGCGGCGAAGCGATCCAGATGCCACTGCTTCGACAGACGCCCGCCGCTCGCGTGGACGCCGACGAGCGGTCGCGACGCATGCCTGAGCAGATCCGCCGCGCGTGCGATCGCATCGGCGGGCGGCGTCAACGCCGCCGACGCTCGCGGGTGTCCATCCGGCTCATGAACGCGCCCGGCCGCGTACGCGATGAGCGTGCGCGCGTTGACGGCGACATGACGCGAAGGCTCGTACGCGAGCGCCTCGGTCAGGAGCGCGCCGCCGCCGCCCGTGCCGTACCCGACGCGCGCGGGCGCGCCGGTCAGCCACGCGAGCAGGTTGCTGCGGATGTCCGGCTCGAAATTCACGACGAGATCGTAGCGGCGGGCGCGCCAGCGCCGCGCGGTCGCGACGAGACGCCGCCAGGATGCCGCGCTGCCGCGGGCCAGCCATGGCGCGTCGGCCACGAGGACGTTCGACACGCCGGGAATCAGACGCGCGATCGGCTCGTTCCACGATCCGACGGCGAGATCGATCTGCGCGTCGGGCCAGTCGGCCCGCGCGTCCCGGATCGCGTCGATCGCCATCAGGAGATCGCCGATCCGCTCGAGGCGCAGCAGCAGGACGCGACGCGCGGCGCGCGGGGCGGCGCGCGGCAGCCAGCGCAGCGGGGCGAGCGCGACGTCCGCGGCACGGACGAGCGCGCGCTCGCGCGCGTCGTAGATCTGGAGGTCGCGCGTCATGGCCGTACGTTCAGCCGCGATGTTACCGGACTTCGACGCGCGTGACGATCACGCCGAGCTCGCGCGTGTCGTTGACGCCGAGCAGCGCCGCCGGACTCCACGTCGGCACGCGCAGGCGCAGCCGCGCGGGGCCCGTGCGCGCGGCGGCCCGCGCGGCAAGATCCGGCGGCAGATCGAAGGTGTAGGGCTGCACGTCGTCGATTGGCGTCGCCGTGCCCAGGACCTGATCGTCCAGCGCGACTTCGACGACCGGCGCGGGCGCCTGGGCCGGACGTCCGCCGGAGCTCATCCACACGATCACCTGCGTCGCGGCCGCCGGCACGCCGAGCAGCGCGACGAACGACTGTCCGGTCGTCCATCGATAGCGCAGGCCGTCGCCCCGCTGCTCACGGGCGTGGAAGCGCACGACGTTCAGATCGTCGAGCGCGCCGATCTGCAGATCGATGGCCGACGCCTGCGCCTGCGTGGCCGGCACGAGGCGATAGAGGCCGTACTCGAGCTCCTTCCGTCGCACCCCTGATGGATAGGCGTTGATGGGCGCGTCGTACTCGTCGACCTGGAAGCGCTCGCTCGCGACGGGTACGGCGCTGAGCTTGCGGCTCAGCAGGTCGGTGCCGCCGCCGCCCAGAAAGTAGATCGTCGAGTACGTCGTGCGCGCCCACTCGACGAACGCCTCGAGCGTGTCTTTCTGCGGGACGACGGAATCGAGCACCAGGACGTGGCGCGCGTAGATGTACGCGAGCGGCATCGCCAGCACGTGGAGGTCCGATCCCGCATTGCGCGATTCGACCAGCACGAGATCGCGATCGCCGATGCGGCCCGCGAGCTGCTCGAGCTTGGGAATCAATCCCGCATACTCGACATGGCGCCGGACGGGCGCCGCATCGCGCCAGAACGTCACGCCGATGGGCGTCGCGGCCGCGATCACGACGACGGCCGCGATCGTCGTCGCCGCTCGCGACGGGCGTCTGACGATCAGGGCGACCGCGGCGGCGATACCGGCCATCGCGAGCACCAGCGCGCCCGGCAGCGCGATCGTGAGAAATCGGCGCGCGGTCCAGAAGTGCTCGGCGACGATGCGCGTCTTGTAGAAGAAGAAGACGCTGAACGTGAGGAACGTCAGGAAGAACGGCGGATCGCGCCAGAACTGTCGCGCGATCACGAGCACCGCGCCTGCGACGGCCAGCGCGAGCACCGGCGGCGTCAGGTACCACCCGAACGTGCGGAACGCCATCGCGTCGCCGAGCGCCGTGCGCCCGCCGGCGTGCCGGAAGAAATACGCGTAGACGGCGAGCGCGGCCACGATGAGCGCCAGCGCCGGCGGCAACCATCGGCGGATGACGGCCTGGATCGCCGGCCGCGTCATCGCGCGATGCAGGAGCACGGCCGCGATGACGCCCGCGGCCGCGAGGGGCCACCCGCCGCGGGTGTTCACGAACAGCAGGGGGTACGCGAAATACGCGCGCATCGGCCCGGCGAGATACCAGACCCCGAGCGCGCTCGTGACGACGAACGCGATGCGAAACGGCCAGCCCAGACGATCGCGCGTGACGGGCGCGAGCACCCCGGCCGCCGCGAACGCCGCGAACGCGATCAGCATCTCGTAGCGCACGAACAACGCGACGCCCAGCAGCGATCCCGCGACGAGGCCGAAGAAGACGCGCCCGCCGTCGCGCGCGCGCCCGGCCGCGAGCAGCGCCGCGAAGAGCAGCGTCTGCATCGCCATCTCGCTGTTCGGATAGCGGCCGAACCAGACTTCGACGACGTTCAACGACAGCAGGACGGCGGCTGCCGCGCCCGCCGTCGCGCCGAACAGCCGCCGGCCCGTGAGAAACACCGCTACGAGGCCGAAGATCGTCCAGACGCCGATCGCCTGTCGCGCGCCGCTCAGCCCGTTGAGGCCGTAGCCGATCGCGATCGACGCGGGATAGACGTGCTGAAACTGTCCGATGACCTGGCCATCGTCGGGATTCTGGATGAAGAATCCCATGAAGCGCAGGCCGTAGTACGTCGACTGGTGGTGTGAGGGGAAGAACAGGTCGCGGAACTCGTTCGGCACGGACGCGACGTCCGGATCCCGGATGAGGATCTCGCCGCGCTGCGCGATCTGAACGCCTTCATTGATGTACGTCCCCGGATCCTTGCCGCCGATGATGTACTCGGACGGCGGAAAGTACATGACCGCGCCGCACGCGACGAGCACGATCGGGACGAGCGCCGCCGCGTCCGGACGCCGCGGCGGCGCGGCGTAGCGCAGCCGGCCGCGGAAGACCCCGAGCAGCACGATGGCGACGGCGACGTCGACGATGAGCAGACGGTCGAGACTGTAGCGGCCGAGGAGCGCGAGCGCGAACGTCGCCATCAACGACCACGTCGCGCTGAGCGCGATGGCCCAGAACGCGCGCTCTTCGAACGGCAGGCTCGCGCGGAACGCCTGCGATGTGCCGGGGACGCGGTAGAGCAGCGCGCCAGGCAGGTACGCCAGGACGATCGCCGCGACCAGCAGACGCGTCATTTGAGCGTCGGCGCTTCGCTCGGCCGCCACGCCCGCGCCGCCGCGACGACGCGATCGGCATCGTCATTCGAGAGATGCGGGTGCAGAGGCAGCGAGCAGATCTCGCTGCAGACGCGATCGGCGACCGGACACGTGGCCGGCGCCGATGCGAATGCGCGCTGCCGTGGAATCGGGATCGGATAGTGAATCAGCGACCCGATGCCCTGCGACGCGAGGTGCGCCATGAAGGCGTCGCGAGCGGCCGTGCGCACCGGGAACAAGTGATAGACGTGGCCGGGATCGTGCTCGCCCGGCACGGTGAGCGCCGCATCCGTCAATTGCGCGCGGTACCGGCGCGCGAGCTCACGGCGGCGCGCCGTCCAGGCCGGCAGCCGTTGCAGCCGCGCGCGCAGCACCGCGGCCTGCACTTCGTCGAGCCGGCTGTTCACGCCGAGCTCCGGATGGTGGTAGCGATCGGTTTGCCCGCCGTTGCGCAGCCGCTTGAGGCGATCGGCGAGGCTCGCGTCGGTGGTGAGCACCGCGCCGGCGTCGCCGAGCGCGCCGAGGTTCTTCGTCGGGTAGAAGCTGAACGCGCCGGCCGCGCCGATCGTGCCGACGGGACGTCCGTCGCACGTCGCGAGGTGCGCCTGACACGCGTCTTCGACGAGCACGAGATCGTGCCGCGCGGCGATCGCGCCGAGCCGCGCGAGATCCGCGGGCTGGCCGTAGAGGTGTACCGGCAGGATCGCAGCCGTGCGCGGCGTGACGGCCGCTTCGACGGCCGCCGGATCGATCGTCAGTCGATCGGGATCGATGTCCGCGAACACCGGCGTCGCGCCCGCCATCACGATCGCGAGCGCGGAGAACGCGGCGGAGAGCGGCGTCGTGATGACTTCGTCACCCGGCCCGATGCCGAGCGCGCGCAATGTGAGCGCGATCGCGTCCGTCCCGTTGCCGACGCCGACGGCATGGCCGCCACCGGACGCGGCGGCGAGCTCCGCCTCGAACGCCTCGAGCTCGGGGCCGAGCACGAACCAGCCGCGGGTCAGCACGCGATCGATCGCCGCACGAACCTCCGGCGCATCTTCGTGCGGCGTCAGCGACATGAAGGGGACGGACACGGCTACGAGGGTATCGCATCGGCGACGGGATCGACGTAGCGATCGGCGTGCGCATCGTAGAAGGCCAGGGTCCGCGTCAGGCCCGTCCGGAGGTCGATCGTCGGTGTCCAGCCCGTCGCGTCCGTGAACTTCGTCGAGTCGGAGTAGAACGAGCCGATGTCGATGCGCCGTTTCTCGTCGGGCCAGTGCACGAACCGCATCGAGCCGCGCTGCGCCACGTCGATCAGCAGCGCGACGAGCTCGCGATGCGCGATCGGCTCGCTGCCGCCGACGTTGAACACGCCGCCGTTGCACGCGTCGAAATAGCCCGCGCGCAGGAACGCGTCGGACACGTCATCGACGTAGACGAAGTCGCGGACCTGCGATCCGTCGCCGTAGATCTGAATCTCGCGGTTCTCCAGCGCGAGCCGGATGAACCAGCCGATGAAGCCCTGGCGGTTGTGCCGGATCAGCTGCCGCGGGCCGTAGACGTTCGTCAACCGCAGCGAGCAGGCGCGCACGCCGAAGACGTTGTTGTAGACGAGATGGTACTGCTCGCCCGCGGCCTTGTTGATGCCGTTGATGTCGGTCGGACGCACGAGGTGCGATTCGTCGACCGGCAGGCGATCGGGACGACCGTAAATCTGGCGCGTGCCCGCGTAGACGACCTTCGTCTCGGGGTTGTGCTGCCGGCACGCCTCGAGCAGCGTCAGCTGCGATCGGCAGTTGATCTCGAGATCGGTGTGCGGATCCCGCATGCTGTCGATGTGGCTGACCTGGCCGGCAAGGTTGAAGATCACCTCGCGCCCACGCACCAGGTAGTTCATCGTCGTGCCCTGACGGATGTCCGCGATGTTGACGCGCAGCCGCGTCTCGTAACCGTCGAGGTTGAACAGATTGCCGCCATAGTCCGGCAGCAGCGAGTCGACGATCAAGACGTCGGCACCGAGATCGACGAGACGACGCGCGAGGTTGGAGCCGATGAAGCCCGCGCCGCCGGTGATGAGCACGCGGCGGCCGCGATAGAAGGCGAGATGGTCAGCGGTCATGGGCGATGGCGCCGTCACCATACTCTTCCGCGCCCGCGCGCGACAAGGGACGTCTCGTCGCCACCGCGTCGTAGATCGTCTCCAGCCGTTCGGCCACGTGCGGCCAGCCGAACCGCCGCGTGACGGCCTCGCGCGCCGACGTCCCGAGGCGTCGAGCCAGCGGCCGATCGCGCAGGAGCCGCCCGAGCGCGTCGGCGAGCGCGCGCGCGTCCTGCTCCGGCACCAGCAGGCCAGTCACGCCGTCCTCGATCGCCTGCGGCAGGCCGCCCACGCGGCTGGCGACGACCGGTGTGCCGGTGGCCAGCGCTTCGAGCGCGACGTTCGGCAGGCCGTCGACGTTGCCGGCCTCGTCGTGCACGGACGGGACCGCGACGACGTCGGCGGCGGCGGCGAGCCGGCCGATCTCGTCCTGCGGCTGAGTGCCGAGGAGCACGCGCGCGCCGAGCGGCGCCGCGCGGCGCTCGAGGTCGGCGCGCAGATCGCCGTCGCCGGCGATGACCACGCGCGCATCCGGCATCGTCGCGCGCAACGCCAGCACCGCGTCGATCAGGACCTCGAATCCCTTCTTGCTCACGAGACGGCCTGCGCCGAAGATCACCCGTCCCTCGCCGAGGTCGAAGCGGCGGCGCACCTCGGCGCGCGCGGACGGGCTCGGCGCGAAGCGCGCGACGTCGACGCCGTACGGAAGCGTCTCGATCCGATCGGCCGGCGCGCCCAGGACGACCGCCCGCCGGTGCAGATCGTCGCTACACGCCGTGATCCACTCGGCGCGCTTGAAGACGTGATGGGCGGCGCGTCCGACGAGCGCACGCCGCTCGGCGACGAAGACGTCCGATCCGTGGAGACTGACGACGAGCGGCCGTCCGCCGGCCGCGACCGATCCGATGACGCCGCCCGGCACGGCCCAATGGGCGTGCACCACCGTCGCGCGACGCTTCTGCGCGACGCGCATCGCCTTGAACGTGCCGGCCGCCAGTGCTGACGGCGTCGCCAGCCACGCCGCAAGCTTGAGCTGCGTGTCCGCGTGCAGGCTCGACGCGTAGCCGAAGACGTTCATCGACGGCGTCAGGGCGTAGCGGAAGAAGTGGAAGAAGACGCCGTCCTCCTCGCGTCCGCGCGTGAGCGCCGGGTGCCACGGCGCGACGAGATGGACTTCGTGTCCGCGCGCTGCGACGCCCTTGGCAATGGGCTCGATGAAGCTGCCGACGCCGTCCCCCGGAAAGCGCGGGTACGAGGTCGTGATCATGACAACGACGTGACGCATGGTCAGACGCGAGCGCGGCGGGCGCGATCGACGAACGCCGCGAGACCGGCGCCGCCGAGCACGACGAGCGCGGGATCGACGATCGGAATGCGGAAGCGTTCCTGCGAGAAGAATACAAGACACGTGAGGACGGCCGACGCGGCGAGCGCCCACAGGCCGGGCGTGCGACCCAGACGCCGGCCGAGCGACATCGCGCCGGCGATCGCGAGCACGAGCACGACGCCGTACGACGCGACCGACGTGACGAAATATCGCGTCGAGTGCAGCGTGTACGACGGACCGATCGGCACGACGAGATAGAACGCCTTGCGCGCCTCCAGCGTGAGCCACGCGAGCGGATGCGCCGCGATCCACGCGAACGCCTCGCGATAGTAGATTGGCTCCATCGCTTCTTCCGTCAGCTCCGGATGGTCCGCGCGCAGCCGGATGTTGTCCTGCTTGATGGCGACGTTCGCCGCCATGTCACCGTCGCCGATCGCCAGCGGATGATTTCCCGTCCAGAAGGTCACGCCCCCGTCCGACGCGACGATCATCAGGCGGCCGTGATGAACGTAGTTGCGGATCGTCCACGGGACGACGACGAGCGCCACGCCGAGCCCGAGCGCGATCAGCGTGAGAACGTGCCGGCGAACCAGCAGATAGACGCCGGCGATCGGCAGGAACAGGAGCAGGCCTGGCCGGATCAACAGTCCCGCGCCGGTGGCAAGGCCGCACAGGATCGCCAGTGACGCGCGAGTCGGTTGGGCCAGCGCGCGATCGAACAGCCACGCGACGAGCAGGCCCGTGGGCCAGAAGATCGCCTCGCTCCACGCGTATCCGGCGATCCAGACGAGCGGCGGATAGACGGCGGCGAGCCCCGCCGCCGCACGCGATGCGCGCGCGCCGGCCAGGCGATGCGCGAGGACGCCCGCGATCCATACGCCGAGCGCGCCGACGCACGCCTGCGCGATCTTCAGCGCGACCGGGACGCTCGTCGTCACCGCGCGACCGGCGCCGACCAGCGCGATGAAGGCGGGATAGCCGGGCGCGCGGCCGAACGGGACGAACGAACCCGATCGCAGGATCTCGTCGTAGACGAACCCGTGTCCGGCGGCGAGGCTTCGTGCGAGCGACAGATACTCGAGCTCGTCGCGGGTCAGCGGTTGATCCGTCCAGTAGAGCAGCCCGAAGGCCAGACGCGCTGCGAGGCCCGCAATCGCCGCAGCCGCCAGCCAGGCCACGGGCAGGCGATCGGACGTGCTAGCGGCGTCCATCGGCGCGCAACGCCGCGATCTGCTCCGACACGAGGCCGACGAGCAGGATCAGCACGGCGATCACGATCAGCAGGACCGACGTGTTGGTGACGTGCAGCTGCGTGACGATGGTCCAGGCGGCATACGCGGCGCCTGCGAGAAAGCAGATGCCGGCGATCGGCAGGAACACGCGCAACGGGCTGAAGATCGTCATGACGCGCATGATGATCAGCAGGAACTTCGGGCCGTCGCTGGCGAGACGGATCTTCGACTGACCCACGCGCGTCCGCGCCTCGACGGGCTCGAACGTGACGTTGTAGCCCGCGCGCAGGAACGACAGCGTCGTCGTCGTGGGCGTCGAGAAGCCGTTGGGCAGCAGCGTGATGAACTCGCGGAGCACGTCGCGGCGCGCGGCGCGGAATCCCGATGTGAGGTCGGGAATCGGGAAGTCCGCCAGATAGGACGCGAGCCCGTTGAGCACCGCGTTGCCAAGCCGGCGCCGCAGGCCCGCCTGCGTCGCGCCCGATCGCGCGCCGACGACGAGGTCGTACTCGCCGAGGCGCGAGACGAGGCGCAGCGCGTCCGAGGGTTTGTGCTGGCCGTCGCCGTCGATGATCAACAGATACTCGCCGGCGGCCTCGCGGATGCCGGTCTTCACCGCCGCGCCGTTGCCCTTGTTGTAGGGATGGCGGATCACGCGCGCGCCGGCGCCAGCGGCTTCCGCGCCCGTCGCATCCGTCGACCCATCGTCGATGACGAGGATCTCGCGCCACGACGCCGCAGCCGCGAGCTCGCGCACGACGCCGGCAATCGCGCCCGCCTCGTTCATGGCGGGGATGACCACGGAGACCGTCGAGGGATCGGCCATCGCTCAGCGCTCTGCGTCCGGGTCGCCGCCGCGCGCCGGCGGGGCGGCTTCCATGCGGCGGACGCGATAGAGCAGATCCTCGAGCAGCTTGCGCGTGCCGGAGATCACGTCCGCGAGGAGGCCAATCATGACGACCTGGAAGCCGACGAGCATCAGCACGGCCGACAGGATCAGCGACTGAATCTTGCCCGCGGCCTCGGGCGTGAAGAGGTAGTAGTAGACGAACCGCAGGGAGATGGCGAACCCGACGAGGAAGACGGTCGTGCCGATGTACGAGAAGACCTTCAGCGGCTCGTACATCGTGTAGATGCGCACGATCGTCGCGCCGGACTGCTTGAGATACGCCCAGATGCTGCTGAACAGCCGCGACGGACGCGTGTGCGCGTTGGTCGCGACCTCGACGTGCGCGATCGCCATGCGCTTCTTGCCGGCCTGGATGATCGACTCGAGCGTGTACGAGAAGTCCGACACGACCGTCATGCGCAGCGCCGCCTCGCGCGTGTAGGCGCGGAAGCCGCTCGTCGTGTCCGGCACCTCGGTGCTCGATACCTGGCGCACGACCCAGCTGCCGAGACGCTGCAGCAGCTTCTTCGGCCAGGACATGTGGCGAATCTCGCGGATGTTGCGATCGCCGATCACGATGTCCGCCCGTCCGGAGAGGAGCGGCTCGACGAGCTTGGCGATGTCGGCGCCGGCGTACTGGTTGTCGGCGTCCGTGTTGACGATCAGGTCCGCGCCGGCGCGCAGGCTCGCGTCGATGCCCGCCATGAACGCGGCGGCCAGGCCCTTGCGCCGGCGGAACCGCAGCACGTGCTGGACGCCGTGCGCGCGCGCCACCGCCGCCGTGTCGTCCGTCGAGCCGTCGTCGACGACGAGAATCTCGATCGCGTCCACGCCGGGCACCGACGCCGGCAGGTCCGCGAGCGTCGCGGGCAGCGTCTGCGCCTCGTTGAGGCACGGGATCTGGATGATGAGCTTCACAAGCCTTCGACCAGCCGATCGATCGTCTCGTGCCACGTGATGTGCCGCGCGCGATCGTAGCCCGCATCGCCCAGGGCCTTCGCGCGCGCGCGATCGGCGGCGAGCGCCGCGACGGCCTCGCCGATCGCCGCGGGATCCGGCGCGGTCACGCGGCCGTTGACGCCGTCGACGACGAACAGCGACGGCTCGCCGGCGTCCGACGTCGTGATGACCGGCTTCTTCGACAGAAACGCCTCGAGCGTGACGTAGCCGAAATCCTCGTCGAACGGCGGATAGATCACGGCCAGCGCGTTCGCGTACAGCTCGATCAGCGTCTCGTCGTCGACCTCGCCGAGAAAGCGCACGCGGGACGCGACGCCTTCGTCGGCGGCCATCCGCTCGAAGACCTCACGCTGCGTGCCCGTGCCCGCGACCACGAGCGAGACCGAGGCCGGCGCGTGCGCGAGCGCGCGGATCGCGAGATCCACGCGCTTGACCGCTTCGAGCCGGCCGATCGACAGCACGTACTCGCCGAACGGCCCGGCATGGAGGCGATCGGCCAATCGCGGGGGATGATACAGCGTTTCGGCCGCCAGCCCGTTGTAGCGCGACAGCCGGTCGGTGACCGTCTGCGCGATCGTGAAAATCCGCTGCGATTCGCCGAGCATCCGTGTGTCGAGATCGATCAGGCGCTCGCGCACCGCGACGTCGCGCTCGATGTGGTGGAACTCGCTGTACGGCGTCCCGGCCAGCTCGTACGCGGCGCGGTACTGGTGCACCAGCCACGTGATCTTGCTCGGGTGGCGCACGCAGTACGTCGGGAATTTCGTGGCAATCACGCGATCGATCGGCCGGCCCGTGCTCTCGCTGAGGTCGAGGAGCCGCCACGCCGCCGCGTGCGTGAACAGCTCCTCCGCCGGGTACCACTTGAAAGGCACGCTGACGAGATCCGTGTCGTACCCGCGCAACCGCAGTTGCGCGACGAGCTCGCGCACGAGCGATTCCGCGCCGCCCCGGACGAAGGGCACCTGCGCTTCGCAGACCACAACACGCGGCTGGCTCATGTCGAGCCGTGGATGGTACCACGCGGTAACGCATTCGCTCGATTTTCGTCGGACGAAAAGTCAGGCGAAATAAAAACGTAACCTCAATTCCTTCATCAGTTTGCGATTGACAGTGCCGGAGGGTACCTCTACCATCGCGGTGGAGTTTTTTGGACCAGAGTGGAGTAAACGTGCTTCGCGGCAGCTACCCCGCCAAGATCGACGACAAAGGGCGGCTCAAGCTCCCGAGCGCATTCAAGGCGTTCGTGGAGGAGCAGCACGGGTCGGGGCTGTACGTCACGAGCCTCACGGGCGACTCCGTTCTGATCTA
>CAZNMF010000468.1:0-11452 GCA_964573795.1 uncultured Solibacteraceae bacterium
CACGCCGCCGCGCGACCGCCGGCCGATCTTGCCGCGCTCGGTGTCGAACAGCGCCACGATCGCGAAGCCCTCCTGCCGGAAGCCGGGATAATCCGCGAGCGCGAGACCGAGGTTGCCGGCGCCGAGGATCGCGACGCGCACCGTGCGATCGAGGCCGAGGATCATCCGCAGGTGCCGCTTCAGCTCCTTGACGTAGTAGCCGACGCCGCGCACGCCGAACTCGCCGAAGTACGCGAGGTCCTTGCGGATCTGCGCCGCGTTGAGGTGGAACTGCTCGGCCAGCGCCTTGGACGAGATGGCCTTGACGCCGGCCGCATCGAGCGTATTCAGGCACCGCAAGTACACGGAGAGCCGACCGGACGTGAGCTCCGACACTTGCTCGCTTGACGCGCGGGGATTGATCCGCCGAGTCACAAGGTCTGGATTCTAGCCCGAAATCGCGCGATCTTCGGCCAGCCGCGCGGCCATCGCCGCGCGGACCTCCTCGATCACGACGTCGCGATCGTCGACCGAGCGCCCCGTCGTCGGCACGGGCGGCAGGAAGGCCACCGTCACCGTCGCCGGCCAGATGAGCGCGCTCCCCTTGCGCATCGCCTGGCGGCTGCCGGCGATGACGACGGGCACGACGGGCGCGTGCGCCTTGAGCGCCATGATGAAGCCGCCCTTCTTGAACGGCAGCAGATCGCCCGTCGGGCTGCGCGTGCCCTCGGGAAAGATGAAGAACGAGTAGCCGTCGCGCAGCGACTCGGCCGCGCGATCGATCGCCGGCCAGCTCTGCGACTGGTTCGCGCGCTCCACCGGCACGAAGCCCGCGGCGTCGAACACCCACACGAGCACGGGCAGCTTGCGCAGCTCCGCTTTGTAGAGCACGCGCACGCGCGGAAAGCGCGACCGCAGCGCCCAGTACATCGCGGGCGAGTCGACGTTGCTGTTGTGATTGGAGGCGTACACGGCGCCGGACGCGGGCATGTGCTCGGCGCCGGTGACGATCACCCGAAGACCGGCAATCGCAAAGCCGGCGCGCACGCCGAAGGCGCCGGCCGCATAGAGCGGACGGACCTGACGCGTGAGCCATGTCCAGAGCAGCAGCGGCGGACCGGCGAGGAGCACCCAGCCGGAGACGACGAGCGCGGCCGCTCCCGTCCGCAGCGCGGCGACGAGCCGCGCGGCGGACGAGGGGACCGATGATGCGGGAGACGCGTGCGTCAGGATGCGCGAGCGGCGCGGCGCGGCGCCACCTTGGCGGCGACCTTCGGCCGCGCAGCCGCGGCGGTCGCCGCGGCCTTGGCCTTCGCGGCGTTCTTGGCCTTGGTCGCGAAACAGCGCTCGAGCGCCGCGTCGACCTTCACCTCGACCTCGGGCGTCTTCTCGCCGAGGACTTCGGTGATCTCGGAGACCACGAGGAACTTGGCGCGATCGAGCATGCGCTTTTCGCGGAACGACAGGCTCTTGGACTTGGCCAGGAACGTCAGGCTCTTCAGGACCTCGACGACGTCGTAGATCGAGCCGGTGCGCATCCGGTCGGAGTTGTCCTTGAAGCGCCCCTTCCAGTTCTGATGGCTGTCGATCTTGCCGTCGCCGAGCAGCGAGAAGAGGCGCTCGACCTCGGCGTCCGTGATCGCGCGCCGCAACCCGACGCCGTCGACGTTGTCGACGGGCACGAACACCGTCGTCTCGTTCGCCATCCGAAGCTGATAGAACCCGCAGGTCGTGCCCATGATGGTCTTGGTCTCGATGCGCTCGATGACACCCAGTCCATGATTCGGGTAGATGACCTTGTCGCCGATCTCGAATGCCACGTTTCCCCCGAAGGTACCGCAGGATTGCGTAAGGTTGGCTTTCTGAACGCAGGAAGCTCCACTCATTTTAGCGGAACCGCGCCTCAGAAGCAACGAAAACGTCAGCAATTTCGGCCTGTTTTCGCCAGTTTCGCCAGATGTTCACCACGCACAGACAAGCGTGTAACTGATGGCAGGGACAGGGCTTACGAGCAACGGGCGGCCACGGGGAGGCTACGGGCTACAGGCTACGGGCTACGGGCTACGGGCTACGGGCTACAGGTTACGGGCGGCGGCGGGCGGACGGTCTGTTTGCAGATGCAGGCCGGGTCTTCAGACCCGGCGATCGTCCGGCGCCCTGGCTTCTGGCTTTGAACTTCTAACTTGTCTTTCGTTTCCTATCGTCCGCGCTCGAGTCTTCCCCGAAACCCCTTCCCGCTCCTCGGCCCCTGATTGTCGTGCTCGAGCGGACGGGCGCTGTCGGCGATGGCGAAGCCGGCCTCGTAGATGAACTGCGCGATGCGCACGAGCTTGGGGAAGAGGATCTTGTCCACCGAGTCCGTGTTCGCGTGGTAGTCCGGGTGCTCGCCCGTGAAGAAGAACGCGATTGGAATCCCCTTCGCGGCGTAGCTGTAGTGATCGCTGCGCGTGTAGAAATCGTTCGGGTCGTCCGGCGCGTTGAACTCGTAGTCGAGCGTCAGCGGCTTCTCGAGCGCGCGGTTCGTGTCGACGAGCAGGTTGTGCAGATCCGTGCTGATGCGATCGGCGCCGATCACGTAGACCGTGTTGGCCTCCGACGCATCGTCGTTGCGGTTGCGGCCGATCATGTCGATGTTGAGCTCGGTCTGGATGCTCTCGATTGGCACGACAGGAAAGTCCGCCATGTAGCGCGATCCGAGCAGCCCGGCTTCCTCCCCCGCGTGCCAGACGAAGACGACCGATCGCTTCGGCTTCGGCCCGGTCACGAACGCCTTGGCGATCGCCAGCAGGGCCGTCGATCCCGACCCGTCGTCGTCGGCGCCGTTCCAGATCGGATCCTTCGTCACCGGCACGTTGACGCGGCCGTTGGACTGCCCGTCCGACTTGACGTACCCCATGTGATCGAGGTGCGCGCCGAAGAAGACGTACGTGCGCTTCAGCGCCGGATCGGTGCCTTCGACCATGCCGACGACGTTCTCGGTGCGATCGGTGGCGAGGACGTCGTAGGTGTTGTCGACGTCGATCGTGATGCGGACGTCGCGCAGCGTCACCGACGGCACGGTGTCGCCGGCCGCGGCCTTCGACTGGATGTCCGCCCACGACGTGCCGGACTTCGAGAAGATCCAGGTGAAGACCGTGTCGTCGGCGCTGATTGCCGGCGGCTCGGGCGCATCCACGCGCTGCGTCGTCACGAAGTCCGGCCGCGAGCGATCGCGATCGGCGCCGGGCGGCAGCGTCGTCACGTAGCCGATGGCCGCCGCGGCGCCGAGCGCGCGCATCACGATCCCGCCGGCGCCGGCGGCCACGCGCGTGCGTGGATTGCGCTGGATCGCCTGCGTCGCGCGTGGGAGCGCGTTGGCCAGATACAGCACGAGCCGGCCCGGATTGGAGGCCGATGGCGTGCCCGAAGGCGCGGGACGCGGCTGCTCGGACGCGCGATCGGTACCGGCGAGCTCAACGTCGCTGAAGCGCAGCGTCTGCCGGCCGCCCGCGCGAACCGGAAAGATGACGTGGTCGCCGTGACGGAACGTCTTCGACTGGCCGCCGACGTCGATCGTGATCGACGAGCGCCGCGTGACGTGATAGCTCCGCTGCGTCACCGCCTGCAGATACGCGCCGTTGTCGCCGAGCGGCGTGACGCCCATCGCCTTCAGCTCGCCGGCGATGTACGACGCGGCCAGGCCGTAGCCCTCCGTGAAGACCTGACGGCCCTGCATGAGGTCGGACGAGAGATACGTCAGCCAGCCGCGCACGTCGGCCTCGCCGATCTGCGCGAACGCGACGTCGGATGCCGGCGCGACCTGCGCCTGCACCGCGTGCGGCTCGCTGGCGAGCGTCAGCGCCAGCACGAGCCCGATCAGGCCCGCGCGTCCTCGTGCGGAAGTCCGTCGTGTCACCGTGCCTCCCGATGGTCGTAGCTATCATGACCGATCGGGCGACCGGCAGGCCGTTTCCCATGCCGCGATCACGCGCGCGACGGCCTCGTCGAGCGAGGCCTGGGAGGTGTCGATGGTGAGCTCGGGATGGCTGGGGGGCTCGTACGGATCGTCGATGCCGGTGAACTGCTTGATGTCGCCGCGCCGGGCCGCGGCGTAGAGGCCTTTCACGTCGCGCCGCTCGCACTCGGCGAGCGGCGTCGCCACGTAGACTTCGACGAAGCGTCGACAGCGTTGCCGGACCCAGTCGCGAACCTCGGCGTAGGGTGAGATCAGCGCGCAGTGCACGGCCACGCCGTGGTGCTCCAGCCGGCTGGCCAGGAAGCCCACGCGCTTGACGTGTCCGTCACGGTCGGCACGCGAGAATCCCGTCGGCGCGATCGCGCGAATCGCGTCGCCGTCGAGCAGCTCGCTCGTCACGCCCGCACTCGTCAGCTTCTCGTGCACGGCTCGCGCGATGGTCGACTTGCCCGCTCCCGAGAGCCCCGTATACCAAATCACGACACCAGGTCTGCGACGATTCACCAGCCGATTCTATGCGGCCCGTGTGACGCCCCCAAAGTCCGTAGCCCGTCCGCCTGTAGCCTGTCGCCCGCTAGAATGCCGTCATGGCAGCGTACGGCTGGCTGGGATCGATCCGTGAACCGATACGGCGCGCGTTCTTTCGCGTCCTGCGACAGGCCCTCGAGACCGACGATGGCCGCCGGTTGATCGCCGACGCGACGGCGGAGGCCGGCCGCGTGCATCGATTGCCGCGGCGATTCGACCCGGCGGACTACCGCGCGGATCTTCCGGCCGCGGCCGCCGATCCGCCACGCGCGGCGCCGGTGTTCATCACGGCACGCTT
The DNA here is from genome assembly GCA_964573795.1 of uncultured Solibacteraceae bacterium. Lineage (GTDB taxonomy): Bacteria > Acidobacteriota > Vicinamibacteria > Vicinamibacterales > SCN-69-37 > CAZNMF01. The sequence continues at coordinate 4,761 of CAZNMF010000468.1, forward strand.
CCGCACGGGATCGACGCTGCTCTGGCAGATCTTCCGCAACGTCCCGAGCTGTCGCAGCTACTACGAGCCGCTCAACGAGCGGCGTTTCTTCGATCCGGCGACGCGCGGCGCACGCATCGACCCGACGCACCGCGGGGTCGACGACTACTGGCGGGAATACGACGGGCTCGAGTCGCTCGGACGCTGGTACCGGCAGGAGTGGATCTCACGGCGCCTGCACATGGACGAGCACGATTGGGATCCTGACCTGCGCGCCTACATTCGACAGATGATCGAGGCCGCGCCGCATCGCGCGGTCCTGCAATTCAACCGCGTCGACTTCCGCCTGCCGTGGCTGCGGCACGAGTTTCCCGATGCGCGCGTCCTGCACCTCTACCGGCATCCGCGCGAACAGTGGTGCTCGTCGCTGGTCGATCCGGCCCGGTTCCCGCACACGGGAACGATGGCGGAGTTCGAGCCGCGCGATGCCTTCTATCTGCTCTCGTGGGCGCGCGACCTGGCGTACCGCTACCCGTTCCTCGATCCGCGGTCCGCGAGCCATCCGTACGAGCTCTTCTATTACCTCTGGCGGCTCTCGTACGACTTCGGCCGCCAGTACGCGCACGCCTCGTTCGGGTTCGAGGCGCTCTGCGCGTCGCCGGACTCGGACATCCCGCGGCTGATGACGGCCGCCGGCGTCGACGACTACGATCTCGCGGCGCTCCGCGCGCTCGTCACGCCGCCCGCGGCCGCGCGATGGCCGGCGTACGCGCCGCGCGAGTGGTTCGAGTCCATCGAAGCGCGCTGCGAGGAGACGCTGGCGCGGTTCGCGCCGGCGGAGTGACATGGCCAACATCTACGAAGTCGCCAGGCGCGCGGGCGTGTCGACGGCGACCGTCTCGCGCGTGATGAGCGGCCAGAAGAGCGTCGTCTCTGCGGCGACGCGCCGGCGGGTGCTGCGCGCCGTCGAGCAGCTCGCCTACACGCCGAACTCCGCGGCCAAGAACCTGCGCACGCTGAAGACGCGCAAGCTGCTCGTCACCGTGCCCGACATCGCCAATCCGTTCTTCGCGCTGATCCTGCAGGGCATCGAGGACGCGGCGCAGCGGCAGGGGTACGCCGTGCTGCTCGGCGACACGCAGCACGACCCGGAGCGTGAGGCTCGCTACGCGCAGATGCTGCGGTGGAAGGAGGCGGACGGGCTGATCTTCCTCGGCCATCGTCTGCCCGCCGAGGCCGAGTCGATCATCGCGTCCACCGCGCCGCCGCGCTGCGCGCCGATCGTCAACGGCTGCGAGTTCAGCTCGCAGCTCGGCGTGCCGAGCGTGCACATCGACAACGCCAAGGCCGCGCACGAGGCGATGGAATATCTGTACACGCTCGGCCACCGGCGCATCGGCATCGTCACCGGACCGCTCGTCAGCCCGCTCAGCCGCGATCGCCTGCGCGGTGCGACGACGTGCGCCAAGGCGCGCGGCCTCACCGATCGTCTCGTGATCGTCAACGGCGATTTCTCGATCGGATCGGGCGTGTCCGCGGCCGAGCGTCTCCTGCAGGCAAAGGCGCCGCCGACGGCGATCTTCTGCTTCAACGACGAGATGGCCATGGGCGTCATCGAGACGTCGCGCCGCCGCAACGTGCGCGTGCCCGACCAGGTGTCGGTCGTCGGCTTCGACGACATCCGCTTCGCGCGCCACACCGATCCGCCGCTCACGACGGTTGCACAGCCGATGCGCGAGATCGGCGAGGGCTGTGTGCGGCTGCTGCTGGAGATCCTGCAGGGCCACACGCTCGATCCCGTGTCCGTGACGCTGCCGCACGAGCTGACGATCCGCGGCAGCACGAAGCCGCCGCCGCGATAGCCGGGGTCGCGCCTGCCGACGGCGCGTCAGGCCGGGCGATCACGCGCCGGCCCCTTCTCCGCCGTCTTCCTCGTCATCGTCCTCGTCATCGTCGAAATCGTCGTCGTCCTCGAATTCGTCCTCGTCTTCATCCTCGTCACCGTCGCCGGCGCCCGTGTCGTCTTCCTCTTCCTCCTCGTCGCTCTCTTCGTCCTCGTCCTCGTCGTCTTCGTCGTCGTCTTCGTCGTCGCCGGCGTCGTCAACGTCCTCGTCTTCGTCGACGTCCTCGTCCGAACCTGGCACGAGAACGATCGGCTCGTCGCCGGACTCGCCGGCCCAGCGAATGTCAACGACGATATCCGGGTCGATGCATGCACGCGTCATGAGAGGCTCCTTTGTCCGCGGTCGTGAATGAGTCGAGCAAGACGGATGCCACGCGTTCACCCGCGTGCGGCACCGCGGCCGTCTCGCGCGTGGCGCGCCGCACGGCACGAACCGACTCGAACGGGCACGCAGGCAATCGACGACGACGCGCGAAAGGTATATAAGTGGGCGCACGCTCGAGAAGATAGAAGGAGCAAACGACGATGACACTTCGCGCCTTGTTGGTGGCCGTCGCGTGTACGGCCGTAGGGATGGGCGTCGCGGCGCAGCAGCCGGAGGTGCCGTCGGCGGCGCCCGCGGCCCCGGCCGCGAACGCGCTGCGGCCCATTCACGTGTATATCCGCGCCGGCCTGAAATCGCACGGCGAAGGGTTGCACGACTATCCGCAGTTCCTCGCGGACTGGAGCAAGATCCTGACCGACCACGGCGCGATCGTCGACGGCAGCCTGCACTTCCCGGACGCGCGCGACCTGGCCGGCGTCGACGTGGTCGTCATGTACAAGGGCGACGCCGGGTACATGACCGCCGAGGAAAAGGGCGTCATGGAGACGTTCGTCAAGCGCGGCGGCGGGCTCGTGAGCTTCCACGACACGCTGTGCGGCGACGATCCGGCGTTCATGGCGACGCTGGTCGGCGGCGGGAAGAAGCACGGCGAGGTCAACTTCTCGGCAGGCGACATCAAGTACACGATCGTCGACACGGCCTCGCCGATCATGAAGGGAATGTCGGACTTCACGATCAACGACGAAGCGTTCTTCAAGATGACCTGGGCGGACGATCCGAAGATCCACGTGCTCGCCACCGCACCGATGCCCGCCTCCGGTGAGGTCGTGCCGCAGATCTGGACGTACGAGCACACGATCTTCGGCGGCCAGCCGTCCCGCGCGTTCGTGTGGATGCAGGGCCATCGCTACGCGAACTTCACGAACCCGAACGTCGAGCCGATGATCCTGCGCGGCATCGCGTGGGCGGCCAGGGCGCCGATCGACACGCTGGTCAACGGCACCGCGCCCGTGCGCGGTGGAGGCCGCGGGCGTGGAGGCCGCGCGGGCCGCGCCCAGTAGCGCGTCAGTGCGCGTCGATGCGCACGCGCGCCAGCGGCGCGATGTTGACGAACACGCCGAGCACGCGCGCATCGGTCGATGCCGGATCGCGGAGCCGCGGCACGAACGCGGCGGACGTCTCGATCGACAGCGCCAACGCGTACGTCCCCTGCTCCGTCGACACGACGGATTTCGCCGGGACGAGCACGTCCTGCCGGACGCCCGCGTCGAGCGCGACCGTCGTCGTCCCCCTGCCGGCGTTGATGCGCACGCGATTGGCGATCGGGCTCTCGAGGCTCACGCGCAGCGTCGACGTCTGCTGATCCGTGCGCACGACGATGTCGGCGCGCGCGGCGCCTCGCACCCAGAACCCTGAAGGCTCCGGCGGGTACGTGTTGTCGTCGAGCAAATACAGGAGGCTGGTGGTCCCGCTGAACGTGTGCTCGATCCGCGATCGGCTCTGCACCAGATTCACCGGCAGATCGCGGCTCATCGTCAGCTCGACGGGCAGCGCGCGCAGCAGGCCGCGCTGCGACGTGACCCACGTCGCCTTCGCGGCGTAGATCGGATTGACGATGATGTGCGCGATGAACGCGACGCTGCCGATCCAGGCGAGGATCGCCGCGCGCGTCGAGACGATCGGCCCGGCGAGAAAGAACATCGCCGCGTAGCCCGCGAGGAAATAGCGGTTGCCGGTCGGCCCCCCGCCGCCGGACCACGAGAACGGCAGCCAGATCAGGAAGAACGAGGTGAGGATCGCGATGCCGGCCATCGTGAGCACGGCCGACGCCTCACGCCAGCGACGCCGCCACACGAACGCGCCGAGCGCGACGACCGCGGGAAAGCCGTACGGCACGAGGCCGAAATGCCGGCCGACGAGGAAGTACTCGACGTTGGCGCCGAGCCGCGGCCAGAAGTCGCGCTTCGAGAAGATGCCTTCGTTCGTGTTGTTCTCGTCTGTGGCGCGCGCGTCGCCGCTCGTCTCGAACGACTTGCCGGCCTCGAACGGAAATCCTACGCCGCCGTAGAACGTCTTCCGGTCGCCGCCCTGGAAGTTCGCTTCCCCGCTCACGAGCGCGTGCACGCCGAACGCGCCGCCCACGACGGCGAGTCCGACGAGTCCCAGCGCGATGGCCGGCACGAGGCGCCGGCGCCAGAGCGGCAGAAGGACCATCGGGCATGCGAGCGCGGCGTACGGCGGCTTCGAGTACGCCATCAAGCCGATGAGCACGACCGCCGCAATGTCCACCCATCGGCCGCGCGTCAGATCCGGCTTGTTCGTGTCCGCCGGCCGCGCGCTGCCGTACGTGCACCAGAGCCAGTACGCGAGAAAGACGCCTGCGAAGTTCAGCACTTCGGGCGTCAGCCACGCGCCGTAGACGAGGACGGCCGAGCCGCACACGAACGCGGACGTGAAGAGGATCGCGGCCAATGGTGTCGACCGCACGCGCAGCAGCTCGATGCCGGCCCACAGCACGAGCGCGAGTAGGACGACGTTCATCAGGAGGAGGCCGTTGAGACCGGCGAGCCAGACGAATGGCACCGCGGGGACGGCGTAGAGGAACGCCTTGGCAAAATACAAACGCTCGACGCCGCGCTTGTCCATCGACGCGTGCTCGATCGTGACGAACGGCGGACGGCTGGTCAGATGCGGCACCCACGGCGCCCCGCGCTTGAGGAAGAGGCCCTCGGGCCCGACGCCGTAGAGCTGCCAGAAGCGCTGCAGATCGCGCGCGTCGAAGCGGACGTCGCCGTCGTACGCGAGGCTCAACGCCATGCCGACGTACGTCGACTCGTCGCCCTTCGGGCTGTACGCGTCGCGCGGCACGTCAATCGCCAGCGCCGCGGCCCCAGCCGTCACGAGAAACAGCCACGCGACGATCGCGCCTGGCGTGGTGAGCGTGCGTCGGATCACGGGCGGTATGTTACTGCGAGGCGAATGGACTGCCGCGGATCGTCGGGACGTCCTCATGGTCGCCCCGTGGATTCACCGTCAAGGTCGGGTATAAGTCTGACGACTGGTGTCGGTCATGAAGCACGAAGCCCTCGAGCGTCTGACGCAGCTTGCGAATGCTGACGGCGAGCGCCGCGCCGTCTGGCAGGAAGCGGCCGAGCTGATTCGACGGGCCGGCAACTATCGTTGGGTGGGTCTCTACGAAGTCACGGACACGGAGATTGCCGCACTCACGTGGACCGGAACGGTGGCTCCCGCGTTTCCGCGGTTTCCGCGCGACAAGGGACTCAACGGCGTTGCCGTCAGCACCAGGGACGCCGTGATCTCACAGGACGTGGCCCGCGACTCACGTTATCTGACGGCATTTGCCACGACGGGCGCCGAGGCGATCTTTCCCGTGCTCGGAGATTCTGGCGCGGTGATCGGCACGATCGACGTCGAGTGCGATCACCCGAACGCGTTCTCACCAGAGGACGAGCACTTTCTGCGCTCGTGCTCGATCGTATTGAGACGTTTGTGGCGGACGCTGCCGGTGCCGGAGGTCGGAATCGAGTCCGAAGGCCGAGGCGCGGAGCGCCGATGGCCGAGCGCCTGAGGGCGACGAGCGCTGACATGCTGACGTCCGCCTTCGCCGACCGGCGGCGGACGCCGCCAGCTTCGGCGGGACAGCCTTCGCCTGGCGTGCCGGGCCGTAGCTCACGCCGGTCACTCTGCACGCGTGAGCGAAGGCTGGTGCCGGAGGTCGGAATCGAACCGACACTAGGGGTAAACCTAACGAGATTTTGAGTCCAGGATGACTCGCGATCTCGAACGATCTGGAGGCGACTGACCCGAGGGACGCTCCGCGTTCCTCGGGTTTTTTCAGGTCCGATTGGACCGCGATTGGACCACGACGTACCGCACCGGCGTGCGTGCGCGCGAGCCGGTGAACGTCGCCCACGAGCGCGTCGTGTTGCCGACGTGCTCGACCTCGGCGAGGTCGATGCGACACCGCCAGCGCTTCTCCGTGCCATCCTCGTGCGGCGTCACGCGGAACGGTCCATGCACCGACGTGCGTCGGCCGCGCCACACCTCCGCGTAGCCGTCGCGCTCCCAGAACACGAGCACCCACGTCTGCTGAAGCACGCGCGCCTTCGCGACGGCCCAATCGCCCGTTGACCCGGACCCGTCGGCCGCCCGCTCGAAGTGCGTACCGCGTGTCCGCACGATCAGCGCGGACTCACCGTTGGGCACACATTCGCACGCATCGTACAATTCGCGCATTACCGCTGAAAAGTAGCACTTTGCTCAGCATCGAGCGTTTCCCACATTTCGCAGCGTTTCGCAGATCTTGAGCATTGAGCGGTACGGCACTTTTGCTCGCGATTGACAGCCTTTCCGCAGCCGTGCGCGTGATTTTCGCGGGATGCACGCGTGATATCATTCATGCGTCGTCAAAAAGGTGCGCGTAGCGCACGTAATCATCTCGACCCGGCTTCTTGATCGTCCGGC
>CAZNMF010000469.1:0-4625 GCA_964573795.1 uncultured Solibacteraceae bacterium
CATCTCGCCGTCGATGACGCCGTACGCCGCCAGACGGCGGATCGACGCGCTCGTCGATCCGTGGAACGCCTCGGCCAGCCCCGTGTGCGCGACGACGAGGCGGCCTTCGTCGAGGACGAGATGCCCGGGCAGCGATTGCAGGAACGACAGGACGCCGGATTGAAACGACGCGGGCTCGCGCGACAGCTCGTCCACCGTCTCGGCGAGGCCGTAGACGAGCGGCACGGGCTCGCCGGCCAGATGACGCTCGAGCTGGACGTCGTGATTGCCCGGCACCGCCAGCGCGGCGCCGGCGTCGAGCATGCGCATCGCCAGCCGCAGCACGCCGGCGTTCGACGGCCCGCGATCGACGAAGTCGCCGACGAACACGGCCAGACGTCCGGCCGCGGATCGCCAGACGCCTTGACGATCCGGCGCATAACCGAGTACGCCGAGCAGCGCTTCGAGCTCGGGCAGGCACGCGTGGACGTCGCCGATGATGTCGAGCGGCGCCGTGACGCGGCGCTGATCGACCGATGCCGGTTTGATCATCGATCCGCTCCCTGCGTCGCAGAGACGCGTCGCTCGGGGTATCGTAGGCCGTGATGAAGCGTCGTCATTTCCTCGTGCGTCCCGGCCGCCGCGTGCGCCTCGACGAGTGGCCCACCGATCACACGCATGGCGTGGGAGCGAAGGCGGACGCCGTGCGGCTGCTCGCGGAGAACATCCGCGCGATTGCCGATGCGCAGGAGCGTCTCTACGCCCAGGATCGGTGGTCGCTGCTGGTGATCTTCCAGGCGCTGGACGCGGCGGGGAAGGACTCGACGATCAAGCACGTGATGAGCGGCGTCAACCCGCAGGGCGTCCACGTCACGAGCTTCAAGGCGCCGTCGACGCTCGAGCTCGATCACGACTATCTGTGGCGCTCGGTGCGCGCGCTGCCGGAGCGCGGGATGATCGGCATCCACAACCGGTCGTACTACGAGGAAGTCATCGTCGTGCGCGTGCACCCGGAGCTGCTGGAGCGGCAGCGGCTGCCATCCGAGTACGGCGGCGACGGGCTGTGGCGCCGGCGCTACAGGCAGATCAGGCACTTCGAGTCCTTTCTCACGGAGAACGGCACGGTCGTGCTGAAGTTCTTCCTCCACGTCTCGCGCGACGAGCAGCGCAAGCGCTTCCTCGAGCGCCTCGACACGCCGGAGAAGCATTGGAAGTTCTCGCTCCAGGACGTGCGGGAGCGCGAGCACTGGCGCGACTATCAGCGCGCGTACGAGGACATGCTGGCCGAGACGAGCACGGACGAGGCGCCGTGGTACGTCATTCCCGCCGATCACAAATGGTACATGCAGTGGGCCGTCGGCGAGATCCTCGTCGACACGCTGCGCCGGCTCGACCTGCAGCTTCCCGTGATGGACAAGGCCAGGCGCCGTGAGCTCGTCGAAGGGCGACGTCTGCTCGCGGCCGAGCGGCCGAGGCGGCGTGGATGACCGACGCGCACTGGCCGTATCTGCCGACGTTCATCAAGCTGGCGCTGGCGCTCGGGCTCGGCCTGTTCGTGGGCATCGAGCGCGAGCGGCGGCGCAAGGAAGCCGGCATGCGCACGTTCGCGTTCGCCGCGGTGCTCGGCGCCGTCGGCGGGCTGCTGGGCTATGCGTTCGCGCTGCTGGCGCTGGCGCTCATCGGCGTGCTCGTGCTGCTGCTCAACATCGAGACGATTCGCACGGGCGAGGGCGTCGAGCTGACGACGTCCGCGGCGCTGCTGATCACGGCGTGCGTGGGCATTCTGGCGGGGCAGGGCCACACGTTCACGCCGACGGTGATCGGCGTCATGACGGCCGCGCTGCTCGCCTGGAAGACGCCGCTGGCCGACTTCAGCCACGCGCTCACCGAGTCCGAGCTGCGCTCGGCGATCCTGCTCGCGATCCTGACCTTCGTCGTCTATCCCGTGCTGCCGCGCGGCACGCTCGATCGCTGGGACCTGGTCAATCCGCGCACCGTCTGGATGACGGTCATCCTGATCGCCGCCGTCGGGTTCCTCAACTACGTTCTGCTGAAGATCTACGGACGCCGCGGCCTGGCGGCGGCGAGCTTCCTCGGCGGGCTCGTCAACAGCACCGTGACCGTCGCGGACCTGTCCGAACGTGCGCGGCGAGCGACCGACGCGCGCACGCTCGAGGCCGTGCACGACGGCGTGCTGCTGGCGCGGGCCGCGATGCTGCTGCGCAACGGCGCCATCGTCGCCATCCTCGCGCCGATGGCGCTCACGCACACGGTCGTGCCGTTGGCGCTCATGCTGCTGGCCGCGGTCGCGCCCGTGCTGTGGCGGCGCCGACGCAGGCCCGACGAGGCCGCCGATCCGGCCGGCGCCGCGGTCGAGCCCGCGCTGACGACGCTGCGCTCGCCGTTCTCGCTGACGGCGGCGTTCCGATTCGGGGTGATCTTTCTCGTGCTGCACGTGACCGGCACGCTGGCGGCGCGGATGCTCGGCGCGGTGGGCGAATATGCGGTCAGCGCGATCGGCGGACTGGTCTCGAGCGCCAGCGCCGTCGCCTCGGCGGCGGCGCTCGGCGCGAGCGGCACGTTGACGCCGCAGACGGCGGGCCTGGCCGCGATCCTCGCGTCGCTCACGAGCGCGGCGATCACCGTGCCCTTCGTCGCGCGCATCGTCGGCAATCGCCGGCTGACGCGACAGATCGTCGTCAACCTCGGCGGCATCCTGGCCGCAGCGGCCATTGGCGTCGTCGTGCAGGCAGGCGTGCTGGCGGCGATCACGAAACGATAGGACAGGCTACGGGCTACGGGCTACGGGCTACAGGCTACGAGGCCGCTCCTACCGCACCCCGACGTCCCACATCTCGCCGTTGAGCACCGGGACGGTGGCGACGGCGTACTCGCCGGTCTGGAGCGGGGCTTTCGTCTCGAGCTTGAACACCGTCGCCGACAGCTTCGTCGTCGTCCACTCGACGATGTTCTTGGGCTTGCTGCTGCCGGCTCTGCCGAGGTCGGCCACGCGCTCGTCGTCTTCCGGCTTGCCGTCCTTCAGGCGAATCAAGACGACGTTGCGCCCGCTCGTCACGTGCATGGGGACGTCCTCGCCCATCCTCGACATCGGGTCTCGCGACGACGAGAGGTGGAGATAGAACGTCGCGACACCTGGGGCGATCTGCTCGTCGGCGTGCGCGCCGTTCAAGTGCGCTTCCGTCGACGGCCCCATGATGCCCTGGCTGAAGATCGCCTTGGCCATGCCTTTGGTCTCGACGTTCGGTGTCTGGAGCGTCAGGCGCACGACGGAGCCATCCGCCTTCGCCAGATAGAGCCCAGGCTGGCGCGCGGGCGGCGGCTGCTGTCGCGCGTGCGTCAGGACACTGCCAGTCGCGAGGATCGCGGCCGCCAGAACAAGCGTGTGTCGCGGCGACATCGTCATGTCCTCGGCCTACTGGGGAGTCGAGTCGTCGTCGTTCTTCTGCATCTGCTTGACCATGTAGAGCGTGACTCCGACGCTGACGACCGTCGTCACGAGCCCGATGATCAAGCCGGCCTTGCCGCCGCCACCCTGGCGGCGGACGGCGGAGCGGGTGGCCGCGCGCGTCGCGGCCTGTGGTGCGGGCGCGATGGTCGACGCCGAATCCGTCGTCACGGCCGGCATCTCGAGCCTGGCGACCGCGTCGCGGACGGCGGTGTGAAAGTCGATGGACGCGGGCGCGGACGACCGCGGTGCCGCGGCGGCGAGATCGGCCGGCGCATGCGGCTCGGCCGCCCACACGCGAGCGGCCGCGAGATCGAACGCGAGACACACGACGAGCGTCCACACCAGACCGTGCTTGATGCTCATGCACTCCTCCGTGCACGCGGCTGCGCGTCGTGCGACGCGCCCGCGGCGGCGCGATCGAGGCGGGACGGTCCTGCCTCGGCACCTCGTATACGCGCGACGCCGGCGGAACGGAAGAAACGGACGCGGGGCCGGCGATCCGACCGCGCGACGTTTGACGGCCAGGGGACGAACGGGCTAGCGTAGCCGCGATTTCGGCGTGTCTTCCGATCGGCGGCCCTCGAACGTAGAGCTATGGATAGGTTCGACGATCTCTACCGCGCGCATCTGCCGGCCGTCTTCCGGTTCGCGCTGCGGTGCGTGGGCAATCGAACCGTCGCCGAAGATCTGACCGCCGAGGCCTTCCTCGAGCTCTACCGCCATCGCGAGCGCGTCGACGCACACCGGCTGCCGGCCTGGCTGTTGACGGTCGTTCGCAATCGTGCCCGCGACTACTGGCGGCGGCGCCGCGTCGAGCTGCGTCACGCCGAGACGCTCGGCGGAACGGAGGCGGCGGTGCCGGAGCCGGCGCTCGAGACGTGGCTGCTCGAGAGCCCCGATCTCAAGGACGTCCACCGGACGTGTCTCATCCTGCGCTATGTCGAGGGCATGTCGAGAGCGGAGATCGCCCAGGCGACGGGACTGAGCGAGAACCAGGTGAAAGGTTATCTGCAGTACGCGCTGACGCTCGTGCGCAAGGCGTACGAGCGGACGAGAGGCAAAACGGCATGACGACGCGTCCGAACGTGGACGATCGCGACGAGGCGTGGCCCGACGAGCTGCGCGCCGAGCTCGACGCGCTCGGCGCGCGTCATCGCGGCGACGTGGCGCCGGCCGT
>CAZNMF010000470.1:0-4330 GCA_964573795.1 uncultured Solibacteraceae bacterium
CGTAAGCCATAAGCCGTAAGCCGTAAAGCCCCAAGCCCTATTTCCCCCGCAGCATCCTCGGCGTCGCGAGCCAGATCAACCGTCCACCCCGCGCGGGCGGCCAGTCGTCGAGGTCGATGCGGCAGATGCCGCCTTTCTTGAATGGCGGCGGCGTGCGCGCGCTGATGAGCCAGGCGGCGAGCAGGCCAAGGCCGGGCTCGTGACCGACGAGCGCGATCGCCTCGGCGCGCGCGCGGAGCGCGCTCAGCGCGGCGACGACCTGCGGCGGCGCGCTGCCGGGCGCGAGCGCGGCGACGGCCCTGATGGCCGGCGCCGGCGACAGGCCCGCAGCGAGGATGTCGGCGGTCTGCCGCGCGCGCACGAGCGGGCTCGTCAGGATCAGATCGATCGACTCGTCGAGGCGCGCGAAGCCCTTGACGATCTCGCGCATCCGCGCGGCGCCGTCCTTCGTGATCGGCCGCTCCTCGTCGCGCGGCCATTGCGGCCCGCGCTCGGCGGCGATCGCGTGACGCACGAGATACAGCCGTCGTTCGCGTGCGGCCATGACGCTATCGCGCTTTCGAATCCTCGTCGCCGGCGGGCCTCAGGCCCGCCGGTCCCCGCCGGACCCGCGCGGCTAACGCCGCGCGCCCGTGATCGACGTGCACATCACGCAGACTCGCGCGCGCGGGACGTGACGCGCGCACGAGCGCCGCGGCCGTCGCGCGCGCTCCGGCCACGGCCGTGTCGATCGCGCCGAGCGACGCGATGGCGGCCGCGTGCCACCGGCGGCAGTCGCGATCGAGCACGGCGATGAGGCGCTCGATCCGCGCCGCGCGCTCGCCGGCGGTCGTCGAGGCCAGGGCGCGCGCGTCGGTGACGAGCATCTGCCGATCGTGCAGGCGCCCGTAGCGGCGCTGCTCGCGCACGAGCGCCGGCAGCCACGGGACGTCGGCGCCGGTCACGGTCTCGGCGATCTCGGCGAGATAGCGCAGCTTCTTGATCGCGATGCGCAACGCGTGCAGGCGCTCGGGCGCGTAGAGCGCGCCGCACTGCCGGCGCGCCGCGGCCACGCGCGCGGCACGGCGCAGGATCGCCGCCGCCAGACGATCGCGCCACAGCCGATCGTGGCCGGCGGCCGCGATGTCGTCGGCCGCGGCAGACACGCGCGCGCCGATCTCGTCGATGTCGACGTCGCGCGCGGCCTTGCGCAGCGCGCGCCTCTCGCGCGCGACGCCGCGATCGATCCACGCGCCGAGCGCCCGCGTCTGCTCGACGGTCCAGCGATGCCGGCGCGCGGCGACGGTCAGGTCCTCACGCGCGACGAGCCGGTCCCGCGCCGGGCCGAGCGTGCGTCCGAGCCGCCGCAGATCGCGTAGCAGGCGCCGCGGATGGCGCACGACGTCGGCGCGACGGACGATGTCGGCGATGACGCGGAGGCGGCGGGTCGCGATGCGCACGCGCCGCAGCGCCTCGGCCTCGCCGCGCACCGCGTCGGGCCACGCGCCGGCCAGACGCGCGCGCTGATCGGAGGCCACGCGTGACAGGGCCGCGGCAACCGGCGTGGTAGCATCCGCCATCAGCGCCCTCGCCCGGCGGGCGCGACGCTCATGCGCATCGCCGCGATCGACATCGGCACGAACTCGCTCCACATGATGGTCTGCCGGATCCGGCCGGATCTCTCCTTCGAGGTGATCGACCGCGAGAAAGACATGGTGCGCCTCGGCATGGGCGGCCTCGACGGCCGCCGGCTCGCCGAGAGCAGCATGGCGGCGGCCGTCACCACGCTATCAAAATTCACGCGGATCGCCGAAGCGCAGGGCGTCGACGAGATCGTCGCCGCGGCGACCAGCGCCGTGCGCGAGGCCGAGAACGGCGCGGACTTCGTGGCGACCGTGCAGCGCGAGCTCGGGCTGCGCGTCCGCGTCATCTCGGGCACGGAAGAAGCGCGGCTCATCCACCTCGCGGCCGCCTACGCGATCCAGCTCGGCAAACGCCCGTCGATCGTCGTCGACATCGGCGGCGGCAGCACGGAGATCACGCTCGGCACGTCGGATCGGCTGATCGCCGGCAAGAGCTTCAAGCTCGGCGTGATTCGCCTGACGGAGAAGTACGGCCAGTCCGATCCGTTGTCGCGGCGCGACGAACGGCGGATGGTGCGGCGGATCAAGAGCGAGCTGGGCGACTATCTGGCGCAGCTCTCGAAGCGGCGGATCGATCGCGTGATCGGCACGTCGGGCACGATCCAGTCGCTCGGCGCGATGGTCACGGGCCATTCGACCGGAGAGGATCTGCGCCAGGTGCGCGTCAGCGCGAAGGCCCTGCGGCGGCTGCGCAAGCGTCTGACGTCGCTGACGCTGCAGCAGCGGCTGAAGCTCCCGTCGCTCGATCCCCGGCGCGCGGACCTCGCGCCGGCCGGCGCCGTGCTGCTCGACACGATCCTCGACGGCCTCGACGCCGACGAGATCACGCTCTGCGACTTCGCGCTGCGCGAGGGCCTCGTGCTGGATTACATCGCGCGCAACGCGCAGCACATCCGGACGGTCGACCGCTATCCCGACGTCCGGCGGCGCAGCGTCATCGAGCTGGCCGAGCGCTGCAACTACCTCGCGCCGCACGCGCAGCAGGTGGCACGGCTGGCGCTGGCCATCTTCGACGCGACGCGCAGCCGGCACGGCCTCGGGTCGCGCGAGCGCGAGTGGCTCGAGTACGCCGCGATCCTGCACGACGTCGGCACGCACATCAGCTACGAGCGGCATCACAAGCATTCCTACTATCTGATTCGCCACGGCGGTCTGCGGGGGTTCGAGCCGGAGGAGATCGAGATCATCGCGCTCGTCGCGCGCTATCACCGGCAAGCCACGCCGAAGAAGTCGCACGCGGAGTACGCGGCGCTGCCTGAGCGCGCGCGTCGCGTCGTGCGCGTGCTGGCCGCGATCGTGCGCCTGGCCGAGGGGCTCGACCGCAGCCACGGGCAGGTCGTGTCGGACCTCGACCTCCGATCGCGCAACGGCCGCGTCGCCATGCGGCTCACGAGCCGCGGGGACGCCGATCTCGAGCTGTGGGCGGCCGATCGCCACGCCGCCGCGCTGGCCCACGAGCTCGACGTCACGCTGGCGTTCGAGCTGGCGGGACGCCGCCGGCGCCGGGGGCCGGCGCGCGTTACGACGAATTTACATCGCTGAAACCACGGCGACATCGAGGCTGACCAGAATAGGCGGAATGATCGCCCCCGTGACGGTCTCGACGGAGACGCGTACGACCGCTTCGCACCAGACGCCCGACGCGATCGCCTCGGCGCCGGTCAAGGTGCGTGCCGACGGTCTCAGCTTCTACTACGGCAAGACGCGCGCCCTCGACGCGATCTCCCTCGAGATTCGCGCCAACCTCGTCACGGCGTTCATCGGCCCGTCCGGCTGCGGCAAGAGCACCTTCCTCCGCACGCTCAACCGCATGAACGACATCATCCCCGGCGCGCGCGTGACGGGGCGCGTCGAGATCGACGGGCAGAACGTCTACGCGCCGGGCACGGACGCCGTGTCGCTCCGGCGGCGCGTCGGCATGGTGTTCCAGAAGTCGAACCCGTTCCCGAAGTCGATCTTCGAGAACGTCGCGTACGGCCTGCGCCTGAACGGGATGGCGAAGGGCCGCCGCGACCTCGAGGCGCAGGTGGAGGCCAGCCTGCAGGCCGCGGCGCTGTGGACCGAGGTCAAGGACCGGCTGCACGACTCGGCGCTGGCGCTCTCGGGCGGCCAGCAGCAGCGGCTGTGCATCGCGCGCGCGCTGGCGATTCGTCCGGAAGTGCTGCTGATGGACGAGCCGGCGTCGGCGCTCGATCCGATCGCCACGCAGCGCATCGAGGAGCTGGTCTACGAGCTCAAGCGCGACTACACGATCGTGATCGTCACGCACAACATGCAGCAGGCGGCGCGCGTGTCGGACGTCACGGCGTTCTTCTGGCTCGGCCGCCTCGTCGAGTCCGGCCCCACGGCCGAGCTGTTCACCAACCCGCACGAAAAACTGACCGAAGACTACGTCACCGGACGGTTCGGCTAATGGAACGCCACATCCCGCACTTTCAGGAAGAGCTGGAGCTGCTCAAGACGCGGCTGCTCGAGATGGGCGGCCTCGCCGAAGATCGCGTGCGGCAGGCCGTCCATGCGCTGGTGGATCGCGACTTCTCGACCGTCGAGCGCGTGCTCGTCAGCGACGAGGCGATCAACCGCCTGCA
Source organism: uncultured Solibacteraceae bacterium (assembly GCA_964573795.1). Lineage (GTDB taxonomy): Bacteria > Acidobacteriota > Vicinamibacteria > Vicinamibacterales > SCN-69-37 > CAZNMF01. Next base: position 4,211 of record CAZNMF010000470.1, read on the forward strand.
CATCGAGATCGACGACCGCTGCTTCAAGATGCTCGCGCTCCATCAGCCGGTCGCCGTGGACCTGCGCGCGATCGTCTCGGCCGTCAAGATCAACACCGACCTCGAGCGCGTCGGCGATCT
>CAZNMF010000471.1:0-6282 GCA_964573795.1 uncultured Solibacteraceae bacterium
GTGCAGGCCGGTCTCGCTCGCGTGATTCGAGCCGAACACGCCGACGAACTGATCGAGCTTGTCGTAGTACGGCTTCATGTCGGCGTAGGTGATCGGCCAGTCGTCGCCGTAGCCGTCGATCGACTTGTGCTGGAAATCGTCGGGCCCGAAGCGCAGCGAGATGCGGCCCCAATGGTGTGTGCGGCCGCCGAGCATTCGTCCGCGGAACCACCGCCAGCCACCGCGGCCCACCGTGTACGGCTCGCCGTCGATGTCCCATCCGCCGATGCAGCCGTCGAACGCGCCGAACGGCTTCTTGTCGCCGCCCCAGCCGCGCGTTGGCGAGTCGTAGCTCCACGCGAACATGTCGCTGTCGGTGGCCTCGTTCCACATCGGGCCGCCTTCGAGCATCACGACGTCCGCACCGGCTTCCGTGAGCACCTTTGCCGTCGTGCCGCCACCGGCGCCGGAGCCGACGATGCACACGTCATAGACCTTGGGAGAACGGATGATCTGCATGGCTGTGTACGCGCATCTTACTCCCTCCGTTCTGCAGCACAATAGCGCCATGACTCGCCTCTGCTCCGCCCTCGTCGTCGGCCTTGCCGCGCTTGGCCTCCATGTCTCCGCGATGTCACCCGCCGGCCGCGCGACACAAGATGCGGCACCGGCCGCGACGACGGCCTCCACCGTCGAGCGCCTCGCCGACGGCGTCCGTCTGCGCGTCGGCGACGGCGTCCTGCGTCTGCAGGTCAAATCGCCCGCCATCGTGCGCGTGCTGTTCTCGAAGACGCGCACGCCGCGCGTCGACGATCTCGTCGTCCTCGGCCCGGGCACGGAGGCGCTGAGCCCGTTTCCCGCGCGCGTGTCGACGGCCGCGTCGACGCGCACGCCCGCGCGTGCGGCGTGGTCGATGCGCTCGACGAAGGACGCCGTGACGTTGACGACGTCCGCGTTGCGCGTGACGGCGCGTCTCGCCGACGGCGCGGTGACGTTCGCGGATGTGGCCGGACGGACGATTCTTGCGGAGACGCCCGGCGCGCACGTGATGACGCCCGCGACCGTGCAGGGCGAGCAGACGTTCCACGTCCAGCAGAAGTGGCGCGCGAACGACGAAGAGTCGCTCTACGGGCTCGGCCAGCGGCAGGAAGGCAAGCTCGATCTCAAAGGCTACGACCTCGATCTGTGGCAGCGCAACATGGTCGTCGACATGCCGTTCCTCGTATCGAGCCGCGGGTACGGTCTGCTCTGGGACAACACGTCGCCCGGCAAGTTCGGTGACACGCGGCCGTTCGTGCCGATTCCGGCGGAGAACCTCGTCGACCTCACCGGTCAGAACGGCGGCCTGAGCCACGGCGCCGTCGCCGCGGGCGGCGATCAGATCGACAGCCCGCAGACGACGGCGTCGATCGTCCTGCAGCCGCCGGCGCGGTCGGGCGGGCCCGGCGCGGCACCGCGCGCGACCGCGTGGCAGGGACAGGTCGTCGCGCCGGAGTCGGGCGACTATCAGTTCCAGACGTACGCCAACGGCGGCGTCCACGTGTGGATCGACGGGCAGCTCCGCATCGATCACTGGAAGCAGAACTGGGCGACGGAGTACGACCAGATCAAAATCCCCTTCGACGGCGGCACGCGCCACACGATCCGCGTCGTGAGCGATGGCGGCGCCGACACGATGCAATTGCGCTGGAAGACGCCGGCGCCGGACGAAGACACGTCGCTCTGGTCCGAGGTCGGCGAGGCCATCGACTACTACTTTGTGTATGGCCCGTCGCTCGATCGCGTCGTCGCCGGCTACCGCACGCTCACGGGCGCCGCGACGATGCTGCCGAAGTGGGCGTTCGGGTTCTGGCAGTCGAAGAACAAATACAACACGCAGCAGGAAGTCCTCGACACGCTCGCCGAGTTCCGCCGCCGCGGGATTCCCATCGACGCCATCGTCCAGGACTGGCAGTACTGGGCGCCGGACGCGTGGGGCAGCCACGAGTTCGAGGCATCGCGCTATCCGGATCCTGACGCGATGATCAAGACGATCCACGATCAGCACGCGAAGCTCATGATCTCGGTCTGGGGCAAGTTTTATCCGGACACGGCGAACGCGAAGGCGATGGCGGCGATTGGCGGGCTCTATCAGCCGGCGCTCACCGCCGGCACGCGCGACTGGCTCAACCGGCCGTACGCGTTCTACGACGTCTTCAACAAGCCGGCGCGCAAGCTGTTCTGGGATCAGGTCAAGCGCGCGCTGTTCTCGAAGGGCGTCGACGCGTGGTGGATGGACGCGACCGAGCCGGATCTCGTGCAGCCGTCGCCGCCGACGCTCGAGACGCTGCGCGCAGGGATCGATCGCACCGCCATCGGCACGGCCTCGCGCGTAATGAACGCGTACGCGCTCGTCAACAGCGAGGCGGTCTACGACGGCCAGCGCAGCGTCGCGCCGGATCAGCGCGTCTTCATCCTCACGCGATCGGGCTTCGCCGGCATCCAGCGCTACGGTACGGTGACGTGGTCGGGCGACATCACGTCGACCTGGGCCACGCTGCGGAAGCAGATCACCGCGGGCCTGAGCTTCTCGATCGCCGGCGATCCGTACTGGACCAACGACACCGGCGGCTACACGATGGACAGTCGCTTCGCCCGCGCGCGCGACGGCGAGGCGCTCGATGAATGGCAGGAGCTCAACGCGCGCTGGTTCCAGTTCAGCACGTTCTCGCCGATCCTCCGCGTGCACGGCACCGATCGGCCGCGCGAGATGTGGAACCTCGGCGACGAGACGTCGGCGGTCTACCACGCCGAGCTGAAGTTCGATCGGCTCCGCTACGCGCTGTTCCCGTACATCTATTCGATCGCCGGCATGACCTCGCACGACGGCTACACGATGATGCGGCCGCTCGTCATGGACTTCCGCACGGACACGCTCGTGCGAAGCGTCGCCGACGAGTACATGTTCGGACCGGCGTTTCTCGTCAGTCCCGTCACGAGCTACAAGGCGCGCTCGCGTCAGGTCTATCTGCCGTCGGGCACGGCGTGGTTCGATTTCTGGACCGGACGTCAGACGCCGGGAGGACGCCTCGTCACCGCCGACGCGCCTTACGATCGGCTTCCCGTCTTCGTCCGCGCCGGATCGATCGTGCCGGTCGGCCCGGACCAGCAGTACATCGGCGAGAAGCCGTCAACGCCGCTCACGCTCTACGTGTACGCGGGCGCCAACGGGCAATTCTCGCTCTACGAAGACGACGGCCTGACGTACGGGTACGAGCGCGGCCAGTTCTCGCGCATTCCGATCGCGTGGAACGACGCGACGCGCACGTTGACGATCGGCGCGCGCACCGGAACCTTCCCCGGCATGTCGTCGTCGCGCACCTTCAACGTCATCGTCGTCAGCGCCGACGCGCCGGCCGGTTATCAGGGCGCCGACGTGCAGGGACGGACGATCGCTTATCGCAGCGCGGCGGTGAGCGCGAAATTTTGAGGGGCACACGGGGCCGCCACAAGGGCGGCCCCTGTAGCCCGTGTCAGTACGTGCTGTACGACACCGATCCGCCGGGCAGATTGACGCGCGCCGGTCCCTTCAGCACGAACGCGATCGCCGAGGTGCCTGGCGGACGATAGTCAATCGTCGGCGATACGAGACCGCCCGCGTAGTCGTTGATCCACCACGCCCAGCACGCGATGCTGCCGCCGTTGTCCAGGATGATCCCGTCGCTCGCACCGGCCGCGAGCAGTGCGGCCCCAATCTCTTCGATCGTCCCTTCGCGCTGCACGATGACGAGGCTGTCGAAGGAGACGCCGATCGCGTTGTGCACGTAGCACGCGCGCGGGACACCGAGATCGCGCCAGGCGCGCTCGACGTTGGCGCGGAACGTCTGCGGATAGCCGTCGTAGATCGCGCGCCGGATCGCCTCGCCGTCCGCGTGCACGTGATCGAAGGCCAGCACGTGACGCGCGTCGTAGAACTGGTGTGCGATCTCGTCGACGCGCGCGACCGAACGATTGCGCAGCACGCGCTGTCCGAATGTCGCCCACTCGATCTCGTCGGACAAATCTCGGCCGTCCGCGGCGTCGAACACGCGATCGCCAGTGAAGTCGAACCGCAGATCCTCGACGGACAGTCCGCCGCCTCGCCACAGGGTCAGGCACGAGTACGACGGGTAGTCGCAGGGATCTTCGAGGATGCGGAAGATCTTCGGCGTCGCGGTTCGTTGCCACGCGACGAAGCCGTGATTGGCGCCGAGATTGCGATTGCTGATCGCGATCGCGCGCCGCGACGCGCGGTCCGTCTCGTCGACGATGCCGAGCTGGCGCAGATGCGATTCGATCGGCATCTTCGCCGAGGCGATGCCCTGAATCTCCTCCGGCGTTCCCGCGCGATGCCGCAACATCCCCGGCAGCCGCATCAACCGGTCGCGGTTCGCGACGCTCAGCAACGCCGTCTCGATCTCGCCACGATCGAGCCGCAACGTCAGATCGTTGCGCAGGCCTTCGAGGCGAGTGATAGACAGATGCATAAACGCAGATGGTTCTGAGGTTCTCCGTTCTGCGTTCTAGGTTCGGGTTCGGAGCTCAGCTGTCGCCACAGAACCCGAACCCAGAACGGAGAACCGAGAACCCCGGAACCTTGTCTTATAGTTTTGCCGGCTCGATCTTCCGCAGCACGAGGAACACGCTGAGCATCGCCAGCACCGGGAGAATGCCCGCGCCGACGAAGACCTGGTTCCAGCCGTAGCGCTCGATGACCGCGCCGGTCAGGAGCACCGCGAGCATCGACGCGGCGTTGTCGCCGAAGCCGTTGATGCCGGCCACGCGGCCCGCGACGTGCTGCGGCACGACATCGCCGACGGTGCCGATGTAGGCGGCCGCAACCCACTGGTTGCCGAACAGCGCGAGGCCCATCAGGAGCACCGCGAGATAGTCGTTCGTCACCCACGGCATCGTCATGCTGAGCGCACCGAGACCGAACGCGCAGGCAAAGCCGATCTTTCGGCCGGTGTCCACCGAGCCCGTCGACTTGACGAGCCGATCCGTGATCAACCCGCCGATGACGTTGCCGCCCATGCCGATCAGATTCGGGACCGACGCGAAGAAGCCGATCTGCAGGAACGACATGCCGCGGCCGCCCTGATCGACCGACGACCGCAGGTACAGCGGCAGCCACGTCCAGTAGAACGTCGTGATGGGTCCTGTGAACACACGCACGAGCAGCAGGCCGAGCACCTTGCTGTTGCTCAGCAGCTGGCCGATCCCGATCGATGACGAGACCACGGGCGCCGGGGCCGTGGCGGTCGCAACGGGCTTGTGCGCGATCGCGGCGATGCGCTCCTTGCTCGGAAAAATCGCGAGCCACGGCAGCAGCCACAGCGCGCCGAGCACAGCCGGAATCACGAAGCCCATCTGCCAGCCGACATGAAACTTGTTGATGAGCAGCGCGAGCACGAGCGGCGGCGCGATGACCGACCCGAACTGCGCGCCCGCGTTGAAGAATCCGCCTGCGCGCGAGCGCGTCGAGGCGGGAAACAGCCCGGCGAGCGCCTTGATGCCGGCGGTGTAGTTGCCGCACTCGGCCAGGCCCATCACGAAGCGCAGCACGATGAAGCCCGCCAGGCCCGCACCGGTGATCGCCGGCAGGCCGGGAACCGCGGAGTAGATGCCGCCGAAGACCGAATCGATCAACGTGCCGGGTCCCGCGAACGCGTGCAGCGCGCAGATGACCGTCCACGCCGCGAAGATCGTCGCGAGCCCCACCTTCGTTCCGACGCGATCGATGAAGCTGCCGGCCGGAATCTGGCCGACCATCATGCCGAGATTGAACGCGACGGCGATGTAGCCGTACTGCACGCTCGTCCACTGCCAGTGCGGGCTGCCCGGCGCGGTCGGATCGCGCAGGAACGGCGCGAGCACCGACAGCGTCTGGCGATCGAGCAGGTTGATCGTGATCGACGCCGACAGCAAGCCGACGATCGTCCAGCGGGTTTTGGCGGAAAGTCCCTGGTCGCTCTGGGTCATGACGGGTTCCTGATTGTTCAGCGAGCGGTCACAGTATCGAGGCGCGATGCGGCCGCGTCAAGACAACGGCGTCCATTGCCGCGCCCTGGCGGATTGCTGCAGCGACGCGAGCACTTCCTGCACGGCGAGCCCATCCGCGAAGTTCGGGTGGAAGTCCTCCCCCTTCGAGAGGCTCTCGAGAAACGCCGCGAGCGTCGCGATGAAGCTATGTTCATACCCGATGATGTGGCCCGGCCGCCAGAAGTTGCCGAAGACCGGATGTTTGAGGTCCGTCACCATCAGATCGCGCACGCCCTGCTCGGT
>CAZNMF010000472.1:0-13893 GCA_964573795.1 uncultured Solibacteraceae bacterium
CGCTTCAGCGCGAAGGCGCTCACCGACACGGTCAAGGGCATCTATCTGCCGTACTGGACGTTCGACGCGAAGGCGCACGCGCGCTGGACCGCGGAGTCCGGGACGTACTACTACGTGCGCGAAGGCAACCGTCAGGTGCAGCGCGTCAGGTGGACGCCCGCGGCGGGCGAATTGGATCACGTCTTCGACGACGACCTCGTGTGCGCGTCGGTGGGCGTGGACGCGTCGCGGCTGCGGCGCATCGAGCCGTTTCCGACCGACACGCTGGTGCCGTACGACGCGGGCTATCTCGCGGGATGGACGGTCGAGCGCTATCAGATCGATCTCGTCGCCGCGGCCGAGCGCTCGCGTCAGCAGATGGACGCGACGCTGCGCGAGCTCTGCGCGCGCCAGATTCCCGGCGACACGTACCGCAACCTCGTCGTCGACGCGGCGTATCGCGACCAGACGTTCAAGCACATCCTCGCGCCCGTGTGGCTGTTGAGCTACGTCTACGGCGCGCGGTCGTTCCAGGTCGTCGTCAACGGCGTCACCGGCACGATCGCCGGCTCGCGCCCGTGGAGCTGGATCAAGATCACGCTGCTCGTGATCGTCGCACTGATCGTCGTGATCACGTTCTATTCGCTGCAGAATTAGCGACGCCTGTCCGCCGGGTCTGAAGACCCGGCCTACATCTGGTTCGGGGCAACGGGCGTGATGCGGCAAGCGGTGCAGGTGTCGGTCGGGTCTTCAGACCCGGCCTACATCTGGGTCGGGCAACGGGCCGTGATGCGGCATGCGTGGGCCGGTGGAGGCGGTGTCTTCACACCCGGCGGGGGCGTATTGTCGTCCGTAGCCCGTCGTCCGTAGCCCGTCGTCCGTAGCCCGTAGCCCGTAGCCCGTAGCCCGCCTACGTCCCCATCCACTTCGAAACCGCGCGCAGGCCCGCGCCGATCAACCCTGACGCGGACACCTCGTCGTACCACGACGCGCGCTGCTCGAACGTCGCGAAGCTCGAGGCGACCTCGCGTCGCGCTTTCTCGAGGCGCAGCGGCAACGTCGGATCGATCTCGCGGTCCGTGCGTTCGGCGCGCTGGAGATCGCTGACCAGCCGTCCCGCCTGCTCGAAGTCCAGCATCGACAGCGGCGATCCGCAGTGCCCGCACGTCGTCGTCTTCGCGAGATCGATCGGCGCGCCGCAGTTGGAGCAATTGACCGTCTGCACGTGCTCGCGCAGGCGCGCGACCTGTTCGGCCGACAGCGGCTTGATGAAATTCTTCTCGCGGAGGAAATCCACGAACGAGATGAGCCGTCCGTGCCGCGCGGGACAGCGCTCATAGCCGAAGCGCGTCGTGCGCTGGATGTCGTGGACGGGCACGAGCCGCAGGTTGCAGCGCGGACATTTCGTCGTCGTCGAGGCCGCCGCGTGCGACGTGGGCGCCGCCGCGCGATCGCCGATCAGCTTGAAGAGACGGAGCGTCGAGCCCGGCGTCAACTGCAGGTTCTCGCGCTCGTCGAACCAGAAGGCCTGGCAGGGCAGACACAGATCGATCGTCACCGTCGTGCCGAGATGGCCCGCCAGCGACTGTTCGGTCATCGGTTGGGTGCAGCGTGGGCAATTCATGGGGCGTCTCTCGATGTATCGGCGGCGCGCGCGCGGGCCGCAGCGGCGTGCAGCCGTGCGCAGACGCCGCGTCGTGCGCTATGCTGGGCGCCGCATCCCGGCAATTCGCTGGTCATCGAAGGAGATCGTCATGCGCAGATCCTGGCGTCTGGCCCTCGTCGTGGGCATGGTCACGTTCGCATTCGCGGGCTCGTTCTCCGCACAGCAGCCCGCAGCCCCGCCGCCTGCCGCGCCGGCGCCGCCGCCTGCGCCCGCCGTCTACCAGCCGAACGCGCTCGCGGGCGAGAAAGACTTCGTCGTCGGCGTGCAGCCGCCGTTCGTGTGGGGCCCGCTCGAGAATCCGAAGCCGACGGTGCCCGAGGGCTTCACGCCGATCTTCAACGGCGAGAACCTCGCCGGCTGGCACACGAGCCGGATCAACCGTCACGGCAAGACACCGGACTTCCGCGCGATCGACGGCGTCATCGTCGGCACGCAGAGCCCGTTCGGCGAGGGCGGCATTCTTCTCACCGACAAGAGCTATCGCAACTTCGAGCTCTACATGGAAGTGCGGCCCGACTACGGCTGCGACAGCGGCTTCTTCTTCCGCTCCACTGAGGCCGGTCACGCGTATCAGGTGACGATGGACTATCTGCCTGGCGGCAGCATGGGCGCATTGATCACGGAGAACCCCGATCGATCGAACACGCCCGCGCGTCAGACGCGTGCCGGTGGCGCAGGCGCACCGCCCGCGCGTGCCGGTGGCGCCGGCCGTGCCGGCCGCGGTCCGGTCGCGCGCGTCGTCGGCGGCATTCCGCTCGGCCAGACGACGCCGGTGGGCGAAGCGGCGTGGATGAAGGCATGGAAGCGCGAAGCGTGGAACAGCGTGCGCGTCCGCGTGGAAGGCGACATCCCGCACGTGCAGGTGTGGATCAACGACCAGCTCGTCACCGACGCGCACGAAACCACCAACCGCGCCGAAGGCGGCATCGTCGAAGGCCCGATCGCGATCCAGATCCACGGCGGCAGCCGCTGGGTGCCCGCGGGATTCTGGCGGTGGAGGAATTTGGGGATCAAAGAGCTGCCATAAAGGCGTGCAGGTTCTCGGTTCTGGGTTCTCGGTTCTCCGTTCGGAACCGAAGAACCCGGAACCCGAACCTAGAACCCAGAACGGAGAACCCAGAACGGAGAACCCAGAACGGAGAACCCAGAACCCTGAAGTCTGTCGTCGCCAAGCCGATTCCCTTCAGGGGAGTCCGGTGGCGCGCGTCGCCTTTTTTGAAACACGGCTTACGGTCCTGTTCGTCGGCGTTCTGCTCGCGATTGGCGTGACGGGGCGCGTGGGCGCGCAGCAGCCGCAGACCGGCAGCGCGCGAGGCACCGTCGCCGACACCTCCGGCGGCGTGCTGCCCGGCGTCACCGTGTCGGCGGCCGATGCCGACGGACGGACGCTGAGCTTCACCGTCACCGACGGCACTGGCGCGTTCGCGTTCGATCATCTGCCCGCCGGTCCCATCAATCTTCTTTTTCATCTCGACGGCTTCGAGGACGCGAAGGCGACCGTCACCGTCGCGCCCGCTGGCGCGGACGCCGCGCGCCGCGCCGCGACGATCGCGCAGCAGCTCCAGATCAAATCGCTTGCGGAGACCGTCACCGTCCGCGCGGATCTGCCGCCGCCCCCGCCGCCGCCTCGTCCCGTGCTGCAGCCCGTGCCCGAGCACGATCCGTCGGCCGTGTGCGGGCCGGCGAAGGCGGAGGGCATCGTCCAGTCGCCGGGCACCGTGCGATCGCGGCGTGACGAAGTCGCGCAGAAGCTCTTCGGCGGCGACGAGGAGCTGCTGATCGACGGCGGCGCGATCACGGGCATGCGCGTCGGCCAGAACTACATCGTGCGCCGGCGATATCCGACCGCGCTCGTCGATCGCAAGGGCAAGGTCGTGATGGGCGAGCACTCGTCGGGGCTCGTGCAGATCGTCTCGGTCGACGACGAGGTGGCAACTGCCGTGGTCGTCTACGCGTGCGACGAGATGATGTCGGGCGACTACCTCGTGCGCTTCGACGCCGAGCCGCCGATCCCGCCCGATCCGATGGGCCCGCCGTCGTTCGACAGCGCCGCGCGAATCCTGTTCGCCGACGCGGGCCAGTCGCTCGGCGCGACGAACCGCATGCTCGTGATCGATCGCGGCGCCCGCGATGGCGTCCGTCCCGGCCAGCGCTTCACGCTCTTCCGCCGCTCCCGCTTCGGCCACACCAAGCCCGTCGTCGTCGGCCAGGCCGTCGTCGTCACCGCGAGACGCGAGTCCGCGACGGTGCGCGTCGAGCAGGCGACCGACGTCGTCTTCTTCGGCGAGGACGGCGACTGGGCCGCGCCGCAGGGGCCGATGCAGAGGGCGGCGGGGGATTAGGACCAGGGGACGAAGGGACCAGGGGGCGGAAATCAACGAAATCGCCAATTTCGCGTTCATCAGCGGCCGCGCCAATCGAGCGATTCTTGCCAAAGAGCCCAAGACCTATCTGCCCGGTATCGTCGAGAAGCGGGGAGAAGACGCCCTTCGCGCTCAGCTGATTCCAACGGATGAACGGCTCTGGAAGGTCGAGAACTACCGCGAGTTTCTGGCGTGGCGCCGTGACCAGCTGGCCGATGAGGTGAACAAGCTGTTCGGCGTCGAAAATGCCGTCGGGCAACCTGCCTAGTCAGACACGTCGGTCGTCACGGGGCTTCGCGCTCCACGTGTCCGTCAGCAGCCGACTCGGACCGCCGCGCGGGCGTGCGGACATTCGACCCCGCGTCGAGCCGCCGCGACCCTTCCTCCGCCGGGTCTGAAGACCCGGCCTACATCTGCGAAGCCGCCTTTGGCTTCTGGCTTCGAACTTCGTGACTTTTCTCGATCTCCCTTCGTCCCTTCGTCCCCTGGTCCCCTGGTCCCTTCGCCCCCCGGTCCCTTGCTCCCCGGCCCCCGCCTGTCACACCCCACCCGTACCCTCGCGATCATGAGCGCTCCGAACGGATGGTTCCGCGCGCTGCTCGATACCGCGCCGGACGTCTACTTCCGCTACGCCTTCGAGCCCGCGCGCCGGCTCGCGTATGTCAGCCCGTCCATCGAGACCCTCACGGGCCGCACGCCGGCCGAGCTCTATGCCGATCCCGGGCTCTGCCTCGCGGTCGTCGCCGGCCGCGATCGCCGGCTGATCGCGCGTGTGCTGCGCGCGCGTCGCGGGCTCACGCTGACGCTGCACGTCCAGCGCGATGGCGTGGCGATTCCCGTCGAGCTCCGCACCGTCGCCCTCGTCAAACACCGCCGCATCGTCGCGATCGAAGGCGTGGCACGACTCGTCGTCGGCGCGAGCGCGGGTGACGCGCGCGTCGGCGCCGGTGCCGGCGCGGCATCGACCGCCGACGCCGAGGGGCCCGTCCAGCAGCGGCTCGCGGCGCTGATGTTCGAGGCGCACGATCTGCTGCACCGCGTGCTGCCACCGGCCGCGATCGCTGCGGAGGACGCGCGGCAGATGCTGCGCATCGGCGACATCGCGCTCGATCCGCAGCGTCTCATCGTGATCGCCGCTGGACAGCCCGTCGCGCTCGCGAGCCGCGAGCTGCAGTTGCTGCGCTATCTCCTCGAGCGTCCCGGCCGCGTCGTCACGCGCCAGCAGCTGCTGACGGACGTCTGGTCCTACAGCTACACCGGCGACGATCGCACGGTCGACGTCCACGTCTCGCGTCTGCGTCGCAAGCTGCCGTCGCTCGGCGGACGTCTCGTCGCCATCCGCAACATCGGCTATCGCCTCGACGACGAGCGCGAGGCCGCGCGCGTTGCGAACAGTTGGCTCGGCGGCAATCGAGCGGCAATCGTCGCGTCATAGGCTCGTGACGTCGGCGCGCTCGTTCGCGCTAGATGTGGGCGATATCGCCCTTCGGGGCGGCAACCTCGAGCGCAGCCGTCGGGCGGCCACGAGGGCCGCCCCTACGCAAGGCGACAGGTCACGCATGTCGTAGAGGCCGCCCTCGTGGCGACACGACAGCTCGCAGCTAAAATGCATCGGTTGTCGTCTTCATTCGTCGACCATCTGAAGCGCCTGTGCGATGCGCATTCCACCCGCGCCAAGTGGGTGATCGTGCCCGCGCACGCGATCGGGCGCACCATCGGCGATCGGCTCGCGCGCGGGGGTGGCGGCTGGGCGAATCTGCGCTTCGTCACGCCGTTCGATCTCGCGCTGCGCATGGGCGCGCCGTTTCTGGTCGAGCGCGGCGTCGATCCGTCCGAAGAAGGCCTCGGCCCTGCGCTCGTCATGCGCCTGCTGCTCGCGTTGCCGGAGCGCGACGGCTATTTCCGCCCGCTCGCGACGCAGCCGGATCTCGCCGCCGCGCTGTGGTCCACGATCCGCGAGATCCGCATGGCCGGCATCACGTCCGCCGATCTCGCGGCAGACGCGTTCGTCTCCGCCGAGAAGCACGACGAGCTCGTCGCATTGCTCGCGTCGTACGAGACGTATCTCGCGACGACGAGCCGCGGCGATCGCGCGACGGTGTTCGAGGAGGCGAGCCAGCATCTCGACTGGTGTCCGATCCGCGCGGAGGACTGTCTCCTCGAGTTACCCGACACGCGCTGGCAGCCGCTCGAGCAACAGCTTCTCGCCGCATTGCCCGGCGATCGCATCGCCATCCCCTCGTCCCTTGGTCCCCTGGTCCCTTCGTCCCCGCTTTTCTTCGTCGCAGGCGGCGCCGACGCCGAGATCGAAGAGATCTTCCGCCGCGTGATCGCCGGTGCAGCGCCGCTCGATGACGTCGAAGTCGTCGCGCCCATGCCGGAGAGCGCTGCGCTGATCTGGGAGAAGGCCGTGCGGTTCGACTGGCCGATCACGGTCGCGCACGGACTGCCGGTTGCGCTCACACGTCCCGGCCGTGCGTTGCGCGCGCTCGTCGAGTGGATCGACGACGACTTCGCGGCGGGGCGGTTGCGGCGGATGCTGCAGTCGGGGGACGTGCGGATCGAAAGCGTGGACATCAGCCCCGCGCGTGCCGCGCGCGTGCTCGTCAAGGCTGGCGCCGCGTGGGGAAGGCAGACGTTCCGTCTCGCGCTCACGCGGCATGCGAAGGCGACGCGTCGCAGCGCCGAGCGGGACGACATGCCCGCCGATCAGCGCGACGGCTTGAAGAAGCGCGCCGACGAAGCCGACGCGCTGGCGCAGTGGATCGACGCGCTCGTGCAGTCCGTGCCTGAGCCCGACGAAGCGGGCACCGTGTCCGTGCGCGATCTGGCCGCGTGTGCGAAGACGTTCGTCGAGACGCACGCGGGTCGGGCGAGCGCGCTCGACGGCATCGCGAGCGCCGCGCTGGCCGAGGCGCTCGCCGAGTTGCAGGCGCTCGACGACTTCCGCTGTCCGCTCGGCCACGCGCTGCAGTTCGTCGACGAGCGCGTGAGCGGCCTCACGATCGGCGCCGATCGCCCGCGTCCCGGCCATCTGCACGTCTCCGCGCTGTCGAGCGCCGGCTATGCGGGACGTCCCGTCGTGTTCGTCATGGGCCTCGAGGAAGGACGCGTCTTTCCCGTGCCGTTCGAGGATCCGATCCTGCTCGATGAGGAGCGCGCGCGCATCGGACGCGGGCTCCGTCTCTCGCACGAGCGCACCGACGAGGCCGTCGCGCTGGGCCAGGCGCGCCTCGCCGACATTCGTCGTCAACCTGGCGTGCGCGTGACGTACAGCTACTCGTGCCGCGATCTGCGCGAGTACCGGCAGACGTACGCGTCGTGGCTGATGCTCGACGCGTTTCGTGAGGCGACCGACAATCCGTCCGCGTCGTATCAGGAGCTGCACGCGCATCTCGGGGAGCCCGTGTCCTGTGTGCCTCCCACAGCAGCGGCCGCGCTCGACGATTCCCGCTGGTGGCTGCGCGGCGTCGTCTCTGCCGGCGCAGCCGCAACGCCGGCCGTGCTCGCCGCGTATCCGCCGCTCGCGGCGGGACTGCATGCAGAAGCGCAGCGCGACAGCAGCGCGTTCACCGAGTTCGACGGCCATGTCCCCGAGGCCGGGCCCGTCCTCGACCCCTGCCAGCCCGGGCGCGTCGTCTCGCCGACGTCGCTCGAGGACGCGGCGAAGTGTCCGTTCCGCTATTTCCTGCAGCACGGGCTCGGCGTGCGCGCGATCGAGTCGGGCGAGCGCGACCGCGACGTCTGGCTGGATCCGCTGCTGCGCGGCAGTCTCCTGCACGATCTCTACGCCGGGCTGCTGCGGCGTTGCCGCGCGGAGAACCGGCGCGTGTCGATCGCCGAGGACGCCGCGTGGATGGCGGAGCGCGGCCGGCAGGTGCTCGTCGAGCTCGCCGCGGAGATGCCGCCCTCGTCCGAAGAAGTGCGCGCGCGAGAGACCGATCTGCTGCTGCGCGACCTCGCGATCTTCGTCGAGGCCGAGGCGCAGTTCGATGCCGCGCACACGCCGATCGGGCTCGAAGTGGGATTCGGCCGCGGCGGCTCGTCCGCGATCGAGCCGCTGTCGCAGGAGCAGCCCATCGTGCTCGATCTCGGGCAGGGGATGACGGTCACGATCGCGGGACGCATCGATCGCATCGACCAGGTGGAGCGCGACGGCAGGGCGACGTTCGAGATCGTCGACTACAAGACGGGCCGATTCTGGGGGCCGGACTGGGATGGCGTGTTCGCCGGCGGCACGCGGCTGCAGCACGCGCTCTACGGCCTGGCCGCGGCCGAGCTGCTGCGCCGCACGACGAAGGACGCGACCGTCTCCGGCGCGCAGTACTACTTCCCGAGCGAAAAAGGGCACCAGGAGCGTGTGCGCATCGACGCGCCCGCGCACGCGACGCTCCAGCAGGTCATCGCCGATCTGCGGCAGGTGATCGTGTCGGGCGCGTTCGTCCACTCGGCCGACGACAGGGTGTGCACGTTCTGCAACTACGGCCCCGCGTGCGGCCGGAACGCGTTCGCGCGGGCGGAGGCGAAGAGGGCGGACGCGCATCTCGATGCGGTGCGGAGGCTCGCGGAGCATGAGTAAGACGAAGCCCGTGTCGGACGCGGAGGCGCGCGATCGCATCTCGACCGCGCTCGATCGCAGTCTCCTCGTCGAGGCCGGTGCCGGATCCGGCAAGACGCAGAAGCTCGCCGAGCGCATGGCCGCCGGCGTCGCGACCGGCGCGTACGCGATCGAGCAGATGGCCGCGGTCACGTTCACGCGCAAGGCCGCGGCCGAGCTGCGCGGCCGCTTCCAGGTGGCGCTCGAAGCCGAGCGCGCGAAGGACGCGTCGCCCGATCGCATAGCGCGCGTCGACGCGGCGCTCGCCAACCTCGAGCGCTTCTTCGCCGGCACCATCCACGCCTTCTGCGCACGGCTCCTGCGCGAGCGTCCCGTCGAGGCCGGCGTCTCTCCCGGGTTCACCGAGTTGGACGATGTGGAAGACGCGCTGATGCGGGAACGGAGCTGGCGCGACTATCGATCGCAGGCGCTGGCCGCGGGCGACGTGGACCTGATGGAGCTGCTCGAGGCCGGCATCACCGCGAAGCAGCTCGACGATGCGTTCAAGACCGTCTGTCTCTACGAGGACGTCACCTTCCCCGCGGGCAACGCGCCGAGGCCGGACACGGCGGACGCGTGCGCGGCGATCGAGACGTTCTGGTCCGCGCTCGAGTCGCTCGTTCCCGCGGCGATCGATCCGGACGTCAAGTGCAAGACGTTGAAGGAGCGCGTGCCGAAATTCCGCCGCCAGTGGCGCGCGTACGTGCGCGGCAGACGCGACGTCGCGATCGTCGTGGATCTGCTGCGGACGTGGGAGTCGCAGCCTGCGTTCACGCCGAAGTGGTGGAGCAGCCCGGCCGACGGCAAGAAGGCGCAACAGCTCCACGCCGATTTCCGCGACGCGACGGTCCTCCCGTTCCTGACGTCCTGGCGTCAGTATCTCTATGATCGCTGCGTCTCGCTGCTCGTGCGCGCCCGCGACGCCGCCCGCGCCGAACGGCGCCGCCGCAACACGGTCAGCTTCAACGATCTCTTGATGCTCACCGCGCAGGTTCTCCGCACGAATGCGGACGTCCGCCGCGCGCTTCAGCAGAAATATCGTTGGCTCTTCGTCGACGAGTTCCAGGACACCGATCCGCTGCAAGCCGAGATCATGTTCCTGCTGGCGGCGGATGAAGACGTAGCCAAGCCTCAGGCCTCGAGCCTCAAGCCAAGCCGTAAGTCGCGAGCCGTAAGCCGCAAGCCACTGTTCGACGATCTCCCGTCCGCGTCTCCCGCCGACTGGCGCACTGTCTCAGTCCGTGCCGGCGCCCTCTTCGTCGTCGGCGATCCGAAGCCGTCGATCTATCGCTTCCGTCGCGCGGACATCGAGGTTTACAACGAGGTGCGCGCGCGGCTGGCGGGGCCGGATGGCGCGGGCGTGCTGCAGCTCACGACGAACTTTCGATCCGTGCCCGGCCTCTGCGAGTGGGCGAACGACGTGTTCGAGCGGACGTTCCCGTCCACATCGTCGCCGCAGGCCCCGCAGTTCGCGCCGCTGCAGGCCTATCGCGACTCGCCCGCGAGTCAGCCCGCCATCGTGGCGCTCGATCTCCGCGACGTGGAGACCGGCGAGCTGGCGCGTGAGGAAGCCGCGCGCATTGCGCGGTACATTCGCGCGGAGGTCGACGCGGGGCGGCGCGGCTTCGGCGACTTCATGATCCTCACGCGCAAGAAGAAATCGCTGCGCCCCTACGCGCGCGCGCTCGAAGCGCTCGAGATTCCGATCGAAGTCACCGGCGCCGGCGCGTTCGACGAGTCCGAAGAGGTCCGCGAGCTCGCGCGCTTGCTGCAGGCGCTGACCGATCCGCAGGACGCCGTGGCGCTCGTCGGCGTCCTGCGCGGCCCGCTGTTCGGCCTCAGCGATCGCGACTTGTTCTCGTTCCGTCAGGCCGGCGGATATTTCAGTCTGTTCGCCGAAGAATCGCCGAACCTGAGAACCCGAACCGAGAACCGAGAACCGAGAACCCGGAACCCCGTCTTTCTAGCTCTTGAGTCTCTCCGTCACTGGCACCACTGGTCCAGGTCTTTACCCGCCGGTGCCGCCCTCGAGCGCATCCTCGACGACTCCGGCCAGCTTGCGCTGGCGGCGGCCGCGTCGCACGGCGGCGTCGACGCCGGCGATCTGCTGCACGCCATCGATCGCGTCCGCGCCGTCGTCGCCGGCGGATTCACGTTGGCGGAGGCGGCCGATGCGCTTGGGGCGTGGTGCGGGCTCGATCGCGAGGAGGAGGAGGATTCCACCGAGGTGGACTCGCTGCCGCTCGAGCCCGGCCGTCGCGACGTCGTGCGGCTGATGAACGTTCACAAGGCGAAGGGGCTGGAAGCGGCGATCGTCTTTCTCGTCGATCCGCTCGGCGGATATCCGTCGTGGGTGGACGTGCGGATCGTGCGCGAGGGCGTGGAGCCGCGCGGCTACTTTCAGATTCAGGAAGGCGAGGGCTACAACCGGCGGACGCTCGCGGAGCCGCCCGAATGGGACGCGCATCAGCAGATCGAGCTCGCGTTCGTCGAGGCCGAGGCCGATCGGCTGATGTACGTCGCCGCCACGCGCGCGAAGGACATGCTCGTGATTGGCCGGTGGGATGGCAAGGGTCGAGGGACGCCCGCGTGGTCGCGGCTCACGTCCGCGCTCGGCGACGCGCCGGCGCTCGTCGTGCCGCCGGTTGTCGCGCGGCCGACGCGGACGCCGATCGATCTCGGACCTGCGATCGTCGCGTCCGCGCGCGCCGTGCGCGAGGCTGCGCACGCGACCGTGCAGCGTCCGTCATGGGCGGCGGTGTCGGTGACGGCGGAGATCAAGCGGCTGCCGCGCGTCGCGATCGAGGCGGGCGACGAGGATGGCGGCGGTGCAGACGATGCGACGAGGACGATCGTGCCGGACACGGCGAGCCATCGTGCGGACGCGGGCGTCGCGTGGGGCACGCTCGTGCACGGGTTGCTCGAGCACGCCGTGCGTCATCCCGCTGCGACTGACGACGATCTCCGTCGTCTCGCGTTGTGGCTCACGATGGAGGAGCCGCGTCTGCGCGGCGTCATCGATCGCGCGATCGAGACCGTGCGCGTCGTCGTGTCGTCGGACGCGCTCGCTGCCGCGCGCGCGTCGGCCGAGTCACAGACGGAGGTCCCGTTCGCCGTCCGCGAGCTGCGCGACGGCATGCCGACGGTCGTCACCGGCGCGATCGATCTCGTGCATCGCATCGACGAGGGCTGGCGGATCGTCGACTACAAGACGGACGCGGACGTCGCCGGCGCCGCGGCGAGCCCTGCCTACGCGGCGCAGGTGCAGGCGTACGCGGGCGCATGGGGCGCGGTGACGGGGGCGAGGGTGGAGACGCGGGTGGTGTCGGCGAGGGTGCGGCCATGATGCGCGTGCCGCCGGCGATGACCCGGAGAAGGCTGCGCCGCTGGTCGGGGTAATTGCCCTCTTATCGAGGTAATAGACTGGGTAGTATCGTCGAGGAGCAAGATGCGCAGGATTCGTCAGACGTCTGGCAAGTCAGCCCGGTCGATGAACCGGCAGACGTCTGCCGGATCAGACGACCAGGCGTTCGCCGAAGTCTTCGAGATGATCGAGGCCGCACGCGGCCGGGCGCTGACGGCGGTGAACACGGCGCTTGTTGATCTGTATTGGCGCATCGGCGAGTACATCTCGCGGAAGATCGAGGCAGCGGCGTGGGGCGATGGTGTCGTCGATGAGTTGGCGCGGTACATCCAGCGGCGTCAGCCGAATCTCCGGGGCTTTACACGGCGAAGTCTCTTTCGGATGCGTCAGTTTTTCGAGGCGTACCGGGACCGCAAGAAAGTGTCAGCACTGCTGACACAATTGCCGTGGACCCATCACCTCGTCATTCTCGCCCAGGCGAAGCGCGCTGAAGAGCGTGAGTTTTACGTACGAATGGCGATCCGGGAGCGTTGGAGTTCCCGGGAGCTCGAACGTCAATTCCGCGTCTCGGCATTCGAGCGAGCGGTGCTCGAGCCCGTCAAGATGTCGCAGGCAGTCTCTTGGGTCCATCCAGCGGTGGCGGACGTCTTCAAGGATTCCTACATCGTCGAGTTCCTCGATCTCCCACGTGAGCATGCCGAGCGGGATCTGCACGTGGCGCTCGTCCAGAAGCTGAAGGACTTCCTCATCGAGCTTGGCCGCGATTTCTGCTTCGTCGGCTCCGAGTACCCGGTGCAGGTCGGGCGTCGCGATTTTGCGCTCGACCTGCTGTTCTTCCATCGCGGCCTCAATTGTCTGTGCGCGATCGAACTGAAAGTGGGGCGCTTCGAGCCCGAGCATCTGGGCAAGCTCGAGTTCTATCTGGAGGCGCTCGATCGTGACGTTCGCAAGACGCATGAAGGCCCGAGCATCGGCATTCTGCTCTGCGCGAACAAGGACGCCGAAGTCGTCGAGTACGCGTTGAGCCGGTCCGCATCACCAACGCTCATCGCCGAGTACCAGACACAACTGCCGGACAAGAAGCTCCTTCAGACCAAGCTGCACGAGTTCTACTCGCAGACCGAGGGCGCGACCCAGCCGGTCGGAGGCGCCGCGCGCCTGACGCGGCGTCCGCGCACGACGAAGCGTGGAACGCCTGCGAAGCCGAAGGCTCCACGACGGATGAATCAACGAAAAAAGGTCATCTGATGTCGTCCTCTTGTTGGACGCTATCAACGACATGGCGTCGCACGGGAGCCCGCGTAGGCGGTTCGGCATGCCGCGGTCTTAGTCCTCCGATGCGCGTTTACGGTTGTCCCGCTCCTCGCAGCACGATCGGCGTGCGCGAGAACGGCCACGGGCCGCGCGGGCTGGTCAGCGTCAGCGTGATTGGCCCGGCATGTCCGCGCATGTCGTCTTCGTCCCATGTGGTGACGATGCGTCCGGAGCCGTCGGCGCCGATCTCGACGGACGCCAGCCGCGTGCGCGAGCCGTCGTCGTCGTTCAGCCACGCCTGCAGCGTCTCGCCCGCGTGCGCGTTGGCGAGGTCGACGGCCAGCCACATGCCGCGCGACGGGCTCCACCACGCGAGGCCGACGGCGGGCTCGCCGGTTGGACTCGTCAGTCGCACTTTCACGCCGTCTCTCGCGCTCAGGATCTCGTAGAGCCGATCCCGGCCCGCGGGCCGCTCGTGCTGATCGCCGCGAAGCTGCATCGTCCCGCGCCGGTTCGCAACGCTGCCGATCGACGAGGACGCGGCCGTGAGGCTGTCAGGCGCGGCAAACACGAAGACGAGCGCTGCGCCGAGCGCGACGTGCAGCACGCAACTGATCGCCGTGGCGAGCCACGAGCGGGGAAGGCGGATGGTGGACATGGGGGTATTGGA
>CAZNMF010000473.1:0-5794 GCA_964573795.1 uncultured Solibacteraceae bacterium
TCGAAGTCGCGGAGGTTGATCGCCGGCACGCCGCAGTGGCGGCTGACGACGGCGGTGATGTCGTCGTCGCTCAGGATGCCGAGCTTGACCAGACTGGTACTGAGTCGTCCGCCATTCTGGCGCTGATGGTTCAGCGCCTCCTGGAGCTGGACGGGCGTGACGCGCTTCTCGCGCAGGAGCAATTCGCCAAGACGTACGGCCATGAAGAGATCCGCACGGTCGACGTCATGGAGGCGAACCGTTGAGGCGCCGCGTGCACGCCGGGTCTAAAGACCCGGCCTACATCGGCCACGCGCGCCGGCGACATCGTGCCGGGCTCGAAGACCCGGCCCGCGGTACCAAACAGTTGTAGGCCGGGTCTTTAGACCCGGCAGACAATCGTCAGATGCCCATCCTCAACGCCACACCCATCTCACGTGCTTCGTCGGTGTTGCCGCCTGCGTAGTGCCCGTCGATCCAGAACGCTCGACTGAGTCTCACGCTCGCGCCGATGCTGCCAATCGGGTCGTGGGCGCCTTTCACGCTCCAGCGGATGCCCGATCGGACGGAGAGGCGCGAGCCCAACGCGGCCTCGCCTCCCACGGCACACATGCGACGAAGGCCGCCCATGAGGTCGACCGTGTTCAGGTCGAGGTCCATAGCAAGGGTCACGCCATCTACCGGCAGGAAAGCCACGCCGATTCTGCCTTGTCTCTCGAGCGGACGGCCGGCGTCCGGGTCTTCACTGAATTGCGGTGATCGCAGATTCTTCAATACGAGGCCGATCCGCAGCTTTGGGGCATTCGCCATCGCCGACAGATCGAAGTCCATCGTCGTGTGCCGGGCCATGTTTGCGTCGCTGGCCGACGCCAGGACGTCGCCGGCGGTCGACGCGCCGACAGGGGCGACCGCCTGTCCGCCGCGCAGCAGCTTCACGGTTCCGCCCACGACGACATCGGGAAAGACCGTCTGCAGGAGGCTGACGCCCCAGACGCGCGCCTGGAAGGTCCTGGTCTCGAGGCTGCCGTCCGAGGCTGTGACGATCTCGGAGACGTCGATCGTATTGAGGGAGAGCCCGAGCGGCAGCGTGCCGAAGCTCGTCAGCGTCGTGCGCTGGCGGCGGGCGCCAGCGACCGGCGCGGCGTCCGGATTACCAATCTGCAACAGGTGCCACCCTATTGTCATTACCGCCAGACGTCCCGTCGCCAGCCCCGCCGGGTTCCACGCCACGGCCGTGGCGTCGTCGGCGACGGCCACGAACGCGCCGCCCATGCCGAGCGCGCGCTCGCCAACCGACTCGATCGGCACGGTTTGAGCGGCGGCCAGGTGGGGCGCGAGGACGGTCAGGCATGGCGTCGAGGCCAGCAGGAGGACGAAAGAAGCACGCGAGAGGGGCATCGGCACGAGCGTATCAGCGGCCGGCGTGAACCGAACATCCGTTCGCTGCGTATTGGAGGGGGCGCGATAAGATTACAATTCAGCACTCCCGAATACACCCTCTTACCGCGAGAGCTTCCACGATGGCTCAATCTGATGCTGCCGCTGTGCCCGAGAAAGGTCTGCTCGCCCGTGCGATCGGCATGATCGTGTCGCCGGGCGAGACGTTCAAGTCCGTCGTCCAGGTGCCGCGACCGGCCGGCATCCTCTTTCTGATCTGCCTGGTCATGGGACTGGCGACCGGCCTGCCGCAATTCACCGAGCGCGGCCGGCAGGCGACGGTCGACATGCAGGCGACGCAGATCGAGCGCATCACCGGACAGCCGATGACGCCCGAGGCCTACACGGCCATGGAGCAGCGCGCGCAGTACGGCGGCTACATCACGATCGGCTCGATGTTCGTGGTGATTCCGTTTTTCACGATCGTGTTCGGCGCGCTCTATTGGGTGGTGTTCAACGCCCTGCTCGGCGGCACGGCGTCCTTCAAGCACGTCCTGGCCGTCGTCAGCCACTCGCAGGTAATCACCGCGCTCGGCGCCGTGGTCTCGGCGCCCATCCAATACATGCAAGGCACGCAGACGGCCGCGGGACCGTTCAACCTTGGCGCGCTGGCGCCGATGCTGGAGCCGGGCAGCGTGCTCGCGAACATCCTCGGCGGGATCAGCTTCTTCACGATCTGGCAGACGATCGTCACGGCCATCGGCCTGGGCGTGCTGTATCGCCGCAAATCCGGCGGCATCGCGATCGCACTCCTGGTGCTCTACATCGCGATCGTCGCCATATTCGCGGTCGGGTTCTCGAGGATGTTTGGACGATGACGGCATCGGGGCCATCGTTCGCCGGGTCTGAAGACCCGGCCTACATCTGGTTTACGGACCACGGGCTACTGGCAGCGGACCGCGGGCCGCAGGAAGCGTGCGAATCGTTTTTCGGAGGGGCGGACCTTCAGGTCCGCCCGGGCATGGCCGAACCTGAAGGTTCGGCCGTCCGACGGACGGCAGAGGAATGAAACCGTAGGGGCGGCCCCCCGTGGCCGCCCGTGAGAGCAGACGAATGACACGAAAGAAGATCTGGATCGGAGCCGGCATCGTCGTGGTGCTCGCCGCCATCGCGTACGCCAATTTCGCGTTCCATCGCACGACGACGACATCGGTCACGGCCGAGAAGATCGCGCGTCACGACCTCGAGGCCATTGTCTCGGCCAGCGGCAAGATTCAAGCGAAGCGGACGGTGAACATCAGCGCCGAGACCGTCGGCAAGGTGGTCAACCTCGACGTCGACGAAGGCGACATCGTCAAGATCGGCCAGCCGCTGCTGCAGATCGATCCGCGCATCCTGCAGAACACGGTCGAGAGCCGCGAGGCGAGCCTGGCGACGGCGCGGGCGCAGCTCTCGCAGACGCGCGCGCAGGTCGACAGCACGCGCGTCGCGCTGCAACAGTCGAAGGACTCGTTTGCGCGGCAGGAGGGCCTGTTCAAGCAGGGCCTGCTCTCGCGTGACGAGTACGACCGCGGGCGCAACGACGTCCAGATGCGCGAGGCGGATCTCGCGTCCGGCACGCAGTCGATCGCCGCGCAGGAGCAGCGCATCAAGCAGGAAGAAGCCGGCCTGGAGAGCGCGCGCTACGATCTGAACAAGGTCCGCATCGTCTCGCCCATCAACGGCATCGTCACCAAGCGCAACATCGAAGAGGGCGAGACGGTCGTCACCGGCACGATGAACAACGCCGGCACGGTGCTGCTGACCATCGCGGACCTGTCGATCATCGAGGCGGAGATCGAGGTCGACGAGACCGACATCCCCTACACGAAGGTCGGCCAGATCGCGAAGGTCACGATCGACGCGATGCCCGGCAAGACGTTCACGGGCAAGGTCACCGAGGTCGGCAACAGCCCCATCACGTCCACGACGACATCGACCGCCTCGCGCGCGACGAACTTCAAGGTCGTCGTGACGATCGACGGCCAGATTCCAGACGTGCGGCCGGGCTTCACGTGCACGGCCGACATCACGACGGCCACGCGCCAGAAAGCGCTCGGCGTGCCGATCCAGGCGATGACGGTGCGCGAGCTCGTCGTCGACGAGCACGGCGCGATCGTGCCGGTCGCCCCGCCGGCCCCGGGCACGTCGGCCTCCAAGCGCCCGACGGCGCCGGCCGAGCTCAAGCCCGGCCAGACGCGCAAGGAGTTCGAGGGCGCGTTCCTGATCAAGGACGGGAAGGCCGCGTTCGTGCCCGTCAAGACCGGCATCGCCGGCGAGAAGTACTTCGAGGTGCTCGACGGCCTGAAGGAGGCCGACGAAGTCATCACCGGGCCGTTCGCGTCGGTGCGCACGATGAAGGACGGCGATCCGGTGAAGGTGACGACAGCCGCCGCCGCGGGCACCGCCGCGAAGTAGCAATGCACCGGTTCCTCGAAGCGGCCGGCATCGCCCTCCAGGCGATCTGGGCGAACAAGCTGCGATCGTTGCTGACCGTCATCGGCAACATCGTCGCGGTCACGTCGATCATCGCGGTCGTCTCGCTCGTGCAGGGCCTGAACGCGTCGGTCGAGGACGCCATTCAATCGCAGTTCGCCGCCGACGCGTTCTCGATCCAGCGCCGCCCGCTCACCCAGACCGAGGACGAAGCCGAGCGCGCCGAGAGCAACCCGCGCGTGACGATGGAGGACGCGGACGCCATCCGCGGCTTCGGCTCGACGATCGGCATGGTGATGGCGGAGGTGAGCACCTCCGCGCAGGTCAAGTTCCGCGAAGAGTCGCTGGACAGCGTCACGGTCCGCGGCGTCACCAAGGAGTACAACTCGCTGCCATCGACGACGATCGAAGCCGGCCGGGGCATCACGCCGGCCGAGTTCGACAACGGCCGCAACGTGGCCGTCATCGGCTGGGGCGTGGGCGATCGCCTGTTCGGCGCGCTCGATCCGACCAACAAGACGTTCTTCGTGGCCGGCGTGCAGTTCCGCGTCGTCGGCGTCGCGCCGAAGAAGGGATCGCTGCTCGGCCAGTCGCAGGACGAATGGGTCGTCGTGCCGCTCCCCGCGTTTCAGCGGATCTTCGGCATCCGGCAGTCGCTCGACTTGACGGTCCGGCCGACCGACCCCGCGCTCGTCGACGCGGCGATGGACGAAGCGCGCGTGGCGCTGCGCGTGCAGCGCCGGCTGCGGCCGAGCGAGCCGGACAACTTCGGCGTCCTGACGTCGAGCACGTTCATGAGCCTCTACTCGCAGGCGACGTCGGGCATCTTCGCGATCCTCATCGGCGTCGTCAGCCTGTCGCTCGTCGTCGGCGGCATCGTGATCATGAACATCATGCTGATGGTCGTGAGCGAGCGCACGCGCGAGATCGGCCTGCGCAAGTCGCTGGGCGCACGGCGGCGCGACATCCTCTGGCAGATTCTGACCGAGTCGATCACGCTGTCGACGTTCGGCGGCGTCTGCGGCACGGCGTTCGGCTTCCTGATTGCGTGGGCCATCAGCAAGGTGAGCCCGCTGCCCGCGATCGTCGAACCATGGTCGGTCGCGCTGGGCATCGGCATGACCGCGTTCGTCGGCCTCGGGTTCGGCCTCTATCCTGCCATGCAGGCGGCCGCGCTCGATCCGATCGAAGCCTTGAGGCGCGAGTAGATCATGCGCTGGAGCCTCTTCTCCGAAATCCTCGCGATGTCGTGGGACACGGTGCGCGGCAACAAGATGCGCTCCTTCCTCACGGTGCTCGGCATCGTCATCGGCATCACGTCGATCGTCGGCATGACGGCGCTCATTCGCGGCTTCGACGAGTCGTTCCGCGATCTGATTCGCGGCCTCGGACCGGACACGGTGTACGTCACCAAGATGTCGGCCGTCAGCTTCGCGTCCGGCAAGACGTTCCAGGAATTGATCAAGCGGCCGAACGTCACGCCGCTGGACGCCGAAGCGCTCGAGCGCGAATCGGACCTGCTCGACACGGTCGACGTCTCGCTGGGCGGGGGCGGCCCGGGCTCGCAGAGCGAGCGGCTCTACTACCGCAACCAGCGCACGAAGCCGCTGGCGGTCCTCGGCGCCACGGATCGCTGGCCGCAGGTCAACGCGCTGGCGCTCGACGCAGGACGGTTCTTCACGGCGTCGGAAGTGCAGCGCCGCAGCCGCGTGGTCGTGCTCGGCCAGACGCCCGTGGAGGCCCTGTTCCCGACGCAGGATCCGATCGGGAAGTCCGTGCGCATCGGCTTCGAGGAATACGAAGTGATCGGCACGATGGCCAAACGGCCGAGCCCGGGCGGGTTCAACATCGGCGCCGACGACTTCGTCGTCATTCCGTTCACGACGTACGCCAAGCAGTACGGCATCCGGCCGAACGATCCCGGCCGCGGGGAGATGCGCGGCACGATGATCGCCGCCGTCCC